>JAHYIZ010000051.1 GCA_019429405.1 Paracoccaceae bacterium
GCTCTGCGCGCATCAAAACGCTTCGGCCGGACGATCTGGCGACGATGGAGTGGTTACCACCGCCGGAGCCGCGTCGAGACAAAGATGCACTGTGTGAACCGAAGGTCCGCGCAGCGAAACTGCTGGGTCAGCGCCTCATGGCGCGAGACTTCGAGCGTCAGGTTGCCGAGTTCCAGGTCAGGGTGGTCGTCCTGAACGGCTTCACCGCGCTCGGAATTCCCGTAACGGAAGCCGTAGGCTGAGTCCGACTGGGGAAAGGGGAACCTCCGCCATCAACTGATTTGTGCAACAGAGCCGATCATGGGGTTAGATGGTGCTGTGAGAGAGGATTGAACTCTCGACCTCTCCCTTACCAAGGGAGTGCTCTACCACTGAGCTACCACAGCGCCGGGGTGGCCTCGCGGGCCGTGGGCGCGGATTTAGACGCATTACCGGCCCCGCGCAAGCGCAATCTGACAGACGGGCCCGGGGCGGCGCAACCGCCCCGGGAAATGGCTCAGAGCATTGGCTCAGGGCCGGTTGGCCGCAGGATTGTTGCAGGCGGCGGCATGGTCGGTTCTGCCGACCAGATCGTTGAGGTCGGCGCAGCTGTCGTAAAGCAGGCGCAGCGTGTAGTTGAGATTGTGCAGCCCCAGCGTGGCATCGCCCTCGGTGACCAGCGCGAAGTTCCAGATCGCTTTCAGCAGCCTGGCCGATGGCTCGGTCTCGGCGCTTGCAGCGGGCAGTTTGTCGCGCCCGTAGCCCGCGATCACGCAGCGTTCATGCCCGTCATTGGCAAAGCGCATGCCGCCGCTGGTGCCTGTGATCTGGTCGTAGGCCGTGGCCAGCAGGCCCGAACACCCCTGATCAGGGTCTGCCAGCCGCACCAGAATGTCGCTGACCATGCGCGCCGGTTGCTTGGGCACCTCAAGCCTGAAGGTTTCGGTCTCGGTACTTGCCTCCCAGTTCTTGATATCCTGGAAATAGAGAGACCCTGCCTTGAGGTACCCCGTCGATTCAGCCACCGTGTAGGTGGTCAGGTCACGCTTGACGATGTCGTGGCAGCCCTCGCAACCACCGAGATTGGCACCCATGGCGCCGCGCAGGGGGGCGGTGATCTCGAAGCTGTGGTTGCCCAGACCCGCCGACAGATGCGACATCATGTCGGTGCGCAGCGGCATGTGGCAGCTCGTGCAGTTCGATTTCGTGTCGGTCGAATGTGCCGAATCGTTGGTGTAGTCCATGCCCGCGTATTCGGCGCCGTTCGCCCCCACCAGAATGTCGGCCTCGCCGCCGTAATGGGGCCCGAAATGGGCGCTCAGCGCGAAGTCGGCCTTGAGCGAGTTCATGATGCGGTCGATGGTCGTGTCGAAAGTGGCGACGCGCCCATCCATCAGGCGCACCGAGTGGCAGGCAACACAGACACTGCCTTCGGGCTTGTCATAGGTGGCGTTGATGCCGTTGTGCACCGGTGTGCCGCTCGGCACCCGCAGTACCGAAAAGTCGGTTTCCTCATGCACAAGGTGGCAGGTGGAACAGCCGATTGGCGAGGGATGCGCAAGCACCTCGGCCGCCACGGCCTCGGGGCTGTCATATTTGCCCGCGAGTTTTGCCAGGAAGCCCTCGTTGGTATGGCAGACCTGGCAACTGGAACCATTGCCCATCGACGACATCGAGCCGCCCCAGTAATAGCCGATCGCCTCATGGCTGGCGGCGTCGAAAATCGGCTGGCGCTGGCCAAGTGCGTGCACCGACTGGTTCCAGCCGGCCTTGGCCGAGAGGATTTTCTGGCCGATCTCGGTGGTGCCGGAATGGCACTCGATGCAGGCCTTCAGGTCTTCGGGCACCACCAAAGGCTCAGCCAGCGCTGGTCCTGACCACAGCATGGCCAGTGCGGCGCCCGCCGCGAATAGTCTTGAACTTGTCATTTCTGATCTCCTGTTGCTCTGATTGGGCCGCCGCGCTCGGACACAGCTTGAAAGATGCGTCAAACAGGCGGCGGCGCCGGCGGTGCATGACCCCGTCAAGGGGTGGGTGCCAGCGCGTGGCCGACACTGGGACCGTCGGTCAGATCAGGCGGGGAGGGCCGCGCGCCTCCGGCGGCAGCGCAATCCGCGCAAGCGCGGGGGCGATGGTTGCGGCTGGGCGCAGGGCCAGATAGCGGGCCGTTACGGCAAGCGGTGCCGCAAGCGCCGGCTCGGGGCAGACCGCAGTTGCCAGCACGACACAAAGCGAACAGGCCGGGTCTTGGAAAAGCGGCCTGTCGGGATCGCGGCCGCCGTTCAGATCGGCCAGCGCGGCGCCCGTGTCTTCGGTGCAAAGATAGTGCTGGTCGGTGAAATCGGCGGGCAGCGCCCAAGGCGCGCGCAGGCCGAGGCTGAAAACTGTGGGTGAGAGCAGCGCAAACAGCAGCGCCGCCAGAAACATCTGGCGTAGCCCGTCCGGTCGGGGGTGCCGAATGCGTGCCATTATCTCTCGGTGGTCCCTGCCGGTAACTCTAACGTCAGGGCGCTGGCAGGCGATGCGACAAATCCGCCTGAATTGCGCACCGGCACAGCGCCGCGCTGATCTGGACGCTTGCGGGCGATGCGCGTATGGAAGGGGCCATGAACGGCAAGGCACCTACCCCCGCGGCACAGGGCAAGGCGGCACGCGAAGCGCGACTGGCCGCCGAACTGCGTGCCAATCTCGCGCGGCGCAAAGCGCAAGCGCGCGGCCGGGCGGCGACGGCAGCCGACAACGACAACGACGACAACGACAACAAAGGGCAGGACAGTTGATGGACCAGATCCTTGTGCGCGGCGGCAGGCCGCTCAGCGGCACGATCCCGATTGCGGGGGCTAAGAACGCCTGCCTCACGCTGATGCCCGCGACCCTGCTCAGCGAAGAGCCGCTGACGCTGACCAACGCACCGCGGCTTTCTGACATTGCCACCATGACCCAGCTTCTGGCCAGCCTTGGCGCCGAGGTGGCCAGCCTGCAAAGCGGGCAGGTTCTGGCGCTTTCAAGCCACGCGATCACCAACCACACTGCCGACTATGACATCGTGCGCAAAATGCGCGCCTCGATCCTTGTGCTCGGGCCGATGTTGGCGCGCGAGGGGCATGCGGTGGTGTCACTGCCCGGCGGCTGCGCCATTGGCGCGCGCCCGGTCGATCTGCACCTGAAGGCGCTTGAAGCAATGGGCGCCGAGCTTGACCTGCGCGACGGCTATGTGCACGCCAAGGCGTCGGGGGGGCTGAAGGGCGCGGTCGTCGCGTTTCCGTTCGTCTCGGTGGGTGCCACCGAAAACGCGCTGATGGCCGCCACGCTGGCCAAGGGCACCACGGTGCTGAAGAACGCCGCGCGCGAGCCCGAAATCGTCGATCTGGCGCAATGCCTGCGCAAGATGGGGGCGCATATCGAGGGCGAGGGCACCAGCACCATCACCATTGAGGGGGTGGACCGCCTGGGCGGCGCCACCCACCCTGTTGTGACCGACCGGATTGAACTTGGCACCTATATGCTCGCCCCCGCCATCTGCGGAGGCGAGGTGGAACTGCTGGGCGGGCGGCTGAATCTGGTGGGGGCCTTCGTGGCCAAGCTCGACGAGGCCGGCATAGATGTCAGCGAAACGCCACGTGGGCTGAAAGTTGCGCGGCGCAACGGGCGGGTGAACGCGGTGAACGTGGTCACCGAGCCGTTCCCCGGTTTTCCGACCGATTTGCAGGCGCAGATGATGGCGCTCTTGTGCACCGCCGATGGGGTGAGCGTGCTGGAAGAGCGGATCTTTGAAAACCGCTTCATGCACGCGCCAGAGCTTACTCGCATGGGCGCGAAAATCGATGTGCATGGCGGCACCGCCACCGTGACCGGGGTCGAGCGGTTGCGGGGCGCGCCGGTGATGGCGACCGACCTGCGCGCCTCGGTTTCGCTGATCCTCGCCGGGCTGGCGGCCGAGGGCGAAACCGTGGTGAGCCGTGTCTATCACCTCGATCGGGGCTATGAGCGGGTCGAGGAAAAGCTGCGCGCCGTGGGCGCCGATATTGAACGGGTGCAGGCATGAGCGACGCGCGCTTTGAAGACGGCGCCGAGGCGCCGCTGCGGCTTAGGGCCGAAACAGCCGACGATCTGGCGGTGATGGCGGCGCTGGTGCAGGACGCGGTACTGAGCGCCACCGACATCACCTATGACCGCAAGGCGCGGCGGCTGGGGCTGCTGATAAACCGCTTCCGCTGGGAAGACCGCGCCCAGGCCGAGGCACAGGGGCGGCCATTCGAGCGGGTGCGCGCACTCTTGCTGATCTCCGACGTGCTTGGGGTGCAGCTTGCGGGGGTTGCGCCGGGGGCAACTGGCACCGTGCTGTCGCTGCTCGACATCGGCTGGGCGCCGGGGGCCGACGGCGCCGGGCGGCTGACCTTGACGCTGGCAGGTGACGGCGCGATTGCGGTTGAGGTCGAATGCCTGAACCTTGCGTTGCGCGATGTGACGCGGCCCTATCTGGCGCCCTCACGCAAGGCGCCGCAGCACCCGGAATGAACTCTGCGAGGGCGGCGGCCTCCGGCGGGGATATTTTGGCTGAAGCATTTTGTTCTGGTGGCGCCACGCTGCGTTGCGGCGCTTGCGGGATGCGCGCGAAGGCCTTAATCGGGAAGGGCAAGCTGGGAGCGCCCGATGCCGCACATACTTTCGACCACTGAACTGGGGTTTGAGGCGCGTTTTGCCGCCCTGTTGGGGATGAAACGCGAAGATGCGCCCGATGTCGATGCGGCGGTGGCGGCGATCATAGCAGACGTGCGTGCGCGCGGCGACGGCGCGGTGATCGCGTTGACCGAGCGCTTCGACCGGCTGCGCCTCACGCCCGAGACGCTCGCCTTTTCGCCCGCCGAAGTTGCCGCCGAAGTGGCAAAGGTTTCAACGGCTGATCGTGACGCGCTGGAGCTCGCGGCCGAACGCATCCGCGCCTACCATGTGCGCCAGATACCCGCCGATGCGCTTTGGACCGACCCTGAGGGAGCCGAGCTTGGCTGGCGCTTCACGCCGGTCGCGGCGGCGGGGCTTTATGTGCCGGGAGGGCTGGCGAGCTATCCGTCTTCGGTGCTGATGAATGCGATTCCGGCGCGGGTGGCGGGGGTAGAGCGGCTGGTGGTTGCCTGCCCGACACCGGGCGGCGTGGTGAACCCGCTGGTTCTGGCCGCCGCCGAGATCGCCGGGGTCGACACCGTTTACCGCATCGGTGGCGCGCAGGCGATTGCGGCTCTGGCCTATGGCACCGCCACCATCGCGGCGGTGGACAAGATCACCGGGCCGGGCAACGCCTATGTGGCGGCGGCCAAGCGGCGCGTGTTTGGCCGGGTCGGCATCGACATGATCGCGGGGCCTTCGGAGATTCTGGTCATCGCTGATGCGGCGAACAACCCCGACTGGATCGCGCTTGATCTGCTGAGCCAGGCCGAGCATGACGAAAGCGCGCAGGCGATCCTCATCACCGATGACGCGAATTTCGGGCGGGCGGTGGCGGCGGCGGTCGAGGCACGTCTGCAAACGCTGCAACGCCGCGCCATTGCCGGGGCCAGCTGGCGCGATTATGGCGCGGTGATCGTGGTGCGCGATCTGGCCGAGGCGGCAGAGTTGAGCGACCGGATTGCGCCCGAGCATCTGGAGCTTTGTGTGGCTGACCCGCAGGCGCTGGCGGCGCGTGTGAAACACGCCGGGGCGATATTTCTGGGCGCCTTCACGCCCGAGGCAATCGGCGACTATGTCGGCGGGCCGAACCATGTGTTGCCCACCGCACGTTCGGCGCGGTTCTCATCGGGGCTGTCGGTGTTCGATTTCCTCAAGCGCACCACGCTGGCGCGGATGACCCCGGCGGCGCTGGCCGCAATCGGCCCTGCCGCCGCACGGTTGGCGGCGTCGGAAAGCCTTGAGGCGCATGGTTTGAGCGTGCTTGCGCGGCTTGCGACGCTGAACGAGGGCGGCCAATGACCGCCCGGATCAGCCGCATCGAGATTGACGACCGTGGCCTGCCGCCACCGACGCCCGAAATTGCGCAGGAGCGCAAGGTCGCGATCTTCGATCTGCTTGAGGAAAACAGCTTTGCCCTACCGGGCCGCGCGGGTGCGCCGCCGCCTGCCGGGCCGTTCTGCCTTGGCCTTGCCATCCGAGAGGGGCGGCTGGTGGTCGAGGCGTCAAACGAGGCGGGCGACCGGCTGGCAGAGTTTCACCTTTCTCTTGGGCCGTTCCGACAGGTGGTGAAGGATTACTTCCAGATCTGCGAAAGCTATTTTGACGCCGTCAAACGCCTGCCCCCGAGCCAGATCGAGGCCATCGACATGGCCCGGCGCGGCATACACAACGAAGGCGCCGAGGTGCTGATCGAACGGCTTGCGGGCAAGGCCGAGCTTGACCGCGCCACGGCGCGGCGCCTCTTCACGCTGATATGCGTGCTGATGCCGGGGGCCTGAAGTGGGCAAGCTGCCGCATTCGGTACTGTTTTGCTGCGACCATAATTCGACGCGCTCGCCGATGGCCGAGGGCATCATGAAAAAGTTCTATGGCAAGGATGTCTACGTCCAGTCGGTCGGGGTCAAGAACGAGCTTGAAACCGATGGTTTTGCAATCACCGTCTGTCAGGAAATCGGCGTTGAGCTTGGTCGCCACCGTGTGCGCAGCTTTGACGAGATGCAGGACTGGGGCGATGATCTTTCCGGCTTCGATCTGGTGGTGGCGCTGTCGCCCGCAAGCCAGCGCCGGGCGCTGGAGCTGACGCGGTTCTTTCATCTTGAGGTCGAATACTGGCAGATCCTCGACCCGACCGGGCTTGGCGAGGGCCGCGAAGCGCGGCTGGAGGCCTATCGCAAGACCCGTGACCAGATCGTGGCGCGGATGCTTGCGCGGTTCGGCCCACCCGGCGAACCCGCCGCCTGAGCGCCGCAGAGGCAAATGCCCGCGCATGCCGTTTTGCCTTGAAAAACCTGAAATCCCGGCGCATTTAGGGCGCGCCCGCGAGGTTTGACGGGCTGATCCTACTGGAGTGACCATGGCCAAGGAAGAAATGCTCGAATTCCCCGGCGTCGTGAAGGAACTCCTGCCGAACGCGACGTTTCGGGTCGAGCTTGAAAATGGCCATGAAATCATCGCGCATATGGCAGGAAAGATGCGCAAGAACCGCATCCGCGTGCTGGCGGGCGACAAGGTGCAGGTGGAAATGAACACCTACGATCTGTCGAAGGGCCGCATCAACTACCGTTTCAAGTGAAGCTGGTTCTCGGCTCTGCCAGCCCGCGCCGGGCTGAGCTTTTGGCGCAACTGGGTATCACGCCCAATGCCTTTCGCGCCCCGGACATCAACGAAGACCCGCTGCGTGGCGAAACACCGCGCGCCTATGTGCTGCGGATCGCGCGCGCCAAGGCGCAAGCGGTGGCACTGCACGACGGCGAGGTGTTGCTGTGCGCAGACACAACGGTTGCGGTGGGGCGGCGCATTCTGGGTAAACCCGCCGATGCCGGCGAGGCGGCCGAATTTCTCTGGGCGCTTTCGGGGCGCAGGCACCATGTGCTGACCGCCGTGGTGGTGCGCCGGGGCGAGCGGGTGTGGGAACGGCTGGTTGATACCATCGTCAGGTTCAAGCCGCTGTCGAACCCCGAGGTCAACGCCTATCTTGCCAGCGGTGAATGGCATGGCAAGGCCGGAGGCTACGGCATTCAGGGCCGCGCCGGCGCATTCATTCCGTGGCTGCAAGGGTCATTCTCGGCGGTCGTCGGCCTGCCGCTGACCGAAACCGCAACGCTCTTGCGCGCGGCAGGCTACCCGGTGGAGGGCGCATGAAGGGCCGTGTGGTGATCTTGGGCGAGCTTGGCGGCCGCGAGGCTGCGGCGCTGATGGTGGACGGGCGGCTCGACGACCTGCTGATCGACCCCGGCGAGGCGGTGGCGCTGGCGCCCGGCGCCATTTGCCGGGGCGTGGTCGACCGTCAGATGAAAGGACAGGGCGGGGTGTTTCTGCGCCTGCCCGGCGGTGAAAAGGGCTTTTTGCGCGAAACCGGGGGGCTTGCACCCGGTCAGGCGGTGCTGGTGCAGGTTTCGGGCGGCGCCGAACCGGGCAAAGCGGTGCCGGTTTCGGCGCGGCTCCTGTTCAAAAGCCGCTATGGCATCGTCACCCCCGATGCCCCCGGCCTCAACGTTTCGCGCCGCATCCGCGACAGTGAAACCCGCGCGGCGCTGGCAGCGCTGGCGGCCGAGGCAATGGCGGGCAGCACGGCCGGGCTGATCCTGCGGTCGGCCTGCGACAGCGCCGAAGACGACGATATCAGCGCCGACATCGCGCAGATGCGCGCGCTGGCCGAGGCGGTGCTGGCCGATCTGCCGGGTGAGCCGGAACTGCTGGTCGATGCGCCGACCCCGCATGAAGAAGCATGGCGCGACTGGGCAGACCCCGCGCCCGACGAGGTGACCGACGCGCCCGGCGCGATGGCCGCGCACGGCGTGCCCGAGGCGCTGGCGCCGCTCCTTGCCCCGCGCGTGCCGCTGCCCATCGGCGCGCATATGCAGATCGAACCCACGCGGGCGCTGATCGCGGTCGATGTGAACACCGGTTCCGATCATTCGCCCGCCGCCGCGTTGAAGGCCAATATCGCCGCCGCGCGCGAGCTACCGCGCCAGTTGCGCCTGCGCGGGCTTGGTGGCCAGATCGTCGTCGATTTTGCGCCGATGGCCAAGCGTGACCGCGCCACGCTGGAGCAGCAACTGCGCGCCGCCTTCAAGGGCGAGGCCGCCGAAACCAGCCTTGCCGGATGGACCCCGCTTGGAAATTTCGAGCTTAGCCGCAAGCGCGACCGGGTGCCGCTGGCATCCATTCTGGCGGAGGAATAACATGGCGAGCTGCCCGATCTGCGCCAAACCGACCGACCCGAAATACCGGCCCTTCTGTTCGCGCCGCTGCGCCGATGTAGATCTCGGGCGCTGGCTCACCGGGTCTTATGCGATCCCCGGCGAGGCGGTGGACGACGAAAACCCGCCAGCCCGCGACGCCGACCCCGAAGCACCGGTGCACTGACACCGCGTGGCCACATTTCGCCCAAAAGCCTCTGGACAGGTCACGCGCGCTCGTCTAGGAAACCCGCACCCGAGGCACGACGCGCCTCGCACGGTGCCCAGATAGCTCAGTTGGTAGAGCAGCGGATTGAAAATCCGCGTGTCGCTGGTTCGATTCCGGCTCTGGGCACCACTTTCACCCATTACATATTGAAATTGCTTGGCGATTGAGAACGGCTGTTTCTTGGCTTGCCTTCAAGTGCCTGCGGGTGGGCTCTGTTGCGCAAATCCGGTGAGGGATTCATCTCGTGAATCCAGCGTGGTAGCTGGGCTGCATGAGCAGACCTACACCCCCCACCTACAGAACCAAGAACTCGCCCGCCTATAACGAAGCGCTGAAGCGCCGCGGCTCGCTGACGATCTGGTTTGATCCCGCCATGACCTGGGAGGCTGCGCCCACCGGCAAACGCGGCCGACAGCCGGACTACAGTGACGCGGCCATCCAGACCTGCTTGACCATGAAGGTGCTGTTCGGCATGGCGCTCAGACAGACGACCGGGTTCGTCGAAAGCCTGCTGCGGCTGATCGACCTTGACTGGGCTGTGCCGAACTTCAGCACGCTGAGCCGCCGCCAGAAGACCCTGCAGGTCAACATCCCCTTTCGCGGATCAGCAGGCCCGCTGCACCTGCTGATCGACAGCACGGGGATCAAGGTCGAAGGCGAAGGTGAATGGAACGCCCGCAAGCATGGCGGCACGAAACGCCGCGTGTGGCGCAAGATTCACATCGGGATTGACGAGCAAACCTTGGAGATCCGGGCTGCTGAGTTCACCGCCAGCGATGTGGGCGACGCGCCTATGTTGCCCGAGTTGCTTGACCAGATCCCGCCCGATCAGGATATCGCAAGCGTCACCGCTGACGGCGCCTTCGACACGCGCAAATGCCATGACGCCATCGCTGCCCGCGGTGCCGCCGCGATCATCCCACCCCGCAAGAACGCCAAGCCATGGAAGCCCGACACCCCGGGAGCGATCGCCCGCAACGAAGCCCTGCGCGCATCACGCCGCTTCGGTCGAACCATCTGGCGACGATGGAGCGGATACCACCGCCGGAGCCGCGTCGAAACAAAGATGCACTGCGTTAAACTGCTGGGCCAACGCCTCATGGCGCGCGACTTCGACCGTCAGGTTGCCGAGTTCCAGGTTCGTGTCGCCGTCCTGAACGGCTTCACCGCGCTTGGCATACCCGTGACTGAAGCCGTGGGATGAGTCTGTCCGGGGGAAGGGGAACAACGTCCAACAGTTGATTTGTGCAACAGAGCCGGAGGGGGCAACAAATGAATTCGACCACCTACCCCATGCACCGCGCCCCGCGCTGCACCGCCCACGCAAAGCGCACGGGCCTTGCCTGTGGCAACCCTGCCGTGCGGGGCTGGAGCGTCTGCCGGATGCACGGCGCACGGGGCGGCGCTGGGCCGGGAAAGGCAAATCCCGCCTATCGACACGGTGGCAGGACGCGCGAGATAATGGACCTGCGCCGGATGATCGCTGACCTCACCAGGGAAAGCCGTGATTTGGAAATGCGACTGCGCGACTGCGGCACTTCGCCATAGCTACAAGCGAGCAACTCGCACCCAAGCGCAAAATCTAAGGCGGGTGCAATGGCGGGTATGGCCAAAAAAGCGACGATTTACGCAATGATTTCAATGATGAGTGGCGGAGCCGAAGTCCGCCATAACTAAGTCTGATCTTGTTACGTCCTGTCTCTAGTAGTCACATAACATGCTGACAAAACAGACAATAGCAAGACGTTTTGGTTTGAAGCAGTATCATATGGGGTCTTGCGCTGCGATCCTATAAGGGGGCATAAGAGGGGGCACAAAAGACGTGCCCCCTTAATAACGGAAAGGAAGCCCCGTGAAACGCCTTACGGAAACCGCCGCTACTCCCGTCCCCCAGACCCTTTGCGTCGAACTCGAAGCGCTGGACCTCGAACAGTTACACGGCATGGTAGTGACGCTTGCGAACCGGCTGGACGATAAGGACCGCATTGCGTCCGTCCTGCTCGACCAAGCTCATTTCCGTGCACAGATTGAAATCGCACCTACGGCTGCGATTGCGGCAGCGGTCGCGCGTGCTCGTGGCGCGTCGGCGCATTGAGGCGTTGGGCACAGGCAGGCCGCCTGTCTGTGCCCCACAATCTACCCGCCGCGACATTGGCGCGGTGCTGGGGCGCCCCAGAGCCTCAGGAGCGGCGCGAGTAGCGGCGGCACGCCTAGCGCTTGCCGCTTGTGCCCCTAGGCCTGCGAAGGGCTAGCCCACACGGACCCATGCGATCCTGCTTACGGCAACAAGGAAACCCACCATGTCCGAAGCCACCACTGAAAGCACACCCGCAAGCACGCGCAGCCGCGCGACCACGCGGCTTAAGGCCCGCCAGGTCGATACTGCTTCAGAACCCGGATACTACTTCGACGGCGGCGGGTTGCTCATGCACATCTCGACCAACGGCGGCAAACGCTGGCTGTTCCGGTTCATCTCGCCGCTGACCGGCAAGCGCCGCGAAATGGGGCTGGGTCCGGCGGGCAAGGGCGGCGTCTCACTGGTGGACGCGCGCGACAAGGCGGACGCGGCACGCAAGCTGGCCCGCGACGGTAGCGACCCGATCAAACACCGAGAGGACGAGGCCGAGCGGCAGCGCGAGGAAGCCGCCCGCGCCGCGCCCAAGACCTTTGGTCAATTCAGCGACGACTGGATGGACGAGAACCTGCGCCAGTTCAGCAATCCCAAGCACCGCGACCAATGGCGCATGACGCTCACAGCCTACGCCGCACCGCTGCGCGACAAGTCCGTGGACGCGATCAGGACGCAGGACGTGGTGGACGCGCTCAAGCCGATCTGGACGTCGAAGCCCGAGACCGCCCGCCGGACGCAGGGACGTATCGAGCGGATGCTTGACGCCGCGTCCGCGTCCGGGCTTCGGTCGGGCGAGAACCCGGCACGCTGGCGGGGGCATCTGTCCACGCTTCTGCCGAAGCAGCCCAAGGGCAAGCGGGAACACCACGCCGCTATGCCGTGGAAAGACCTGCCGGACTTTGTGACCCGCTTGCGGGAACGCGACGGCGTGGCCGCGCGGGCCTTGGAGTTTGCCATCCTGACGGCGGCACGGTCTGGCGAGGTGCGGGGCGCAACGTGGGCCGAAATCGACCTCGGAGAGCGCCGTTGGACGGTGCCGGACTGGCGCATGAAGGCCAAGCGCGAGCACCGGGTGCCGTTGACGGATCGTGCCGTGGCGATCCTGCGCGACATGGAGCGCCTGCGCCCGCGCGACGACGACAAGGGCGCGGCGCTTGTGTTCCCGGGCACGAAATCCGGCAAACCAATGTCCGACATGACGCTGGCGGCGGTCCTGCGCCGCATGGAAATTGACGACGCGACCCCGCACGGCTTCCGGTCTGCGTTCCGAGATTGGGCCGAAGATTGCGCGGACGCGCCCTATGGCGCGATCAAGTCCGCGCTGGCCCACACCATCGGCGACAAGGTGGACGCCGCCTATCGCCGGGGCGATGCCTATCAGCGGCGCGTGACACTGATGCAGGATTGGGAGGCGCACCTTGACGGGCGCGGGGCGGCGGTCGCGGCGCCCGCCGAACCGGCCTCAGGCGACCTGCTCGATCCGACAGTTTGACCCAATACCGGCGCTACGGATTGCGCACACGCGCATACGCCATGCGCAACGCAGCCAAGCTTGACAAGGCA
>JAHYIZ010000052.1 GCA_019429405.1 Paracoccaceae bacterium
GGGGGGGGGGGGGGGGGGGGGGGGGGCGGGGGGGGGGGGGGGGGGGGGGGGGGGGGGGGGGGGAAATGTTGGGGGGGGGGGTGGCGGTGGTCGCCTCTCGCCTTTGCGGCGTGGGGCTGGGCTGGGCGCCCGCATCGGCTGTGGCTGTGGCTGTGGCTGTGGGGGCCTCGGCCTCGCTGCGCATCCGCGCCAGTTCGCGCAGCGCCACATGCGCGCGCACCACGCCCGCCAGCGAATTGCGGTCGGTGATGGCAATGGCGTGCAAGCCGATTTCGGCGGCGCGCAACACCAGCTCTTCGGGGTGCGAGGCGCCGCGCAAAAAGGAAAAGTTCGTGGTCACGCAAAGCTCGGCATAGGCCGGGGCAGCGCCGCCGCCTTTGGCGCGGTTGGCCAGTGCGCGGCGGGCGGCCTCGGGGCCGGTGCCGGGCGGGGCCGGCGCGTGGTGCGCTTCAGGCATGGCGGCACCCTTTGGGCGGGGGGCGGTTCATGCGAACTCTCCTTGCGCGAACCAGCCGGGGTTTTGCGGCGTGTGGTACAGCCAAAGCCTGCGGCCCTGCCGGGTTTCGATCTGCCAATAGTCGCGCAGGCCGCTGCGCCATGCGGGGTCGTCAAGCCACCATTCGGGGGCGATGCGTTCGGGGCCAAGCGCGCGGGTGGTGGCAAACTCCATCCGCCGCCAGCGAAAGTGCGCCGGGGGGGTGGCATTCGCGCCCGCGCCCGCCAGCGGTTCGGGCGCGAAAAGCTGCAAGGGGCGCGGCGGGCCGGGCGTGGGCCAGCCGGGGGCGGCATCGGCGAAGGCCGCGGCCAGCCGCAGGAACGACTTTTCGGGAATATGGCTTTCGGCGGGCGCCAGCCGCCAGAGCGCCTCAAACCCGATGCGGTTGCCAAGCCGGGTCAGAAGGTCGGCCAGCGCCTCGCCCCCCGGTTTGCCCGCCAGCCGCAATTGCTGCGCTGCCAGCGGTTCCACCGCCACCGCCTGCAGCCGCAGCATGTCGATGCCAAAGCCCGCCTCGACCGCCGCGACCCCCTGCGCGAACAGTGCTGCCATGCGGGGCGCATCGCGCAAGGGCCGGGCCAGGCCGATCTCTACCTGCGCCGCGCCGCCATCGACGCGCCGCAGCGTCAGGCGCAGGCGGCGCGCGCCGAGGCCCGCATCGGCCAGCCGCGCGCAAAGCCGATCAAGCAGCCGCATGAGCCCCGCCATCACATCGGCCACAAGGCCAATCGGCTCGGGCAGGGTCAGGCGCACCGACAGCACGGGCGGTTCCGGCTCGGGCGCCATCGCCTCGGGGGCGGCGCCCGTGGCCTGATCGAGCCTGAGCAACACCTCGGCCCCCAGCCGCCGCGCCAGCCCCGCGCGCGGCAGCGCCGCGATATCGGCGATGCGGCGCAGGCCAAGCCGGTCGAGTGCGGCCAGCGTGGCCTCGGGCAGGCGCAGGGCTGCGGGCGGCAGGGTGGCAAGGGCCGCCGCTTCGCCCCCCGGTGCCGCCATGCGCCGCGCGCCAAACCGCGCCAGCGCCCAGGCGGCGCCCCGGTTGCCCGCCAGCCCCGGTTGCGCCGCAACCCCCAGCCGCGCCAGCCCCGCCATGATCTCGGCCAGCAGCGCGCCCTCGCCACCAAAAAGATGCGCCACCCCGGTGATGTCGAGCACCAGCCCATCGGCGCCGTCGCAGCCCACGCGCGGCGAAAACCGCCCCCCCCAGCGCGCCAGCCCGCGCAAGAACGCCGCCTCGGCCAGCGCATCGGCGGGCCGGGTGACAAGGCCGGGGCAAAGCGCGCGCGCATCGGCCAGCGCCATGCCGCGCGCCAGCCCCTCGGCCTCGGCGGCAGCGGTCAGGCAGGCAAGGCGGTCCGCATTGCCCGCCCGCGCCACTACCGCAAACGGCAGTGCCCGCACCTCGGGCGCCAGCCCGCGCAAGACCCGGTCAGAGGCCAGACGCGGCAGCCAGAGGCAGAGCAAGCGGCGGGGCGGGGCAAATGTTCTCATAATGTTCTTGATACGTCGGGCAATGGCGAGAGTCGAGAGTGTGGCCGCGCCCGCCCGCCCCTCTTCTGCCCACGCCCCCGCCCGTGTCACCGTGCCGCAATGTCGCTTTCCCGCCTTCAAGCGTCGGGCAGGCCTAGCCCGGAGTGCAGCGCTCTGGCATCAACGGGCAAAGCACCCCTCGCACGGAGTTGGCCGATGAAAACGCATGTGAAAGCCCTTGTTGTCGGTGGCGGCGCCGTTGGCTGCGCAATTGCCTACCATCTGGCGAAGGCGGGGTGGGAGGTGCTGCTGGTCGAGCGCGATGAGTTGACCAGCGGTTCCACATGGCATGCGGCGGGGCTGCTGCCGTTGTTCAACATGGGCTATGCCACCACCCACATTCACAAATACTCGGTCGATTTCTACAAGGCGCTTGAGGCCGAGACCGGGCTGAACGCGGGCTTTGCCGTGGTGGGCAACCTGCGGATGGCGCAGACGCAAGCCCGGATGGACGAATACATGCTCTATTCCTCGGTGGCCGAAACCGCCGGGGTCCACCACGAATTTCTCACCCCGGCCGAGATCAAGGACCGCTGGCCGCTGGTGCGCACCGAAGACCTGAAGGGCGCGCTCTTTCATCCGCAGGACGGCTACATCAACCCCGCCGATGTGACGCAGGCGATGGCCAAGGGCGCGCGCCAGCACGGTGCCGAGATCTTGCGCAAGGTGCAGGTGCAGGGCTACCGCTGGACCGGGGCGGAATGGGTGGTGACGCTCTGCCATATGGTCGAAAAGGGCGGCAACCTTGTCGAAAGCCCCGAGACCTTCGAGATCCGTGCCGAACATGTGGTGACCGCCACCGGCAACCACGCGCAGCGCACCGCGCGACTGCTGGGGATCAAGATCCCGGCGATTCCGGTGGAACATCAGTTCATCGTCACCGAACCCGACCCGATGCTGGTCGAATGGCGCAAAGCCAACCCCGAACACCCGGTGCTGCGCGATGCAGATGCCAAATGGTATGTGCGCGAAGAACGCGGCGGCTGGATATTGGGGCCATATGAAAAAGGCGCGCCGGCGCGCTTCCGTTACGGTGTGCCTGACAGCTTCCGTGCCGATCTCTTCCCGCTCGATCTGGAGCGGATCGAGACCGAATACATGTCGTTCATCCACCGCATCCCGACCTCGGAACATGTCGGCCTCAAGGATGATTTCAATGGCCCGATCTGCTACACGCCTGATGGCAACCCGCTGGTCGGACCGGCGCCGGGCTTGCGCAACATGTGGCTGGCCGAAGGGTTCAGCTTTGGAATCACCGCCGCCGGGGGCACCGGGCATTACCTTGCGCAGATGATGGTGCACGGCGAAGCCGAGATCGACATGGCCAGCCTCGACCCCAAGCGCTACGGCAACTGGATGACCACCGACTACGCGGTGGGCAAGAACGAGGAGTGCTACGAGCACGTCTTCGTGTTGCACCACCCCGATGAAGAGCGCCCCGCCTGCCGCCCGTTGCGCACCTCGCCCGCCTATGACCGCCAGAAGGCGGCGGGCGCGCAATTCGGGCAAGTCAACGGCTGGGAGAGGCCGAATTACTATGCACCGCAAGGGTTTGATGACCATTCTTCGCGTAGTTTCCGGCGCGGTGATTGGTGGCAATACGCGGTGGATGAGGCGCGCGCCATCCGCGAAACCGCAGGCCTGATTGACGCCACCGCCTTCACCAAACACCTCGTGCGCGGGCCGGGCGCTACCACGTTTCTCGACTGGTTCACCACCAATCGGTTGCCCGCCGTGGGGCGCATCAACCTGACCTACGCGCTGACGCCCACCGGCACCACGCGTACCGAATACACCATCGTGCGGCTGGGGCCGGACGAGTATTACATCATCTCGGCTGGGGCATGGAGCGCGTATGACAGCGATTACCTGCGCAAATGCGCCGAGGACAAGGCGCCCGAGTTCGGACATATCGACATCCATGATGTCACGACGCAGTGGGGGGTGTTCGCGCTGGCCGGGCCGAACAGCCGCGCCATTCTGCGCGAGGTGGTGAAAGATGCCGACCCGGCCACGGGGCTCGGCAACAAGCGCTTTCCGTGGCTCAGCATGCGCAACATCGAGCTGGGCATGTGCCCGGTGCGCGCCGTGCGCGTGGCCTATACGGGCGAGTTGGGGTGGGAATTGCACCACCCGATCGAGATGCAGAATTACCTTTGGGATCTTTTGCAGGCGGCAGGGGCGGGGCACGGGCTGAAGCTGGTGGGGGCAAGGGCGCAAAACTGGCTGAGGCAAGAGAAATCCTACCGCGCCTTCGGCACCGAACTGGGGCGCGATGCCACGCCGCTGGAGGCCGGGCTTGACCGCTTCGTGGACCTTGGCAAGGAGTTTCAGGGCAAGACGGCGATGCTCGCCACCGGCGTTAGGTCAAAATGCGTGACGCTGCTGATCGCCGGGCCGGATGATACCGACCCCTGGGGCAAGGAAGCGCTGCTGTTGAACGGTGAAAAGGTCGGGCGGCTGACCTCGGGCGGCTATTCGGTGGCCTTTGGCAAACAGATCGGCATGGGCTATGTGCGCCCCGATCTGGCGGAACCCGGCACGCGGCTGAAGGTGAAAATCCTGCGGCAGGAATGGGATGCGGTGGTGTGTGAAGATAGCCCGCACGACCCAGCCAACGCGCGCATCCGGGCCGACGGCTGAGCCAATGAAAAGGGCGGCGCCGAGGCGCCGCCCTTGCTGCTCGGGCCGAGAGGATCAGAAGCGACCGTTGCCGAAATCAGCGCTCGTGATGACGCCATCGCCGTTGCGGTCGCGCTGCGCGAACCAGACCGGGGTGCCGTCAACAAACTCGGCGCGGGTGATGATGCCATTGCCATCGGTATCAAAGCCCAGCAACTCGGTTGCGGTGCCGGCCAGCGCGGCAGCGGTGCTACCCTGCGCCCCGGTTACCGCGGCAAACCCCTGACCCTGCATCTGGCCACGCCCTGCGCCCGGCTGCATCGCACCCGGCTGCACCGGCGCTTGTCCCAGCGCCTGCGCTTGCCCCAGCATCTGGCCACGACCGGCGCCCGGCTGCATCGCACCCGGCTGGTGCAGGCCGGTTTGCATCATCTGGCCGCGCCCTGCGCCACGCCCCATGCCACGGCCTTGGCCCGGCTGGATTGCCGCACCCGCGCCGACAGGCGCTTGCGCGAAGCCTTGGCCCTGATGCCCGGCCTGCCCACGGCCCATGCCGCCTTGGCCCGGCAGCACAGCCGCGTTCGGGGCTTGCGCGATACCTTGGCCGATTTGCCCGGCCTGGCCCCGCATCTGGCCACCGCCGCGCTGGCCAACGCCTTTGCCGTTGGCGGCTTCTTCGGCCTTGTGCGCATCAATCCCGGCGATTTCGTCGGCCGAATACTGATCGTCGCCGTTCAGGTCGAACATGTAAAAGATCGAGTCGCGGCGTTCGCGCGCTTCCTCAAGCGTCACCTTGCCGTCACCGTCAAGGTCCCACGCGGTCAGGAATTCGGCGCCGGGAACGAAGGCAACCTGCGCCGCTGCCATGCCAGCGGAAAGCGCGAGAATGGCGGTGAGAGTGGTCAGGCGTTTCATGATTTCGGTCCTTCTACTTTGCTACATCCTACATGCATGAAACGGAATGGGTCGGCGACTCCGTCGCGGGTTTGGCTGTGCGCAAGAGATAAGGGCCAGTGGGACAGCTTGTATAAAATAAGCAAGTACAAGTTGTTAGATGGAAATAGCGCAATATGCACGCAGAATACACATTCATGTGATGCGGTGCTGCTTGCCCGCTGAAAAGATCGGGGCGGCAACTTGCGTTGCCGCCCCTACCGCTACCCCGGGCGGGATCACACGCCCTTGGAAGATCGGATCCGATGTCAGCACCATCGGTGCGTGCACTATATTCGGCGTGGCGAATGTGAAAAGCCCATTTTCACGCGGCGGCCAGGCGATGCTGCGTTTGACGCAATAAAAATATCGCAAAACCAGTTGGTTGGCCGCGCCGCGTAAGATATGTTGCACTTACACATTATTGTGAGCATCGCCTCAGGCAGCTTTCGCGGCCAGTTCATCCCAGCACGCAAGAGCATGCGCCGCATACATCAGCGCCGGGCCGCCGCCCATCTGGATGCACATTGCCAGCACGTCGCCCAGTTCTTCGCGGCTGCCGCCTGCCTTCATCAGCGCCTCGACATGCAGGTTGATGCAGGGCTGGCAACGCTCGCCAACGGCGATGGCAAGCGCCACATATTCCTTTTCCTTCAGGCTCAGGACGCCGTTTTCCTTGACCGCTTTTGACAGCGTGCCAAAGCCTTTGGTCTGTTCGGGGATCAGCTTGTAGAGCACGCGCAGTTCGGCGCGCAGGGCATCGAGTTCGGACTGATATTGCATTGCATTCTCCTTTTTCGGCGGCGGGGTGCCGCGCATCCGGAGATTATATGCAGGAACGTGAATGTTTATGCAAGCCGTCGCGGCGACAGTGCCGCAACGGACGCAGCGTCGAGCATGGGGCGGCGGCCCGCGATCAGGTCGGCGGCCAGCGCGCTGGCGGCGGGGGCAGTCTGAAAGCCGTAGCCGCCTTGCCCGCCAAGCCAGAAAAACGCAGGCTCTGCCGGATCATGCCCGATCACCAGCACCCGGTCGGGGGCGAAGGTGCGCAGACCGGCCCAGTTGGAAAGCATCCGCGTGACCGGCTCGGTCACCATCTCCTCATAGCGCGCGAGGCCTTCGGCCAGCACCATGTCGTCGGCCCATGCATCGTGCGGCTCCATCGCATGTTCCTCGGCGGGTGAGACGATCAGCGCCCCGGCGTCGGGCTTGGCATACCAGCCCTCGCCCGCGCCAAAGATCATGGGCCAGCGCGAAACATCCTGCCCGCCGGGGGCGGGAATGCGCGCCATCGAGCGGCGAAACGGGGTAAAGCCCAGCGGCCGCACCCCGGCCATGCGCGCCAGATCATCAACCCATGCACCCGCCGCATTGACCAGTATCCGCCCGCTGTGCTGGCTTTTGGCGGTGTCCAGTTGCCAGCCGCTGGCGGTGCGCGTGATCGCGCTGACGCGCTCGCCGGTCAGCAGTTTTGCGCCGTTTCCCCGTGCCTCGCGCATGAAGTTCTGAATCAGAAGGTCGGTGTCGATATCCCATGCATGGTCGGCATGGGCGGCGAAGGCGACGGTTGCGGGGTTCAGGATCGGCACCACCGCGCGCGCCTCTGCCGGGCTGATCTGCGCAAGGCCCATTGCCGCGACATCATGGCGGAAGGTTTCGCCCTCATCGGATTTGGCCACGATCATCATGCCGCGCGGCGAAAGCACACCGCCATTGGCAAATCGGTGATGGTCTTCAGAGGCAAACGAAAGTGCCACCACCGGGGCAAGCCCGTACCGTGGCTCAAACAATGCAGCCGAGCGCCCCGAGGCGTGGTGCGCCAGATGCGGCTCTGCCTCAAGCAGGGTCACGCGGCCCAGATGTGACAGCCGAGCCGCCGCAGAAACCCCCGCGATGCCGCCGCCGACGATGAGAAAATCCTGTGTCATGGGGGCATGATTGGCATGGCGCCAGGCCAAGGGAAAGGGGTGGCGGGCAATTTGCGCGGTGGTGCGCAGTTCTGGCGGGGCTCAGCTGCCAACAAACAGAATGATCGCCATAATTTGCGGCGAGAGAATGCGCAGGCACATCACCAGCGGGTAGACGGTGGCATAGGCAAGCGCGGGTGCGCCCGCGCCGGGGTGCACCGCATTGGCAAAGGCGAGCGCAGGCGGGTCGGTCATCGAACCCGCAAGTAGGCCGCAGAGCGTGAGATAGTTCATTCGCAACACCCGGCGCGCAAAAACACCCACGACGAGCAGTGGAATGAGGGTAATGGCCGCACCATACCCCATCCAGGCAAGGCCGCCGCCGCGTGTCAGCGTCGCCACAAATCCCGCGCCCGAATCGAGCCCGACGACGGCAAGAAACAAAACGATGCCGATTTCGCGCAGCGCCAGATTCGCGCTTGGCGGCATGAACCAGTAGAGCCGCCCAATACTGCCAAGTCGCGCCAGCACGATTGCTGCAATCAACGGCCCCCCCGCCAGCCCCAGCCGCAGCGGTGCCGGCAGATTGGGGAAGGGGATCGGCAGCGACCCGAGCAGCACCCCAAGCCCGATGCCAATGAAAATTGGCAGCATCTGCACCTGATTGAGCTTGGCCGAAGCATTCCCCACCCGCGCTGCCAGCCGGTCAATTTCGACCCCAGGGCCGACGATGTTGAGAATGTCGCCAAATTGCAGCACCGACCCCGGCAGTGCCACCAGTTCAACCCCGGCACGGTGCAGCCGCGAGATCACCACGTTGCCGTGCGCCTGCAACATAAGGTCGGCGATGTGCATGCCAAGCACCGCCTCGTTGGTTACTACGATGCGCTCCGAGCGAAAATCGGTGCCCTTGGTTGAAAGTGAGTCTGCGACCTCTTGGCCGATGATCACGGTCGCGCGGTGAAGTGCCGCCGCGTCGGCGCTGACAAGGTGCAGCACATCCCCCATCGCCAGTCGCACTTCGGGGCCGGGCACCCGAAGTGTGCCCCCAGATTTGAGCCGCGAGCAGATGACTTCGCTGCCGATCAGTTCGGCCAGCCCGGCGCAGCTGATGCCGTCGATATTGACGTTGCGCACCGCCACATTGGCGGCCAGCAGACCGCTGTGCCCGGCTCCGCTTGCCGCATCGCTGGCGGTCGCCTCGGCAGCAACCACGATGCCAAAGCCGACCCTGATCAGCCACATCGCCAACAAAATGCCAAGAATGCCGAATGGATAGGCCACCGCATACCCCAGCCCAAGGCGCGCGGTCGTGGCGGAAGGCTGGCCAAGCTCAGTCAAGATCTGCTGGCCTGCGGCAAGCGATGGGGTGTTGGTGACGGCGCCCGAATAGACCCCGAGCAGAACCTCGGGCGCGACCCCAAACCCGTAGTGCAGCACCAGCGCGGTCAGCGCACCCAAGATCACGATCGCGGCGGCAAGTGCGTTGAGCCGAAGCCCAGCGCGGCGCAATGAGGCAAAAAAGCCGGGGCCGACCTGATTGCCGATGGAATAGACAAACAGGATGAGGCCGAATTCCTTGATGAAGTGCAAGGCGCTCTGGTCCATCGCCCAGCCGCCCTGATGCGCAAAATGCCCCACCAGAATGCCGCCGAAAAGGACGCCGCCTATGCCCAAGCCCACCCCTCTGATGCGCACCGCGCCGATCAGAAGGCCGAGAATGGCGACCAGAGAAAGCAGAAGGATAGAAAAGCCGATACTACTCATGGCCCGTCTCGCTTGCCGCTCCCCGGCGCCAATTCTATTCCTCAGACGGCGAAAGAACAAACGCTCGCATCGCGAATGCCCGGATTATTCGGTCTGCGCGCGCGGTTCCATTGATCCCTGTCATGGCGCGCGGGCGCGCTATTGTGCCAGATATGCGAGTGTCGCCGCCACCCATGGCACGCCAAAGTGGCGCGCGCGTCTGTCAGAAACGGAGAGTGTGATGAAAACACCAAAAACCCCGCCCCCGGAAGAACCGGTTGTGCTGCAAAGCCCTGTTGACGAGGCCCCGCCCGCGCCCGCCACCGAAGCGGGTGATCTGCCGGGGAACATCTGGCTGCATGGCCTGTTGATGCTGGTGATGATGGTGTTGCTGCGTATCGCCACCGCGCTCATAAGTCTTTGCGCGGTGATCCAGTTCCTGTGGATGCTGTTCGGCAAGAGCCGCAACGAGGGTGTGATGCGGTTTGGCGACGGCTTGGCAAACTGGATGGCGGCAGCCTCGCAATTTCTTTCGGGCCGGTCGGACGAAAAACCGTTCCCGTGGAGCGCGTGGAAATAGCAGCCTGCTAAAGCCAGACTGCCGGTGTGACCACCTCTGTCACCCCCGCCGCGCGCAGCCTTGCGGCTGCGGCCTCAACGCCCGCGCGCGGCATCTTTGGCCAATCGCGCGCCGCGCCCTGCACGCCGTGATGCTGATAGGCGTTCAGCTTTACGCGCACCCGCCCGAGGCTTCGCGCGAAGGCGGCCAGCGCGGCAATCTCGGCCTCGCTGTCGGTGAAGCCCGGCACCATCAGAAAGCGCAACTCGTAAAGCTTGCCCGCCGCCTGCGCGATGCGCGCGCTGGCAAGGCTCTTGGCATTGTCGCGCCCGGTCAGGGCGGCGTGGGTGGCAGGGTCAAACGCCTTGATGTCAAGCATCAACCCATCGGTCACCGGCATCAGCCGCTGCCAGCCCAGCGGCCCAAGGTGGCCGTTGCTGTCGATAAAGCGGGTCAGCCCGGCCAGCGCCGGATCAGCGCCGATCGCGGTAAAGAGCGCCGCGATGAACTTCGCATGCACAGTTGCCTCGCCGCCCGAAACGGTAATGCCGGTCAGAAACGGGCGGTTGGCGCGCAACAGCGCCAGCACATCGGCCACCGAGAGGCTTTCGGTCATCGGGCTGGCCGAAATCGGGCAGGCGCGCAGGCAGAGGTCGCATTGGTCGCAAAGGCCGGGGTCGAAGGCGATCTTGCCGCCCGTAAGGCTGAGCGCCCCCCGCGGGCAGGCGGGAACGCAGTCACCGCAACTGTCACAGATGCCTATAGTATGCGGGTTGTGGCAGCCGGGGCAGGCAAAGTTGCAGCCCTGCAGGAACAGCACCAGCCGGTTGCCGGGGCCATCGACCGCCGACCAGCGCAGAACCTTGCTAACGTTGGCCTGCATCACGTTCCTGCGCGACCACGCGGGGCTTGCGCGAGAGGATACCGGTCAGCTTGGCCGCCTCGGCACCGAGTGCGGTGGTGTTGGTCCGCGACCCATCGCCCGCACCGTGCCGTGCCACATCGGAAAGGCGGATCATGTAGCCGGTGACGCGCACGAGGTCATTGCTGGCGACGTTCGCGGTAAACTCGCGGAACCCGGCGGCAAAGGCGCCCTTGGCAAGTTGCAACACCGCCTCAGGGTTGGCCTTGACGGTTTCATCAAGCGTCAGGATCTCGCTGACACCGCTGGCATAATAGCGGTGCTGCGGCGCCAGCGCCTGCACATGCGCCACCGGGTCCGGCTCGGTGCCATAGGCGATGCGGATGCCGGGGGTGGCCTCGGAATCGGTGCTGAGGCCAGCTTGCGCGTGCAGCATCGCACGGCCACGCCAGACGTTGCGCATGGGCCGCGCTGCGACCATTTCGGCCAGCGTTTCGGTGATGCGCAGGCCAAGCGCATTGGCGCCCGCATCGTGGCCGTAGCGCCCCGCCAGCCCGGCCATGTCTTGCAGCGCGTTCACCGCCTCGGCCATGCCAAAGACGCCGAACATGGCGGTGAAGCGGTCAGCATCAATCCAGCCTTCTTCGACCAGAAAGCTTTGGAAGAAGCCTGACGCGTCATAGAGATAGTCGATCCGCGCCTGCATCAGGCGGGCGCAGAGCTCGACGTAACGGGGCAGCTGGGTGCCCAGAAAATCCTCAGTGCCATGCGACCGCAGCGCCACCTCGCGCAGGTTCACGCGGGCGAGTGTCGAGGCGCCGCCGCGCAGCGGCAGGGCGTTGTAGCAGCTGACAATACCATAGCCCGCCTCGTCGAAAGTGGCGGCGTGGATCGGGTGGTTGGCGATATGCGGCTTTGAGCATTCGGTGATGTTGCGCACGGCATGGGCCAGCAGGTCTTCGCTACTGACCGCTGGGTCATATAGCAGCGTCAGGTTGGGCGCGATCTGTTTAAGCTCGGCATCGACCCGCAGCACCGCCCGCGCCACCGGGTTGTCGGTCGGGCCGATATTGGCATGCAGGAAAGCATCGGGCAGCACCCGGTCGATATAGCGCCAGAAAAGCTTGATCTTGCGGTAAAGCTCTTCGTCGCTGACCCCGTCGCAGAAGGGCAAAAGCAGCGCGTCAAGCTGGCCGATGTAGACCGGCATGCCGGTGATCGAGGGCACATGGTGATAGGCGATCATCAGCGTGTTGAGCGCCTCGTCGAGCGTTTCGGGCGGCGGCAGTTCCAGCCAGCAAGACCCCTTTTGCAGCACCACCGAGAAATCGGCCAGCACATAGCGCGGCCGGTAGGGGGCGGCGCCCTCATACATGTCGCAGATGATGCGGGCATCGAGTGCCTCGCGCGTTTCAGCGTCAAGTGCGGGGTAGGGCAGCAGGTTCTCGGCCTGCACCGCCAGCGCATGCGCCTTTTGTGCGGCGCTCAGCGCCGGGTCGTTAACGATACCGCGCAGCTTTTGAAACCCGTCGAGCATGCAAGCCCCCTCTGCGGCACAGCGCCGCGCTGGCGCATGCTAGCGCCAACGCGGGCAAAACGAAAGCCTTGCGGCTCAGGCGAAGGCTTTGGCGCGCTCGATCAGGGCGGGCAGGTCGGGCTCGTCGGGGTTGCGCGGCTTGCCGGGGTGGATGATCGAGACCTGACAGCCCTCGGCCGCCTCGACCAGCTGGCGGAAGCTGCCGCCGTCGGGGTTGGCGATATAGGCCTGCATGTTGTCGTTATAGGCAAAAAGCTGCGCGTTGATCTGCGTGCATTCGTTGCAGGTGGTGCAGCGGGCGGTTTCGATCCAGGGCAGGTCGCTTGGCGGTACTGCCGCCGGGGCCTCGGCCTCGGCGGGCTGCGCGGCGGGGGCTGCTGTTGCGGGTGCGGCGGGGGCTGCCGACGGGGCGGGCGCCGCGACCGCGACCGGGGCC
>JAHYIZ010000011.1 GCA_019429405.1 Paracoccaceae bacterium
GCGGCAGCGCCGAACCGCTGCCATCCGCCCGGCGCAAGCGCAACGAACGGTCGTAAAAGCTGCGAATGCGGATCGTGCCGCGCCCGCCGCTGGCAGCCTCGGCGGCATTCTTGAGCAGGTTCAGAAACACCTGCGTAAGCTGGTCGGCGTCGGCATAGGCGGGCGGCAACGAGGGGTCATAATCTTCGATCACCGCCATCTGCGCCGCAAACCCCACCACCGCCGAGCGCCGCGCGCGGTCGAGCACATCGTGAATGTTGACCGCGCGCAATTCGGGCGGGCGCACATCGCCGAACTGCTCGACCTGCTCCAGCAGCTTCACCACACGGCGCGTTTCGGCCACGATCAGATCGGTCAGTTCCAGATCTTCGCCGCTCAGGTTCATGCTGAGCAATTGCGCAGCACCCGAAATGCCCGCCAGCGGGTTCTTGATTTCATGCGCCAGCATTTCGGCCATGCCCACCGCTGATCGCGCCGCCGATTTTACCTGTGCGGCGCGTTCCAGCCGGTCTGCCATCTCGCGCGGGTGTATCAGCAGCAGCACGCATTCGGGGTCATCGCCCAAGGGTGCCGCCTGCAGGTTGCACAACATCGGCGCGCGCTCGCCGGTGCCGACATCGACATCATTGACGAAAAGTGCCGCCCGCCCGGCCCGCACCCGTGCAAGGATCTCTTCAATCGGGGCTGCAATCGCGATCCGCTCGCCCAGCGGCAGACCCTTGAGTGCACGCGAAGAGATGTTGAGGAATAGCTCAGCCGCCGGATTCGCCTCCAGCACCCGATCACCGCTGCCAACCAGAAGCGCCGGTGTGGGCAGGCTCGACCAGATGATGCCGGGGGCTGGCAGCGCGCTCATGCTGCCACCCGGTCACCCGAGCCAAAGGCCGCCCGGATCAGCGCCAGTGTCGCGGCGGGCGTTTCGGCCACCATCATTTCGGCGCGCAAGGGGGCAGCGGCGGCGGCGGCATACCAGCCAAGATGCTTGCGCGCGAGGCGGCGCCCGACCTCAACCCCATAAAAGCTTAGCATCGCCTCGTAATGCTCTGAAATAACGTCGCAAAGCGCGCCTCCTACGGGCACATTTGGCGCCGCGCCTGGGTGCAGCGCATGGGCAATTTCGGCCAAAACCCAAGGTTTTCCCTGCGCCCCGCGCCCGACCATCACCGCATCGGCCCCCGACGCGGCAAGTGCTGCGCGCGCGCTTTTGGCATCGGTGATATCACCGTTCGCGACCACCGGCACCCGCACCGCCGCCTTCACCGCGGCAATCGCCGCCCAGTCGGCCGCGCCCTTGTAAAACTGCATCCGGGTGCGACCGTGCACCGTGATCATCGCCACGCCTGCACCCTCTGCCCGGCGCGCGATGTCGGCGGCGTTCAGGCAGTCGCCATCCCATCCCAGCCGCATCTTCAGCGTTATCGGCAGCGATACCGCCCCCACCACCGCCTCGATCAGCCGCAGCGCATGGTCGGGCGCGCGCATCAGCGCCGAGCCAGAAAGGCCGCCCGTCACCTTCTTGGCGGGGCACCCCATGTTGATGTCGATGATGCGCGCGCCCATATCGGCCACCATCCGCGCGGCTTCGGCCATCGGCTGCGCCTCGCGCCCGGCTAGCTGCACCGAGGTCATGCCATCGCCAAGCCCGAGATCAACCCGCGCTTTGGCGCGAACCGAGGGTTTCGCGGTCAGCATCTCGCCCGAAGCCACCATTTCGCTGACCACCAGCCCCGCCCCGAACCGCGCCACAAGGCGGCGAAACGGCAGGTCGGTAATGCCCGCCATCGGCGCCAGAAACACCGGCGGGTCAAGCGTCATGTCTGCCAGCGCGATGCCCAAATGCCCATTCCTTGTGCGACCAAGCCCCAGCTAACGTCTCGAAAGCCGAATCTCAACGCCGGGCGGACGACGCGGGGGGTAAAATCGCGGCACTTGCCTATTTTTTGTGCACACCGGCGCGCAAACGAGCCGATTGCGCACGCGCCGGGCTTCGCCTAAGCAAGTCATGACAGGCAATGGGGGCGGCATGGCAGTTGCGGCAATCATCGTGGCGGCGGGGCGCGGAACGCGGGCGGGCGCGGGCGAACCGAAGCAGTGGCGCGATCTCGCCGGGCAAAGCGTGCTGGCGCGCAGCCTTGCCGCCTTTTCCGGGTTCGCGCAGGTGGTGCTGGTGCTGCACCCCGACGACATGGCACGCGGGGTGGCCGAATTTGGCGGGCTGGCAACGCTGGTCGCGGGCGGTGAAAGCCGCTCGCAAAGCGTTAGGAACGCGCTGGAACTTCTTGAAGGGTCAGGCGTTTCTCGCGTTTTGATCCACGATGGCGCGCGCCCGCTTGTATCGCGGGCGCTGATCGCGCGGGTCTTGGCCGCGCTCGACACGGCCCCCGCCGCCGCCCCCGCGCTGGCGGTCACCGATGCGCTTTGGCGGGGTGCCATGGGCGTGGTAACCGGCACGCAAAGCCGCGAGGGCCTGTTTCGCGCGCAAACCCCGCAGGGCTTCCATTTTGACGCAATCCTTGCCGCGCACCGCGCCCACCCCGAAGGCGGCGCCGATGATGTAGAGCTTGCCCGCCGCGCCGGGCTTGCGGTTGCCATCGTGGCGGGTGAGGAAGACAATCTGAAACTGACCTTCGCCGAAGATTTCGCGCGGGCCGAGCGAATTTTGGGGGCCTGCATGGATGTGCGCACCGGCAATGGCTATGACGTGCACGCCTTTTGCGCGGGCGATCATGTCTGGCTCTGTGGCGTAAAGGTGCCGCACGGGCGTGGCCTGCTGGGGCATTCCGATGCCGACGTGGGCATGCACGCGCTGACCGATGCGCTCTATGGCGCCTTGGCCGCAGGCGATATCGGGCGCCTCTTCCCCCCGTCTGACCCACAATGGCGGGGGGCGGCATCGCGGATATTCCTCGCGCACGCCGCCGCTCTGGTGCGCGAGCGCGGCTATCGCCTTGCCAATGCCGATGTCACGCTGGTTTGCGAACACCCGAAGATCGGCCCGCATGCGCTTGCAATGGCACGCGTATTAGCCGAAATCATGGAGGTGGAGGCGGGCCGGGTTTCGGTCAAGGCCACCACCTCGGAACGCCTCGGCTTTACCGGGCGCGAAGAGGGCATAGCTGCACTGGCAACCGCAACATTGGTATCGGCATGATCCGCTTCATCACCACCTTCGGCTTCGTCGGCCTGCTGCGCCCCGCCCCCGGCACCTGGGGGTCGGCGGTGGCGGTGGCGGCGGCCATCGGCATCGACTATCTGCTGGGCTTCTGGGTGCTGGTGGCGGCCACCGCTGGCGTCACGGCGCTCGGGTTCTGGGCCTGCGGGCAGGCACTTGCGGGGCGCCCCGGCGAAGACCCCGCCGAGATTGTGATTGACGAGGTGGCGGGGCAATGGCTAGCGCTGTTGTTCCCCGCCGCCGCGTTCTGGAGCATGGGCCTGCACAACTGGGCGTTGGTCGCCTGGCCCGGATGGGTCGCGGCCTTCGTGTTCTTTCGGCTGTTCGACATCTGGAAGCCCTGGGTCATTGGCCGCGCCGACCGGCGGGCCGATGCGGCGGGGGTGATGCTCGATGACCTTTGGGCGGGGCTGTTTGCGGGCATCGCTACGGTCATCGCCGCAGGCGTCTCGCATGGGCTGTTGATGTGAGTGTCGCGGCGCTGATCGACGCCGCCCGCAAGGCGGGTCTGCGCATCGCCACCGCCGAAAGCTGCACCGGCGGGCTGGTTTCGGCGGCGATAACCGCGGTTGCCGGCGCCTCGGATATGTTCGATCGCGGCTTTGTCACCTATTCCAACGCCGCCAAGGTTGAGATGCTGGGGGTGCGCCCTGCGACGCTGACGCGCGAAGGCGCCGTCAGCGAGCCGGTGGCGCGCGAAATGGCCGAGGGGGCTTTGGCGCATTCCGGCGCATCGCTTGCCGTCGCGATCACCGGCATCGCCGGGCCGGGCGGATCGGAGCACAAGCCCGAGGGGCGGGTGTGCTTTGCGCTGGCGCGTCAGGGTGGTTTGACAGAGGCCGAGACCGTCGAGTTCGGGCCGCTCGGCCGCACCGCGGTGCGCGCGGCCGCCACCGCGCATGCGCTGGCTCTTCTGGGTCGCGCGCTCGGCGCCTGATCCGCGCCGCGCCAATTTTTTGCGCCTTCGTCGCGACAAGCGCCCGTAAAAGCGGCAAAACCAAAACCGCACCTGAAAACAGCGAAATTTCACGCCTCTGCCTCTTTGATTTGCGCTCGGCGCGTGTTCGATGCGCCAAAACCGGGGGGGGACACCGCATGAACGATGCCGATACCGCATGGATTTTGACCGCAACGGCGCTTGTGCTGTTTATGTCGCTGCCGGGGCTTGCCCTGTTTTATGGCGGTCTGGTGCGGGCGCGCAATGTGTTGAGCGTGTTCACGCATGTTTTCGCCATCGCCGCGCTGATCAGCGTTCTCTGGCTGCTTGCGGGCTATTCCCTTGCCTTTGGCGAGGGCGGCGCGGTTTGGGGAGGCACCGGGCGGATCGCGCTGGCGGGGCTGGGCGCCAACAGCCTGCGCGGCACCCTGCCCGAAGCTGCGTTTTTCGCGTTTCAGATGACCTTCGCGGTCATCACCCCGGCACTGATCGTGGGCGCCTATGTCGAGCGGGTTGGCTTTGCCTTCGTCATGGGCTTTTCGGGCCTGTGGATGCTGGCAGTCTATGCCCCCGTTGCGCATTGGCTCTGGGGCGGCGGTTTCCTGAGCGACGGAGGCATCTTTGGTGCGGTCGGCGCGCATGATTTCGCCGGTGGCATTGTGGTGCATGAAACCGCCGGGCTTGCGGCGCTGGTGCTGGCGATCATGATCGGGCCACGGCGCAACCGCGCCACGCCGCCGCACAACCCAGGGCTGGTGGCGATGGGGGCCGGGATGTTGTGGGTTGGCTGGTTCGGCTTCAACGGCGGCTCGGCGCTGGCGGCCGATGGCACCGCCGCCATGGCGGTTACCGCCACCCATATCTCGGCCGCTGCCGCGGCGCTAAGCTGGGCGGCGTGGGAGCGTATCAAGTTCGGCCGGTCCTCGCTGGTGGGTATCGTGACCGGCGCGGTGGCCGGGCTGGCCTCGGTCACGCCCGCCTCGGGTTATGTCGGGCCGCTGGCGGCGCTGGCAATTGGCGCCATTGCCGGTGTGCTCTGCCAAGAGGCGGTCAATCTGGTGCGCAACAAGGCGCGGATCGACGACACGCTTGATGTCTTTGCGGTGCATGGGGTGGGCGGCATCTTTGGCACGCTGATGGTGGCGGCCTTCGGCGGCGGTGCATGGGGCGCGCAACTGGGCGCCCTGGCCATCGTCGGGGTCTGGACGGTGGCTTTGACCTGGGGCATCGCGCGCCTTGTGGCGCTGGTGGTGCCGATGCGCGTAGATGCCGAGGCCGAAACCAACGGGCTGGACCTTTCGGCGCATGGCGAGCGTGGCTACGAGATCAACTCCTAAACCCATCAGGCGGCCAGAAGCACGCCCACCTCATGCGCCTTCAGGCTGCGCCGCGCGGCGGCATAGCCGCGCCGCGCCGCGGGCAGGCGCAGTTCGGGGAACACCGCAAACAATTCGACCCGCTGCGCGTTATCCAGCCCAGACAGGGTGCCATCACCGGGCTGGAAGCTTTCGGTCCAGGCGCCATCGGCCAGAATGATCTCATGCGCGTCGAACATCATGTGCAGGTAGGTGACGCTGTCGCAAAGCGCGCGCTCGATGCCGGGCTGGCCGACCAGATGCAGCGCCGCAGCCAGCACTTCGGGTTCACCAAACAGCAGGTCGGCGCGCGCCCCGCTGAGCAGCATGCGGTGCTGCGGCGACACGCGCAGATCGGCGGTGGGCAGGCCAGAGCCCAGCGCGCCCTGCCGGATCAGCACCGGCTGCAATGCCGGGTTCGCGGCCAGATCGCCAGCGCAAAGCCCCCGCCGCCCGATCCAGCGGATGCGCTGAAAGCCGTTGTCGCGCGTCAGCACCTTTTGCCCGACGCGCAGGCGTTCCACCGGCAGCGGCCCGGCCTTCGTTTCAATCAGCGTGCCGGGCGTAAAACAGGGCACCTGCGTGATGTTCTCGATATTGGCGAAGGTGGTGGTGCTGCCATCGGCCCAGCGGATCGTGCCGTTTTCGGGGTTGGTATCATAGATGATCTTGGCGCGGCCGTTGACGACCAGCACATCAACGTCGCTGTTGTCATCATCTTCGCCGCCGTCAACAAACTCGCCCGCGCTGTCATTCCAGTTGACCGTGATCGTGTCCGACCCGGTGCCGCCGAAGACATGGTCCAGCCCGGCGCCGCCGACGATCCAGTCATTGCCCGCGCCGCCAAAAATGGTGTCATCGCCATCTTCGCCAAAAAGCGAGTCGTCGCCGCCGCGACCGTCGAGGTAGTCGTTGCCGGCGCCTGCATAGAAGACGTTGGTGTAGCTGTCTGACGGGTCGTTCGAGAAACCGTCAAACCCCAGCAGCACATCGTCGAAATCCGAGCCGATCAAGCCGTCGACGCCCGAAAGCGTATCGCCTTCTGCATCGCCCCCCGCGCCGGTCCCGGCGGCAAGGTCGATGCTGACGCCGGCGCCCGATGCGGAATAATCGGCAAAGTCCATGCCTTGCCCGGCGTTCAGCACATCGGCCCCGGCGCCGCCCACCAGCGTGTCGTTGCCGATGCCGCCAATAAGCGTGTCGTTGCCCGCGCCACCATCAAGGAAGTCGGCACCATCGCCGCCCAGCAGGCTGTCGTCCCCGTCACCGCCCAGCAGCGTGTCGTTGCCGTTGCCGCCGTCGAGCGTATCATTGCCCGCGCCGCCGTCGATGCTGTCATCGCCCGCGTCGCCATAAAGCAGATCGTCGCCAAGGCCGCCCAGGATCGTGTCGTTGCCGTCGCCGCCTGAAACCGTGTCGTTGTCAACCGGCATCGCCTCGAACTGGATGTCGGAAATGACGATCACCTGGCCGCTGTTGCCGCCGTTCGAATAGATGATGTCAAACCGCGCCACCGGCCCGGCGATCTCGACCAGCACCGAACCGGCGGCACTGGAGGCAGTGTCATTGCCGGGGCCCGAGGTGATGGTGTTGCCCGAAACCGTGTCGTTGCCGGCGGGCGTGATGGTCACCGGGATCAGGTTGCCCGCCGCATCATAGGCGTTGATGGTGATGATATCGACCCAGCCACCAGAATCGACATCGTTGATGCGGAAGCTGACGTTCTCGACGGTGTTGGCATAGCCCGAGCCGTTGACCGCCGAAAAGTTGACCCCGATCGTCGCCGCCAGCCCGTTGCCACTCGCGCTGAGCGCGGCCATCGAGTTGGGGTTGTAGGTCTCGCCCGAGGCGACGTAGCCTGTGGCGTTGGTTTCGACCCGAAACGAGGTCGCAGGCCCATGGTCGGTATAGGTGGTGGTAACGTTCACGCCGCCGGTGTTCTGCGTGTACGCATTGCCGATATTGGTGTTCTGGCTGCCGCGCAGGCTCCAGTTGAAGTCGAGCGGAGTGTTGGTGAAGGTCTCGACCCCGGCGTTGATATAATCGTTGCCGCCGCCGCCCGTGATCGAATCGTTGCCCGACAGCCCGGTGATGGTATCGGCCGCACCGCCGCCATTCAGGGTGTTGTTGGCATTGGTGCCAGTAATGATCGCCATGCTCGCCCGCTGCCTCGGAACAAATTCACTCGTTGCGGGCAAGATCACGGGGAATTGGGTTGAAAATCGGGCAATTTGAAGTAATTGCAGGGATTTTAGCGAAATTGGGGACAATAGATCGCCGCCAGGCGGTCGCCCCGGCGCCTGGCTGCCGCAGCCGACGTCGGCTGGTTTCGTGGCCCCCCGAGCTCGTGGCGAACGGGTGCAAAAGCCGCCTCGCGCACGGCCCGGCGCGTCACTTGCGGGCCAGTTTGCGCTTCACCTGAAACGCAAAGCGGGGCGTCGCCGCCCCGCTCGTGCGCCCGTTGCCGGGCGGCCCCCGGCGGTGGTGCCAGATCAGCGACCCAGCAGCGCCGCCTCATGCCGTTTCAGCGTCCGCCGCGCCGAGGTATAGCTCTCAACCCCTTCGCGGGTCTTGAGATCGGGGAACAGCTCGAAAATTTCGCTGCGTTGCGCATTGCCCATGCCGCCCAGCGTCTGATCACCCGGCTGGAAGCTTTCGGTCCAGGCGCCGTTGGCCAGCACCACTTCGTGCCGGTCGAACATGAAGTGCAGGTAGGTGGTGCCCAGCACCTCAACCGACAAGATGCCTTTATTATCAATCAGATGCTTGGCCGCCACCAGAACCTCATGCTCTTCAAAATAAAGCGCGGTGCGGTCATTTGTAACCAGCATGCGGTGGTTGGGCGAAACCAGCATGTCACGTTCCGGCAGGCCATTGCCAAGGCTGCCCGCGCGCACCAGAACCGGGCGCAGATGCGGCGCGGCAGTCAGATCGGCGCGGCTGAGCGCGCGCTTGCCCACCCAGCGGATTTCCTGAATGCCGTTGTCGCGGGTAATCACCCGGTCGCCCGCGCGCAGGTCTTCGACCGGCAGTTCGCCACGCGGCGTTGCCACCAGCGTGCCCGGCGTGAAGCAGGGAATGACGTTTTCGATGTTGCTGAAGCTCAGCGTGCCCTTGACCGGCCCGCCGACGCCATCGAGAAACTCGACAGTGCCGTTTTCCGCATTGAGCGGGTCATAGATCACCCGCAGCGGCCCGGCCCCGGTCAGGTTCAACGTATCAAAATCGTCGCCTTCCTCGTTGCCATCGATGACGTCGCCAAGCCCGGCGGTGGCGGTATTGACGATGAAGGTGTCGCGGTCGGCGCCGCCTGCCATGGTGTCGGCACCCTCGCCGCCAATGATGGTGTCGTTGCCGTCACCGCCGAGCAACGTGTCGTCGCCGTCACCGCCCTGCATCGTGTCGTTGCCCGCGCCGCCGACAAGCAGATCGTCGCCCGCCTCGCCGTGCAGTTCGTCGTCGCCGTTTTCGCCGTAGACCTTGTCGTTGCCTTCGCCCGCATAAACGGTGTCGTTGCCGTCGCCCGCCAGCACGATGTCATCCTGCGGCGCCTCGCCGGGCAGCAGCGCATCGTTATTGTCGATCATGTCGCCTTCGGGGTCGCCGGTATAGGCGAGGTCGATCAGATCATCGCCTGCGGTGCCTTCGACAATACCATCGCCCTGGTCTGTGATGACCTGTTCGATGTTCACGAAGCTTAGCGTTCCGGTCACATTGCCATCGCCGTCGAGGAACTGCACGGTGCCGTTTTCGGGGTTCAGCGGGTCGTAGAGAATGTTGAGCGGCCCGGCGCCGGTCAGGTCGAGCACGTCGTAATCGTCGCCGCCCTCACCGCCGTCGATGAAGTCGCCGGCGCCATCAGCGCTTGAGCCGACAATGAAGGTATCGCGGTCATCGCCGCCCGAAAGCGTGTCGGCACCGCCGCCGCCGGTCAGCACGTCGTTGCCCGCGCCCCCATCAACCTTGTCACCGCCGCCCGAGCCGATCACCGTGTCGTTGCCCGAACCCAGCGCAAATTCTTCGATCTCGATGAAATTTGCGGTGTCGGTGCCGTCCGAGATGGTGCCGGTTTCCGGCGCAGTCAGGATCAGCGTCAGGTCGTCGGTAACAGCCGAGGCGTCGAGCACGTCGCCGCGCACCTCTTCGGTCTCGCCGCCGATGATGGTGTCGTTGCCAAAGCCGTTTTCCAGCACGATGTCGTCATCGCCCGCGCCGCCGTCGATCAGGTCATCGGCCCCCTTGCCGTTCAGCGTGTCATTGCCGCCCAGGCCAAAGAGGTGGTTGGTGTAGGTGTCGGCGGGGTGGGTGCCCTGATGATCGAACCCGGTCAGCACATCGGCAAAGCCCGAGCCGATCACGCCGTCAATGCCGCCCTCAATGACGTCGCCCTGCGCGTCGCCCCCGGCCAGATAGCCGGTGGAAAGGTCAACCGTGACGCCCGCGCCCGAAGCCGAATAGTCGATGATGTCAAGCCCGGCATTGCCCTGGAAGGTGTCATTGCCCGCGCCACCTACGAAGGTGTCGTCGCCGTCGCCACCCGAAAGGTAATCGTCGCCCGCGCCGCCATCGAGCAGGTCATTGCCCGCCTCGCCGTAGACCTTGTCGTTGCCTTCGCCCGCGCGCACGGTGTCGTTGCCCGCGCCCGCTTTCACGATGTCATCCTGCGGCGCCTCACCGTGCAGGATCGCGTCGTTATTGTCGATCATGTCGCCTTCGGGGTCGCCCGTATAGGCGAGGTCGATCAGGTCATCGCCCGCAGTGCCCGAAACGATGCCGTCAAGCAGCGGCCCGCCGTCGAGAATAACCTTCTCGATGTTGACGAAGCTCAGCGTCTGGCCACCGGCGAAAAAGACGGTGCCGTTTTCATGGTTGGCCGGGTCGTAGACCACGGTCGCCGGGTCGGAAATGATCAGCGTGTCGAAATCGTCGCCGCCCTCGTCACCGTCAACGTGGTCGCCCGGCCCACCATAGATCACGTCGCGGTCATCGCCGCCGTAGATGTGGTCGGCACCGGCGCCGCCGGTCAGCACGTCGTTGCCCGCCTCGCCGTAGATGGTGTCGTCGCCCTCGCCGCCATTGATGGTATCATTGCCGGGGTGCAAATCAATGATCACCGGCTGGTCGATCACCGCGCCGTTGAGCGTGAAGCCCGAATTGACCTCGCGCGTGGTCAGGGTGAACTCGATGAAGCTGCGGTTTTCAAATGCCGCCGAGAACCAGGCATCCTGATCGGAGGGGTCGTTCTGTTCGGTGCCGGTGGCGGTGATCGTGCTGCCCGCGTTCAGGTTCAGCGAGCTGTCGGCGGTCAGCCCATAGTTGGTGAACTGGTCGGCGGGGATGCCGACCTTCTCGGCAAAGGCGGTCTTGTCGAGGTCGCCGAAGGTCGCAATTGAGGAAATGTCGATCGGCAGGCCGGTGGCCTGGTCATAGAATTCAAGCCGGAAGCTCGCGGTCTTGCCCGCATCCGTCGAATCGTTGTTGCCGTTCAGCAGGATTTCCTTGCCCGCGCCGCCGGTCAGATCGACCTTCAGGCCGCTGTCGCGATCGACCAGCACCAGCTTGGCCATCACCACCTGGCCGTCCTCGGTCACGGTCACATTCTTGTAGATGACGCTGTCACCCGCATTCGCCGCGCCATCGGTGCCGGTCTGCGAGCCTGCCTTGACGTTGGCCGCCGAAAGCGTCAGCGGTTCGGCCAGGTTGCCGGGAGTGCTGTCGCCCGCGCCTGCGGAATCGCCCCAGATCACGTCATTGCCGGTGCCGCCGTCGATGATGTCATCGCCCGAGCCGCCCAGAATCGTGTCGTTGCCCGCCTCGCCCCAGATCGAGTCGTTGCCCGCGCCGCCAAGGATGCTGTCGTTGCCGTCGCCGCCCTTGAGGCTGTCGGCACCGTCGCCGCCAAGCAGCACATCATCGCCCGCGCCGCCATAAAGCGAGTCGTTGCCTGCGCCGCCGTCGAGCGTGTCATTTCCGACTTCGCCGTAAAGCCTGTCGTCGCCACCCTCGCCCATGACGCTGTCATTGCCTTGGCCCGCATAAACGGTGTCGTTGCCCGCCCCCGCCAGCACGATATCGTCTTGCGCAGCCTGGCCGGGCAGGATCGCGTCGTTATGATCGATGCGGTCGCCCTCAGGGTCGCCGGTGTAGTTGTAGTCGATCAGGTCCGCGCCTGCGGTGCCTTGCACGATACCGTCCAGCACCTGCAGCGGTGGCAGCGACGTGGTGGCAAGGTCGGCGTATTTCACCGAGGGGCAATTCGATTGCAGGCTCAGCACCGTGTAGGTCTGGCCCGGCTGCATCGGTGCGGTCGAGACAAAGCCCATCACGTCGCCGCCCATATTGATGGCGTAGACGGTGATGTTGTCGGCCGAACTGGTGGAACCGGCGGGGCGCACGACATAGGAATATTCGGGCTGGATGTCGCCCGCCGTATGGTTCTTGCCGTCCATGTAGACGGCTGCGGTCGCGTCCTGGCTGGTGTCGCCATCGCCAAAACAGCTGTCATTGTCGCTGACGGTGATCTTGCTCAGCGTGGCGGTGTGAGAGAGCGTGAAGGTGTTGCCCGCAGCCGACGATTTGCCGTCAGACCCGTCGGGAAAAATCGTGCCGGTGGTGGTGACGGACGCGAGGTCCCAAGCGTAAATCGCATAATTGTTATAGCTATAGGTCATCGCACACTCTCCAAACCGCCCCGCGAGCCCGGCCTGTACGCGTCTGCGCACCCCTGCCCGCAATCCCCCACGCAAGGGAACGCCCCTTCCGCGTCGTCAGATGCGGGGCCTCGGGTGCGGCGATGACGTTGGAAATACCTTCAACCCTGCCGAAACCGGCAGACCATGAAACATTGGATTGTCGAAGTTTATCGGGGCAGCAGATCGCCCCGTCCCAGCAGCACCATTCCAACCAAACCCGGCATCCGAGGATGCCCCACATTTCATGGCCACCCCCATGGCCATCTGCCCCCCAGTCGGGCACCCAAGTGATAACCGCACACCCCCGAACGCGGAAGGGGAAAACGCGGCAATCAAGGCGCAACTGTGGCGCTAAGTGGGCGCGGCACGCCACTATTCTGACGCCTTCCGCCACATTTGCAGGGCGATTGTTTCCCGGCTTTCACTGCATTTGAGCGGCGAACTTCAGTTTTTATTAATTATAATAATCCGTTAAAGTCCGCCCAACGTCGGGGCTCCGGGCAAACCCGCGCGGATCAAGGCTCCGATTGTTTCGCAAACAGAAACGCGCCCTGCGCGCGCAGATCCGGGTGGTGCCCTGAAAAAGTCGCAATCTGGTTAACGCCAATTGTTCCCGCATTACCACCAAAGCGCGCATTTCTTGGGCACTGTTCCTGCAGATGTTGTGTGGCCCCGAATCACCCCGGCCATTGGGCCGTGCAGGGCCCAAGCGGGCATCCATCTTGACGCTGCGGCAAATGGGCGCGCCAAAAGCGACACCCGCACACATATCCGGTAAGGCCATGGTGCCCAAGGTCGGACTCGAACCGACACGCCTCGCGGCGGGGGATTTTGAGTCCCCTGCGTCTACCATTTCGCCACTTGGGCCCGACCCCCGCATTAACGCCGCAGCGGCGCGCGTGCAAGTGCCTCGCGCGCTTGACTGCGCGCGCGCGCCGCGCGATGGGGGGCGGGCGGTAATGTGGGCGGCAGCAGTGGTACTAATTCGCAAACTCTACGACTGGGTGCTTGGCCTTGCAGCACACCCCCACGCGCTTTGGGCGCTGGCGGCGATTGCCTTCATCGAAAGCTCGGTGTTTCCGATACCGCCCGATGTGCTGATGATCCCGATGATCGTGGCGCGCCCCTCGCGCGCGTTCCTGATCGCCGCAGTGGCAACGCTCGCCTCGGTGACAGGCGGCATGCTCGGCTATTACATCGGCTGGGGGCTGATGGATGCGGTCGGGCGCCCGGTGCTGGAGTTTTACGGCGCGCAGGGCAGCTTTGATGACCTGGCGCAGCGGTTCAACGAGTTTGGCGCATGGGCGGTGCTGCTGGCGGGGGTAACGCCATTTCCCTACAAGGTCATCACCATCTTTTCGGGCGCCACACACCTGAATCTTGCGCTTTTTGTCACGGTTTCGTTTATCGCGCGGTCCTTGCGCTTTTTCCTGATCGCGGCTTTGCTGTGGCGGTTCGGCGCGCCCATGCGCAATTTCATCGAGCGCCGCCTCGGCCTCGTGTTCACGGTGTTCGTGGTGCTTCTGATCGGCAGCTTCTATTTTGTGAGATACCTATGACCAACATCCGGCACATGATCCAATGGCTTGCCAGCTCGCGGCTGCGCCTGATGCTGCTGGCGGCGGCGGGGTCGGCGGGGCTGCTGGTGGCGGTGCAAGTGTTTCAGGCGCTCGGCATCGAGCCGTGCAAGCTGTGCTGGTGGCAGCGCTATCCGCATTATACTGCGGTTGGCGTGGGCGTGCTGGCGCTGATCCTCGGGCCGCGGCGGGTGCTGGCCTGGCTCGGCGCGCTGGCGGTGCTGGCAAGCGCGCTGATCGGCGTCTACCACACCGGGGTTGAACGGCACTGGTGGGAAGGCCCCGACACCTGCACCTCGGGCGCGCTCGGCGGGCAGAGCGCGCAAGACCTGCTCGCCCAGATCATGACCGCACCGCTGGTGCGCTGTGACGAGGTGCTGTTCAGCTTTCTCGGGCTGTCGCTGGCCAGCTGGAACGTCGTCTTCGCGCTTGCGCTGATGGCTATCTGGGTCGCCGCCGCGCGGCGCGGCTGACGCGACGGCAACGGCCACAAACGCCGCCGTCGCGCCCTTTTTGCGCCCGAATCTGCGGTCACTCAGGGCAGCATAGCTGCGCTGGAGAAACCGCGATGCCGTCATTTGATACCCTCGCCCTCAGCCTTATCGCGCTTGCGATTGTTGCCGAATGTGTGCGGCTGGCGCTTTGGCTTCGGCGGGACACGGCGCCGGCGCCGGAAGCTGACGAGCGCGGCACACAGGACATTGCCGAAGCCTGACCCTCGGCGGTCGTTACACTTTTGTCAGCATTTCGCGCTAGAGACAGGAATCGTGGGGTAACGATGTCAGGCGCGGGTGGCAGGCCCATCCGCGCTGTTACCCCCCGGCCCCCGCATCATTCGCACCCGCCTCAGCCGCGCAGCAAGACCGCCAGATCGGCCACATTGGTGCCGGTCGCGCCGGTCAGCAGCAGCGCCCCGGCAGCCGCCAACGCGGGGTAGGAATCGTTCTCGGCCAGCCGCGCCGCCGGGTCGATCCCCGCCGCCCGTATCGCGCCAAGCGTTGCCGGGCCAACCACCGCGCCTGCCGCATCGGTCGGCCCGTCACGCCCGTCGCTGCCGCCCGCCAGAAACGCCCAGTCGCCCGCCAGCCCCGCCGCCTCGGCGGCCAGCGCCACCCGCAGCGCCAGTTCCTGATTGCGCCCGCCGATGCCGCGCCCCACCAGCCGCACCGTGGTTTCACCGCCCGCCGCCAGCACCTGCCCCGGCACCATCGCCGCCAGCGTCGCGACAATTTGCACCGCCATTGCGCCCACGTCGCCGTGCAACGCGAACGGCGCCAGCCCCGCCCCCGCGTCTCGCATCGCGGCAAGCGACAGCGCATTGGCCCCGATCAGAATGTTGCGCGCGGCGGGCAGCGGCGGCGCCGCGCGCTCGGGCGCCGCAAGATGCGCGCGCACCGCTGCGGGCAGGCGGTCCCAAATCTTCAGCGCATGGCACAACGCGGCGGCGTCGGCACGGCTGCCGAGCGGCGCCACTGTCGGCCCCGATGCGATCACCCGCAGATCATCCCCCGGCACATCCGACAGGATCAGCGCCACAATTGGTGCGGCACTTGTGCGCAGCCAGCCGCCGCCCTTCAGCCGCGAAAGAGCCTGCCGCACGAGGTTCATCTGGCCAATGTCAGCGCCCGAGCCAAGTAGCAGGCGGTTGACCGTGGCCTTGTCGGCAAGGCCCACCCCCGCGACCGGGGCCGGCAGCAGCGCCGAGCCGCCGCCCGAGATCAATGCCAGCACCCGATCGTGCGGCGCGGTCGCGGCCAGCGCCGCCTCGACCGCCCGCGCCGCCGCTTCGCCTGCCGCATCGGGCACCGGGTGCCCGGCCGCCAACACACACGCCCCCGCCAGCGGCCGCGCGTTTTCGCGCGTTGTCACCACCAGCGCCGGGCAGCCCACTGGCAAGCGCGCCAGCGCGGCCTCGGCCATCGCCACGGCCCCTTTGCCCAGCGCGATCAGATGCCAGCGCCCGCCCGGCCCCGGCGCATCGGCCAGTGCCTGCGGCAGGTGCCGCGCCACCGCAGCCGCCGGGTCTGCCGCGCCAACCCCCGCCGCGAACACCTCACGCGCCCTTGCCTGCAAACCCTGCATCCGCCCCACCCCTGCCATTACTTGCGCCCTTTTTGGCATGAAACCCGTGTTGCGGGAATAACCGCAGTGGTGACTTGCCCGACCGGTCTGGCATATCATGGCTCGAATATGCGCCGCGCGCGTGCTAACGCCACCGTGCGCGCGCGCAGGCGGGTGGCGAACAGGGCAGGGCGAGAGATGGAAACAGATGAAGGCAAAAGCCCGATAACCGCATCGGATGCGACCGACCCCAGCTGCGTTTCCGTTGCCCCGGCCGAGATGATCGGGCGCGCGCAGGCCGCCTCGGCGCTTCTGAAGGCGCTTGCGCATGAGGGTCGGCTGATGATCCTGTGCTACCTGTCATCAGGCGAAAAATCGGTGACCGAGCTTGAGAATCTGCTCGAATCCCGGCAGGCAGCAGTCAGCCAACAGCTTGCGCGGCTGCGCCTCGACGGGCTGGTTTCTTGCCGCCGCGATGGCAAGATCATGTATTATTCGCTGTCAGACCCCAAGGCCGCGCGCGTCGTCGGGCTCGTTTATGAGCTGTTCTGCAAGGCGCCCTGATACGCCTTAGCTGCAGGTTACCTCGCGCGAGGTGCTGCCGGGTGCGTTGTTGATTTCATAGCAACGCTGCTTGCCGTCATCGCCCACGCAGGTTTTCCAGCTGGTGCCGTTGCCCTGATCCATCCAGCCCGTGCAACTCGGCTCGGCAAAGGCAAACGTGGGTGCAAGCGTGCCCAGACCCAGTGTCAGGGCCACCGTCAGGTGCAGTAACTTGTGCATGATACCCTCTCCCCGCGCCCAACTGGGCGCGACAGCAGTTTACGCCGATCTGCGCGCAAGGCACGCGCAACAGTGACGCAGGCGGCCTTTTCGCGCGCGCCGCAATAGGTTAAAGCATCGCCAGACCCATGCCACGAGGCCCGACATGCACGACATCCGCGCCATCCGCGAAAACCCCGCCGCCTTCGATGCCGCCCTTGCCCGGCGCGGGCTGCCGCCCGCCGCGCCCGAGATTCTGGCGCTGGATGAAGACCGTCGCGGCAAGATATTGGCCGCAGAAACCGCCGCTGCCGAGCAGAACCGCGCCTCCAAAGAGGTGGGCGCCGCCAAGGCGCGCGGCGATGATGCCGAGTTCGAACGCCTGCGCGCGCTGGTGGCCGAGAAAAAGGCCGAGGTCGCGCGCCTGACCGCCGAGGCGAGCGCCGAAGACGCCGCCCTGCGCGACAAGCTTTTGTGGATTCCTAACCTGCCCCTGCCTGAGGTTCCCGACGGCGCGGACGAACACGACAACGTCGAGGTGCGCCGCTGGGGCAGCCCGCGCGCCTTCGATTTCGAACCGCTTGAACACTACCAGATCGCGGGCGTCGCGAAGGCGATGGATTTTGAAACCGCCGCGAAACTCGCCGGGTCGCGCTTCGTGGTGCTGTCGCGCGGGGTGGCGCGCATCCACCGCGCGCTGGGGCAGTTCATGCTTGATCTGCACACCGACGAACACGGGCTGACCGAAATGATCACCCCGGTTCTGGTGCGTGACGAGGCGATGCTGGGCACCGGCAACCTGCCCAAATTCGCCGAAGACAGCTATCAGACCACCAACGGCTGGTGGCTGATCCCGACCGCCGAGGTGACGCTGACCAACACCGTCGCGGGCGAGGTGCTGGATGAGGCCGCGCTGCCCATTCGCATGACCGCGCTGACCCAATGCTTCCGGTCTGAAGCAGGGTCAGCGGGTAAAGATACCACCGGCATGCTGCGCCAGCACCAGTTCGAAAAGGCCGAAATGGTGACGATCTGCACCCCCGAAACCGCGCTGGCCGAACACGAGCGCATGACCGCCTGCGCCGAAACCGTGTTGCAGCGGCTGGGCCTGCCCTACCGCACCATTGTGCTGTGCACCGGCGACATGGGCTTTGGCAGCCAGAAGACGCATGATCTGGAGGTCTGGCTTCCGGGGCAAAACACCTACCGCGAAATCAGTTCGGTTTCCACATGCGGCAGCTTTCAGGCCCGCCGCATGAATGCGCGCTACCGGGCTGCGGGCGGCAAGCCCGAGTTTGTCGCGACGCTGAACGGGTCGGGCCTTGCGGTCGGCCGCTGCCTGATCGCGGTGCTGGAAAACGGGCAAGAGGCCGACGGCTCGGTCACCTTGCCCGCCGCCCTGCACCCCTACCTTGGTGGCAAGACCCGGCTGACGGCAGAAGGGCTGCTGGCCTGAGTGATCTGGCGCGGGGCGGCGCGCGTAGGTAGAGCATGAAAAAGCTCAAATCCTCGCTGCTGCTCGCCGTGACGCTGGCCTTCGTGCTGTCGCCGCTCTTTGTCACCTCGTTTCAGGGCTACGACCCGGCGGCCTTTCCGGTGCCGGTGTTCGAGCCGCCAGTGCAGCCCGCCGGCTGGGCCTTCTCGATCTGGGGGCTGATCTACGCCTGGCTTATCGCCCACGCCGTCTATGGCCTCTGGCGGCACCCGTCCGACCCGCGCTGGGATGCGCCGCGCTGGCCACTGATCGGGTCACTCGCGCTCGGGGTCAGTTGGCTTGAGGTGGCCAACCGCGCCCCCATTCTGGCGACGGTGCAGATCGTGGCGATGCTGGCGCTCGCGCTCTGGGCGCTGGCACGCAGCCCGCGCGGGCCGCAGCGCTGGTGGCGCATCACGCCTGTCGCGCTCTATGCCGGCTGGCTGACCGCCGCCTCAGGTGTTTCGGCGGGCGTGGTGCTGATCGGCTACGGGGTGGCGGGCGCGGTGGTGGTGACACTGGCCATACTTGCGCTGCTGGCGCTGGTGGCGCTTTGGCAGCAAAGCCGAAACCGCCAGGCACCCGAATATGCGCTGGCCGTGGTCTGGGCGCTTGGCGGCATCATCGCGGCAAACCTTGGCGCCTACCCGGCATTGGCAGGGGCCGCGCTGCTGGCAATTGTTGCGCTGGTGGTCAACGGCATCAGGCGCGCGCCAACCCCGGCCTGAGGCGCCGGAAGATCACCCGCCCCAATAGAAAAGGCCCCCGAAAAGGGGGCCTTTGAAGTTCTTTTGTGTCAACTCAATCGAGCGGCTCCATCCAGCCTGCGGCGTGGAAACCGCCCATCGGTGTGCGCAGTGCGCTGGTCGGGCGCGCGCCGAACGGAACCCTGACGCCAAGGTAAAGGTTTGCCTCAGAGCCCCAGTCTTCCGTATTCGCGAAAATCGTCGCATAGTTGATCGCCCCAACCAGGTCTACCCGCTCTGAAAGCTTGTAGTTGGCCTCCACGCCAAGTGCGACATAGCGGCCCCAATCGCCACCGCAATCTTCGAAGCACTCTGAAGAATAGGCCTGCTCAAGGCTGAAGTTGAGCGTGGTTCTGGGGCCAACCGGCGTCAGATAACCGATCTTCGCATCATAGCCAATGAATTCATTGTCGCCCGGGTCGCCAATGGCCCTGACATGCCCCAACTGCGCATATACCGACGCGCCGTTACTAAGGAAATGCTCAACCTCGACACCATAAATGTCGCCGCGCATCGGATCTTCGGAATCATATCCGTCAAACCAGCCCGCGCCTACAAAGGCACCAAAGTAGGTGTTGGCGAACTGCGAACCCAGGCGCGCGCCCAGCACAGCGGTGTGCAAAGGCCCAGTTTCATCGACATCGTCGGCGCCCCTGTCATCCGTGAACTCGGCGCGTCCGTCGATCGCGAATTTCAGCGAACCGAAGCGGGTGCCCGCGTAACCGCCCAGATAGGTGCCCAAGAACGGGCTGCCCTCGATTTCGGTGTCTGTGCTAAATCTGTCGGTCGCGAAAAGACCGCCATCGAATGAGGTCTCCCAACCCTGTGCCTGCGCGCCTGACGCGATCGATGTTGCGGCAAGCAACATAGCAAGCATTTTCATGTTCATCACAATCTCCAGTTAAGCAACTATCCCCCCCAGCCCTCTATCGCGTTCAACTGCGAGCAGCCGGGATGCGGCCTATTTGGCACCGCTACGGCGAGCCGGTCAAACCGAGACCCTTCGCCAAGCTGGTTTTCTCAAACGTGTGCTGCATATCTGCAACTCGATGCGCTATGTCTCGTGATGCGCGGAGCATCAAGAAATTGCCCCGAATCTTGCGGCAAAGACCCGAAGTCCGGCAGCGTTAGGGGTCCGAAGCGGTGCCGCTTGCTTACGCAAAGCCCCTCTCAATCCATCGGGTGCATCCAACTGGCAGCCTGGAAGGCGGCCATGGGCGTGCGCAGCGCGCTGGTGGGGCGCGCGCCAAGCGGCACGCGGATGCCCACGAACACATCCATCGAGGTGGCGTGGTCGGCCTTGGCGTTGGTGGTGACATGCGCATAGTCGATGGTGCCGACCAGATCTATGCGGTCGGTCAGACGGCGCACCGCCTCAAGCCCAAAGACCACGTTGCGACCCAGATCGCCGCAATCCTGGAAACACTCGCTCGAAATCGCGTGCTCGGCGCTGATTTCGATGGTGGATTTCGCGTTCAGGGGGAAGAGGGCGCCGATCTTGTAATCGATGCCGTCAAATTCGTTGTCCTCGGCATCAGAACCAATCGCCCGCGCCTGCCCCAGTTGCGCATAAAGCGACCCGCCGCCGGGCAGAAAGTATTCGGCCTCAACGCCATAGATCGAGCCGCGCATCGGCTGGTCAGAGTCGAAACCGTCAAAGAACCCGATGCCCGCGAAGGCGCCGACATAGATGTTGGAAAAGCGCGTGCCCGCCCGCGCGCCGACAACGCCAGTATGCAGCGGGCCGGTGGCCAGCACATTGTCGTAGCCGCGGTCATAGGTAAACTCGCCGCGACCGTCGAAGCCCAGCGCCACGCGCCCCAGCCCGACGCTGCCATAGCCCGCCAGATAGCCGCCGAAATAGGGGCTGTTGACGATGTTGTTGGCGGTGTTGGTGCGGTCGGTCATCTGGAACCCGCCTTCGACCGACCCCGCCCAGCCTTGCGCCTGCGCCCCCGATGCGGCGGCAAGCCCGGCAAGAATGAGCGCAAGCGAGGCATTCTTCAAAACGGTCATGCGAGGTTCCCTTGCAGCGGCCCCCTTTGCGTTGGGGCGCGGTTCCACCAATGCGCCCTCGATACCGCCGGGCGCCCCCTGCGGGCAACATCGCGACAGCAATTAATTGTGGCTGTTGCCCAAATCAGACGCCCCCGCGCTTGGCCGCGGCGCCCTCAGAGAGCGATGCGGGCAAAGCCGTCGCGCAGCGCCTGCGACCATGCCTCGCTCATCGCGGCAAAATCGGCGTCGCCAGCCTCTATCCGCCGCCGCATCGTCACGCGGCAGGCATCGCGTTCAATAACCGCAAGATCAAGCGGCATGCCCACCGAAAGGTTTGACCGCAAGGTGCTGTCCATCGACAACAGCACCGCCTTTTGCGCATCGGCAAGGCTGGTCGCGGGGGCCACCACGCGGTCGAGTATCGGCTTGCCATATTTGTGCTCGCCGATCTGCAGGAACGGCGTGCCCTCGGTGGCCTCGATGAAATTGCCTTCGGGGTAGATCAGAAAGAGCCGCATCGCGCCGCCCGCGCGCTGCCCCGCCATGATCATCGAGGCGGAGGCAGTGACCTTGGCGGCGTTCATCTTGCCCTTGATATCGTTGCGCACGCCCGCCAGCGTATTGCCCACGATCTCGGCCACCTTGAGCAGGGTTGGCGCCAGCATGATCGAGCTTTGTGCGCTCGCCTCGGGCCCTCGATCACCTCTCGCAGCCGCGCGATGGTGGTTTGCGTCACCGACAGGCTGCCGGCGGTCACGATCGTCACCACCCGCTCGCCCGGATCTTCAAAGGTGAACATCTTGGTGTAGGTGGCAATGTTGTTGAGCCCGGCATTGGTGCGCGTGTCTGACAAAAGCACCATGCCTTCATCCAGCAGCAGCCCCACGCAATAGGTCATCTGATACCCCCGGTTCCGGTGTCGCGTGACGTCATTGCTGCGCCTGCCCAACTGCAACCGCAACGTCGAGGCTTTCTTGCCCCTCGCCCAGCGCCAGCCCCCGAATGGGGCCGCGTCGCGCGCATCGAACCCCGACCCAGCCGAAACCCTCAACCCAAAGCTCGGCTCAGGCATGGGCGGCCTCATGCGCCGCGCCCTGCGCATCGGCGAACAGATAACCAGAGACATAGCGCGCGGGCTGCCCCAGAACATGCGCCGCCGCGATCAGCGCGTGTGCGTGGTCCTGACAGACGCCTTCGCCCAGCGCCAGCGCCTCGGCAGCCGTGGTGTGTTCGTGGGTCACACCGGGGCGGTATGCGATTGCGCCCGTGACCGCCGCCGCAAGCCGGTGCGCGCGTTCGAGCGCATCGCTCGCCCCCGCCCCTGCGGCGCGCGCCAGATCGCCCAGCGCGGTGTCGGCCTCGGTGGCGGGGCTGGCGCGCAAGTAAGCGGCGGGTGGCACCACCTCGCGGTGGCCGCGCAAGACCCCGCTCAGGTCTTGCGTTTCGACCCGGCCCGAAACCCGCACCGTGACTTCGGTGATCGGCCCGCGCTGCGACCAGCCCTCGATCGTGTCGCCCGCGCCATCGCGATAGGTTCCACCCCGCACCCCGCCAGGTACCTCGACCTGCCAATCGCGCACGTTCTGCCCCTCAAACCGGGCCGGAAACAGGCGCAGGCTTTGCACCGCGCCGCGCATCGGCGCAGAATACCGGTAGGTGGTGGCATGGCTGACCGTCAGGATCATCGCGCCTCTCCGCTCAGATAGCTTACCTGCACCAGTGCTGCGAGGCCGCCGACATCGCGCACAAAGCGGGTCAGAAACTCGTGCAGGCCTTCCTCGAACACCTCTTCGACCGTGGTCTTTTCCAAGGCCTCGTGCAGCGCGCGGGCGCGCGCTTGCACCGGGGTCGCACGACCATAGGCCCGCGCCAGCCCATCAAGATGCGTCACCGCGGCGCCCGTTGCGGTGACCAGCGAGCGCGGACTCTGGCGATTGAGGACCAGGAAATGCGCGATCTTGCCTGCGGTGATCTCGCCGCCGTAAGCCCAGTGAAAGGCACGGTGCGAGGAAAGCGCGCGCAAAAGCGTCTGCCACTGGTAGTTGTCGAGGCCCGAGCCGACGAAGTCGACGCGCAGCAGCAGCACATAATATTTCACATCCAGAAGCCGCGCGGTGTTGTCGGCGCGCTCCAGCGCAAAGCCGAGGCCCAGATATTCATAGCCATCGTTACGCAAAAGCGATGCGTCAATCGCGCCGCGCAGCATCGCGGTATGGCGCAGCGTCCATTCGGTCAGGCGCCCCAACTCCAGTTCCGATCGCGGTTGCCGCTCCAGCCCGCGCATTTCCTGAAAGGCAGAGTTGAGCGCATCCCACACCTGCGCGGTCAGCGCGGTGCGCACGATACGGCCGTTTTCGCGCGCGCGTTCAAGGCACGAGGCAACCGAACTGGGGTTGTCATGATCGAAGAACAGGTAGCTTTCGATATTGCGCTGCTCCGGGTCGCCGTATTTCTGCGCGAAGCCTGCGGCGGTGCCCGACGCGCGCAGCAGGCTTTCCCATTCGTTGCGGTAGCCGTGCCCTGCCTGCGGCATCAGCGCGATGCGCGCGCCAACCTCCAGCAGCCGCGCCATGGTTTCGGCGCGCTCGATGTAGCGCGCGATCCAGAACAGGTTTTCCGCCGTGCGGCTCAGCATTACATCACTCCGCCAGAATCCAGGTGTCTTTCACTCCGCCGCCCTGCGACGAATTCACCACCAGCGAGCCTTCGCTGAGCGCTACTCGCGTCAGCCCCCCGGCACCAGCTCGATGCGCTCGCCCACCAGGCAATAGGGGCGCAGATCGACGTGGCGGGGCGCTATGCCCTCATTGACAAATGTCGGCGTGGTCGAAAGCGCCAGCGTTGGCTGGGCGATTTAGCCCGCCGGGTTGGCAGCCAGCCGCGCCCGAAACGCCTCTATCTGCGCCGCTGTGGCACGCGGCCCCACCAGCATGCCGTAGCCGCCAGAGCCGTGCACCTCTTTCACCACCAGATCGCTCAGATGATCGAGCACATAGTTCAGATCATCCGTCTTGGCGCATTGCCAGGTCGGCACGTTTTGCAGCACCGGCTCTTCGCCAAGATAAAAACGTATCATTTCCGGAACATAGGTATAGATCGCCTTGTCATCGGCCCCCCCCCGCGCCCGGCGCCGATGCTATGGTGACGCCGCCCGAACGGTAAACATCCATCAGCCCCGGCACGCCCAGCATCGAGTCGGGGCGAAAACACAGCGGGTCCAGAAAGGCATCGTCGATGCGCCGGTAGATCTCATGCACCCGTTTGGGCCCTTCGGTGGTGCGCATCCACACGAACCCACGCTCAACAAAAAGATCGGCGCCCTCGACCAGTTCCACCCCCATCAGATCGGCAAGGAACGAGTGCTCGTAATACGCGCTGTTGAAATGCCCCGGCGTCAGGATCACCACCGTGGGTTCGCTGTCACATTTCGCCGGGGCAACGCTGGCCAGCGTGCGGCGCAACAGGCCGGGGTAGCCATCGACCGGCTCGATGCGGTTTTCGCGGAAAAGTGCGGGGAACATCCGCATCATGATTTCGCGGTTTTCCAGCATGTAGCTGACACCCGAGGGGGTGCGGCAATTGTCTTCCAGCACGAAGAAATCATCTGGCCCGGTGCGCACCAGGTCGATGCCGACAATGTGGCTACAAACCCCGCGCGGCGGCGTGAAGCCCGCCACGGCGCGGTCATAGGCGGCGTTCTGGTAAACCAGCGCCGCAGGCACACGGCCCGCACGGATGATCCCGCCACGGCCATAGACATCAAGCAAAAAGGCGTTGAGGGCGCGCGCGCTGCTTGATGCCCCGTTCGAGGCGGCGCCATTCGCCTTGCGTGAACACGCGGGGGAACATGTCGAAGGGTATCAGGCGGTCGGGGTCGCCACCCTCGCCGTAAACGGCAAAGGTGATGCCGATGCGGCGAAAGAGTGCCTCGGCCTCGGCCTGCTTCATCGCCCGACACTCAGCCGGCATCGCGCGCATCCAGTCTTCGAGCCGCGCATAGGGCGCGCGCACCGCGTCGACGTGATACATCTCGTTGAAATACTCGGTCCCCATGGCGCTCGCTTTTTTGCGGATTCGTGGTCAAACTCTAGGCAGCGTCACCGCGCAGGGGAAGCATTTGGCCCGCATGAAGCCAATGCACCAAGGCCTGTTTGGCGCTTTTGCAGGCATATGCGTTAAATTTGGGCAGGTTGCACATGGTGCGCCCCCCGCCGCAAGCGGCCTTGCCCCCTTGCACCGCCCCCTTGCGCCGCCCTGCGCCAAGCGCCTATCTGGGCCAAGCAAACCGAGATGAGGAAGCCCATGCCCCTGCCCCGCCCCGTTCACGCCGCCACCGCCACCGCAGCCACCGAAGCGGGCCACAACAGTTTCGGAAACCTTCCCGACTGGGACCTGTCCGACCTCTACTCTGCCCCCGACGCCCCCGAGATCGCGCGCGACATGGGCTGGCTCAAAACCGCCTGCGCCAGCTTCGCCGCCGATTACGAGGGCAAACTGGCCACGCTTGATGCGGCGGGCATGGCCGAATGTATCGCCCGAAATGAAGCTATCGAGAACATCGCCGGGCGGCTGATGTCTTATGCGGGGCTGCGCTATTACCAGAACACGCTCGACGCCGGGCGCGCCAAGCACATGGCCGACCTGCAGGACCACATCACCAATTTCACCACGCCGCTGGTGTTTTTCGGGCTTGAATTCAACCGCATCGACGAGGCGCGCTATCAAGCCGTGTTCGCTGACGCGGCGGTGGCGCGCTTCAAACCCGCCTTTGACCGGCTGCGCGCGATGCGCCCCTATCAGCTGTCCGATGAGCTGGAGCGCTTCCTGCACGACCAGTCGGTAGTGGGCGCCGCGGCATGGAACCGGCTTTTTGACGAACAGCTGGCGGGCATGACCTTTGACGTGGCGGGCGAAAGCCTCAGCCTTGAGGCAACGCTTGACCTTCTGACCGACCACGATCGCGCCCGCCGCGAGGCAGGCGCGCGGGCGCTGGCGGCGGGGTTCGGCGCCGAGTTGAAGCTTTTTTCGCGCGTTCACAACACGCTCGCCAAGGAAAAGGAAATCGAGGATCGCTGGCGCAAGATGCCCAGCCCGCAGTTTTCGCGCCACCTTTCAAACCATGTCGAGCCCGAAGTGGTCGAGGCGCTGCGCAACGCCGTGGTCGCCGCCTACCCGCGCCTGTCGCACCGCTACTATGCACTGAAAGCACGTTGGCTGGGGCTGGACAAATTGCAGGTGTGGGATCGCAATGCACCGCTGCCAACCGAAGCGCCGCGCGTGATCGGCTGGGATGAAGCGCGCGAAACCGTGCTGGGCGCCTACGCGGGCTTTGCCCCCGAAATGGCGAAGATCGCGGAGCCGTTCTTTGACCGTGGCTGGATCGACGCCGGGGTAAAGCCCGGCAAGGCGCCCGGCGCCTTCGCCCACCCCACCGTTACCACCGTGCACCCCTATGTGCTGCTCAACTACCTTGGCAAACCGCGCGATGTGATGACGCTGGCGCATGAACTTGGCCATGGCGTGCATCAGGTGCTGGCGGCACCACAGGGCGAAACGCTGGCGCCAACGCCGCTGACCGTGGCCGAAACCGCCAGCGTGTTTGGCGAAATGCTCACCTTCCGCCGCCTGCTGGATGCCGCAAAGTCACCCGCCGAGCGCAAGCAACTGCTGGCGGGCAAGGTCGAAGACATGATCAACACCGTGGTGCGCCAGATCGCGTTTTACGATTTTGAATGCAAGCTGCACGCAGCGCGGCGCGAGGGCGAACTGACGCCCGATGACATCAACGCGCTCTGGATGAGCGTGCAGGCCGAAAGCCTTGGCCCGGTGTTCGAATTCATGCCCGGCTATGAAACCTTCTGGGCCTATATTCCGCATTTCGTGCATTCGCCGTTTTATGTCTATGCCTATGCCTTCGGTGACGGCCTCGTAAACGCGCTTTATGCGGCCTACGCCGAAGGCCTGCCCGATTTTCAGGCCAAGTATTTCGAAATGCTCAAGGCGGGCGGGTCAAAACACCACCGCGACCTGTTGGCCCCGTTCGGGCTGGATGCCTCGGACCCGGCCTTCTGGGACAAGGGTCTGGGCATGATCGCCGGGATGATCGACGAATTGGAAGCGTTGGAGGGGTAAGGCATGCGGATCTGGCGGTGGGTTATGGGCGGTGCGGCGGTGCTGGTCGCTTCGGGCGCAGGCGCGTTTTTCACGCTGGCGCCGGGCATTGCCGAGCGCGGCATGAACACCACGCTCAGCTACCCGTGGGAGGTGACGCCTGAAGGGCAGGCGTTTCACGACGCGCTGGTAATCGGCGATTGGCACTCGGACTCGCTGTTGTGGGACCGTGATTTGCGCAAGCTTTGGGACCGTGGGCACATGGACCTGCCGCGCCTGCGGCAGGGCAACGTGGCGGTGCAGGTGTTTACCACCGTCACCAAAAGCCCGCGCGGCCTGAACTATCAGCGCAACGCCGCCGACGCGCCCGACAACATCACCCTGCTGATGATCGGCCAATTGCGCCCGGTCCGTACCTGGTTCAGCCTGACCGCGCGCGCGCTTGATCAGGCGGCACGGCTGAACGCCGCCGCCGCCGCCGCACCGGATGAGTTGCGCGTAATCCGCACCAAGGCCGACCTTGCGGCGGTGCTGGCCGCGCGCGCGGAGGGCAGCAAGATCGTAGGTGGCCTTCTGGGCGCCGAGGGCGGCCACGCGCTCGAAGGCAAGATCGAGAACCTCGATCGGCTCTATGACGCGGGCTTCCGGCTGATGGGGCTGACGCATTTCTTTGACAACGAGCTTGGCGGGTCTTTGCACGGCGAAGCGGGGCGCGGCGAAGGCCTGACCGATTTTGGCCGCGAGGTGGTGGCCGCGATGGTCGCCAAAAGCATGATCATCGACCTTGCCCACGCCAGCCCGCAAATGGTTGAAGACGTGCTGGCGATAGAGGGTACACGCCCGATCGTGTCGCACACCGGCATTGCGAGCCACTGTGAAACCCCGCGCAACATTGATGACGATCTGCTGCGCGCGGTGGTGGCCAAGGGTGGCATCGTCGGCATTGGCTTTTGGGGCGAGGCCACCTGTGACGCGACGCCAGCGGGCGTTGCACACGCGATATTTTCGGCCGTGATCGAGCTTGGCGAAGACAACGTTGCACTCGGCTCTGATTTCGACGGCGCGGTGCAGACCGGGTTCGATGTCGCGCGGCTGGCGGTGCTGACCCAGGCGCTGATTGACAGCGGCCTGCACCGGCGCGTCATCGCCAAGGTCATGGGCGGTAACATGATGCGCTGGCTTGAGGAAAACCTGCCACAGTAGCCAGACAATCTTCGCAAATGCGCGACAGCGGCGCGGGGAAGTGCTAGACTTCGCATGATTCGAGATCGGGAGTAACTGGTATGAAAATGCTCAAGACAGCCGTCGCCTCTGCCGTCGCCGTCAGCAGCCTTGCTGGCGCCGCTGCCGCACAGGGCTGGACAGGCGCCTATGTCGGCGGCGCCTATGGTGTTTCGCGCGGCGATTATGCGGTGAATCCGGCCGAAGGGCACTTCGATGGCAGCAATGGCCAATTGTTCGCGGGGTACAACTACCAGTTTGGCGGCCTCACGGTGGGCGGCGAACTGGCGACCTTCCTCGGCGACGTCTCGGTAAGCCCCAGCATCTACAGCCACAGGCTGGACAATCTGACCGACCTCAAGCTGCGCTTTGGCACCACCTTCGGCAGCGCGTTGGTCTATGCCCTTGCCGGCTACAGCTTTGGCACCTCGAACAGCGGCGGAGCTGACTTTGATTTTCACGGCGTCAACTACGGCATCGGCGTCGATTATGCGGTGAGCGGCAACTTCTTCCTGGGCGCCGAACTTCTCGCGCGCAACATCAAGGATGACAGCGGCCAGAACTATCTCGACACCCGGCCAATGACCACTGCCTCAATCCGTGCGGGCTTCCGCTTCTGACGGGCGCTACACTTCGGCATTCAAAGGCCCGCCCCAAGGGGCGGGTCTTTTCGTTTCTGCGCCCCGCGCTCAGCGCAGCCGGATTGCCTGTGCAGGGTCAAGCCGGATGAAGCCGTAACGCCCGTCAGGCAGGGCCTGCTCGCCCGCGACACGGACCAGATAGCGCACATCGCCCGGCGCCAGAACCACCAGGTCGGTAAAGCTGCCGCTGTAATCTGCGGTCAGAACCTGACAGGGCAGCCAGCCTTCGCCCGGGTTTGCGGTGGTGGAAAAGCCAATGTCCTCGGGGCGATACAAGACCGGCGCTGCGATGCCCGATTGCACCACGGTGCCGTTGCCGATGAACTCGGCCACAAAGGCATTTGCGGGGGCGCGGTAAATCTCGCGCGGGGTGCCGATCTGCTCAATCCGCCCTTGCCGCATCACCGCCACACGGTGCGACATCGCCAGCGCCTCGCCCTGATCGTGGGTGACGAGCAAGAAGGTCAGGCCAAGGCTTTGCTGCAACGCCTTCAATTCGCGCCGTAAATGTTCGCGCAGCTTGGCATCGAGGCTGCTCATCGGCTCGTCGAGCAAGATCAGTTTCGGCTCGGCCACCAGCGCGCGCGCCAGCGCCAGCCGCTGTTTCTGGCCGCCGCTCAGATCCGAGACGCGGCGCTGCTCGATGCCGCCAAGTGCCACCGCTTCGAGCGCCGCCAATGCCCGCGCGGCGATCTCGGCGGGGCGCAGACGGTTGCGCCATGGCCGGGTGCGCAGCGCAAACGCCACGTTCTCGAAGACCGTCATGTGCGGCCAGACCGCGCAGGACTGAAACACCATGCCCAAGCCCCGCGACGCCGCTGCCACGTCAACGCCCTGCCCCGCGTCGAACACCCGCAGCCCGCAAATGTCGATGCGGCCCGTATCGGGCCGCTCCAGCCCGGCGATCATGCGCAAGAGCGTGGTCTTGCCGCAGCCGCTTGGCCCGAGCAGGGTGAAAAACTCGCCCGTCGGAATGTCGAGATCAACCGCATCGACCGCGTGCAGCCGCTCCCCCCCAAGGGCAAAGGCCCGGCCAACCCCCCGCAGCGCAAGAATCGGCGCGCCGCTCATCGCCAGCCCCCGACCCGGCGCGCCATCTGAAAGGCCAGCGCCGAAACTGCAAGCGAGGCCAGCGCAACCACCGTTCCGATCACGCTCGCCGCTTCAAAATCGCCGTTCAGGCTGTGCTTGAACGCCAGCAGCGACAAGGTCTGCACGCCGGGTGGCGCAATCAGCACGATAGTGCTGATGTCCCGCAGGACCAGCGTGAAGATCAACAGAAAGACCACCATGAGTGCGGGCATGTTCAGCGGCAGCACAATGCGCGCCAGAATGCGCAGGCTGCCCGCCCCGGTCAGGCGCGCCGCATCGACCATCTCGCGGCCGGTCTGTGCAAAGGATGCGCGCAGCATGCTGACCCCCAGCGGCATTTCGCGCAGCAAAAGCGCGTAGATCAAGGGGTAGAAAGTGCCATGCAGCGGCCCGAACACCGGCACCGAAAGCATGATCTCGACCAGCCCCGCGCCCAGAATGATGCCCGGCAGCGCCCATGGCAACCACACCAGCGTTTCCGCAAGCGATTGCCGCCAGCCGCGCAGACCCGCCAACACCCAGGCGATGCCGGCGAATATCAGCGTGCCGGGCAGTGCGCAGAGCAGCGCGAGCAGCAAGGTCGAGGTGGCGGCGGTGCGAAAATCAACACTGAAGAGCGCCTTGTGCCAGTGCGCGGCGGTCCATGGCGCGGGCAGATCAAAAAACCCGTAAAGGCGCATGAAAGACCCTGCGATCAGCATTGCGAAGGGCAGTACGATCGCCACCAGCGCATAGACCGCAAGCGCCGCCGTTCCCGCCCAGCGCACCCCTGCCCGATAGACCGGGCGCCCGCCGCTGCGCGGGCCGTCACCAAGCGATGGGGGCACCGCGCGGCGGCGCGCGTAGCGCTGATAGCCAAGGCTCGCGGCAAGCAGGAACAGCACCAGCACCGTGCTCATCGCCATCGCCTCGGGCAGGCGCGGTGTGATCTGGTTGAGCAGGTAATAGATCCGGTTGGAATAGACGAAAATATCGGCGGGCGCGCCAAGGATCTGTTCGGTTTCAAAGGATTCAAACGATTTCACCCCGGCGGCAATACCCGCTACCGCAAGTGCGGGCACCATCAGCGGCACGATCACCCGCCGCAAAATGTGCCATGCGCCCGCGCCCGCCAAAACCGCGGCCTCGTCCATTGCGCGGTCAATCATCCGCATCGCGGGCGCAAGCAGAATGACCATGACCGGCACCGTCTGCCCGGCCAGATGGGTCCAGACGATGCCGCCCGCCGAATAGATGTTGAACGGCGCCCCGGAAAAGAGCCCCGTGGCAAGCGCCAGCCGGTTCAGCAATCCGTAGTCGGGGTCGAGCAGCAGAATCCAGCCTGTGAGCACGGGCAGACCGGGCAAAAAATAGGCGAACCAGAACAAATATTCAAACAGCCGCGCCCCCGGCGCATCAAGCCGCACGATGATCCAGACCGCGATCAGCGCCATGAAAAGCCCGATCGGCACCCGGATGGCCAGCACCACCGTGTAGCCAAGCGCGCGCAGATTTGCGGTATCTGCAAACAGCGCGCTCCAGGCGGCGGTGCCGGCGCGAAAGGGCTCGGACAGGGTCGAGGTGTCAAAGCTCATCACCCCAATGGCGATGATCGGCGCCAGCGCAACCAGCCCGATACCGGCGACGAACAGCGTTTCCAAGGTTCGGCGCAGCGAGGGCATGCGGCGAAAGGCGGTGGCGAGGCCCGCGCTCATGCGCCGCCCCGACCTGCGCCACCCCCTGCCCTGCCTGCGGGCCTCATCGCGGCATCAGCGCCTGCACCCGGCTGGCGATGCCGCCCAGCGTGCCACGCACCCAGGCCTCGGCATACTGGTTGAGGTAGTCCACCCCGGCCTGCGGCACGATAAATTCGGGCCACGGCCCATCGGTGACATCAAGACGGTCGCTGGGCAGGGTGTAGATGCCCGTGTGCATCTTCTGGCCGCGCTGCGACAGATACCAGTTGGCAAACACCATTGCCGCCTTGGGGTGCGGCGCGCTTGACGGCACCGCGATCACCGCGCCGCCGCCGACCAGATAGCCGGAATGATCGGTCGGGGTGACCACCTCGATCTGTGTCAGCCCCTCGCGGCGGTATTTCACGATATCGCGGAACTGCGCGCCCAAGCCCACCGCATGGGTGCCGCGCGCCACCGAGTCGGTGACCTGGCGATACTCGGTCACCAAGCGCACCTGCTGCCCGCGATATAGGCTTTCGACAAACTCCAGCCCAAGCACATGCGCGAGGTAATTCGCAATCCCCTCTCCCGCGCCGACCACGCGCGGGTCGTGTGAAATGATCCGGCCTTGCAGATCGGGGGCAAGCAGGTCGGCCCAGCTTTGCACGCGTGCCGGGTCAATCACGCTGGTGTTGACCAAAAACAGGCCCGTAACATATTGCACCGGGGTCGGCAGGTAGGTCGCGGTATCGTCGATGTAATGCAGCGCGCCTTCACGCCAGTTCGCGCCATCCGTCACCTCGGGCAGCAAAAGCGAGGGCGCGATTGGCAGCAGGTAACCGTTGCGCGCCAGTTCCAGCCCCTCGTAAGCGGTGAAGAACACATCGAACGTCGCCGCGCGCGCCTCGGTTTCTCGCAGGAAACGCAGCTTCTTGTCGTTCTGCGTGCCCGACATGAAGACCACCCTGATGCCGGTATCGCGCTCGAAGGCGCGCGAAAAGTCTTCGGCCAGCAGCGGGTCGCCGAACAGCACCACTTCGCCCTCGGCCCGCCCCTCGGCCAGAAGCGCCTCAAAGGCAGGCGTCGTGGCGGCTGGCCAATCCTGCGCCGCCGCACTTTGGGGCACAAACAGCGACACCGCGACAATCGCCAAGGCGGCAAATGTGAAGGTCCGGAGCAAAAACATGGTGTGACCTCGTGACTGAGAAGGGTTCAGGGCAGTTCTTCGCGGAGCGCCATCACGTCGATCTTGCCGCTGAGGCCGATCGGAAGTGCAGATTTGCGCAACATGCGGTCAAGTTGCAGCGGCGCGAAGCGCGCATCGAGCAGCGCCTGCACCGCCTCTGGGGCAATATCGTCAGCGCCTGCATAGACCACCGCCAGCTTTTCCAGCCCCAGATCATCGCTGACCGCAAGGCAGGCAATGGCATTGACCGCCAGCGCGTCCTCAAGCACCGCCTGCACCGCGTCGAGCGAAATCTTGTTGCCGCTGACATTGATGATGTTCTTGACGCGCCCGATCAGGAACAGGCTCTGCCCCTCGCGCCGCATGATGTCGCCGGGAAAGAAATAGCCGCCGATGTAACCGGTGCTGCCGTCGCCTTCGACGGGATTCAGATAGGCGCGCCCGCCCTTTGGCCTGGGGTCGCGAAAGCCTACAATGCCTTCGGTCGCATCCGGCTTGGGCTGCATCCGGTCGTCGAAAAAGGCGATCTCGAAATCGGGGCGGCTGATTTCGCCGATGTAGCCCTCGCGGATTTCTTCGTTCGGTTCCAGCGAAGCGGTGCAAAGCTCGCCAAACTCGGCAGCGCCGTAGCCCACCACGATGCGCGCGCCGCTCAGCCCCATCAGGTTTCGCAACAGTTCGGGGCTGCAGGCGGCGCCGCCAATGCGCACCGCGCGCAGCGAGGTCAGATACTGGGCGGCAGTATCGACCTCTAGCATCTGCCGCGCCACCGCCGGGGTCGTCATGAAAAAGCTGACGCGGTAAAGGTCGATGTATTGCAGCGGCCGGTTGCGGTGCTCGGAAAGCACCACCGCCGAACCGCCACCAACCAGAACCCGCAAGACGGTCAAGAGCGCCCAGCTCATCCGGGTTGAAACCGAGGTGAGCATGCGCATGCCCGCCAGCGCCTCGCCATCGAGCACCGGGCCGCGCCCGGCAACGCTGTGCAACTGGCGCGCCTCATCCGAGATGATGAACTTGGGCCGCCCGGTGGTGCCCGAACTGGAATGGACAAAATGCCCGCCCGCGCCGAAGGCTTCGGCAAAATCGCCTGCGTCGCCGGTGCCAAGGTCGGCGAACCAGTCCGCCTCTATCACGATCTGCCGCGCGGGCGGCACCAGCGCCAAAGACGCTGCACAAACCACCAGATCAAACGCCACACCCGCCTCAATCACCTGCGCGGCTTTGGCAAAGATGACAGTCAGCGAACGACGACTGAGCACCAGCGCGAAGGCCAACTGAAATTCGGGCCTGTCGGCGTCGAGCACCACCCGCATGCCCTGGCGCAGCCCACGCTCCATCAGGCGTGCTTCCAGAATGCGCGCGAGGCCTAGAAGCTCGGCGAAGCTCAGCTGGCTTTTCTCGGTAATCAGCGCGGTTTTTTCGGGGTTGCGCGCAACGGTTTCGCAGAAAAGCTGGATCAGCCGCATATTTCTCTCCGCACGGGCACTGTGCGCCGACGCAATTTCCTGAACATGCAGATTTTCACCATAAAAGTCAGCCGATGGCAACGATGCACTGCACGCGGCTCGCCGCTCAGACTTCGCTGGCGAAGACCATTTCGATCATCGCCTGCGTACCGCGGGCGTCTTCAAGCGTCCATGGATAGGGCGCGCCCTCGCGCACGGTCCGCCCGAACGCCTCAACCTGCAACACATACTGGCGCGCGCCGGGAAAGCGCTCGACCAGATCGGGCTGGCCTGCCCGTGCCATTTCAATGCGCGCCTCGCCAACGACCAGCGGGTTGAAAGGTGCGGTCAGCCGGATCAGCCCGCGCTCGCCCTGAAACACCACCTCTTGTCGCGGGAAAAGCCGCATCGAGGTGCGCCCCGTATAGGTAAAGCGCCCGCCCGGCCCGGCAAATTCGCCCGCCACCTCGGCCCAGACATCCACCCCGTTCTCGCGCCTGATCCGCGCGCTGAGCGCCTGCGGTTCAGCACCGGTGGCAAAGCGCACCGAACTGTAGGTGTATACGCCGACATCGCGAATGCCGCCGCCGCCCATCTCGGCAACGTTGCGCACATTGCCGGGGTCGGCGCGGTTGTCGTAGCTGAAATGCGCATCCGCATGTTCGATTCGCCCGATCTCGCCCGCCGCGATCCAGTCACGCACGCGCTGCCATTGCGGGTGATGCACGATCATGTAGGCTTCGGCGGCGAGCAGGCCTGCGCCATCGCGCGCCGCGATCAGGGCATCGACCTCGGCCAGCGTCATCGCCACCGGCTTTTCGCACAGCACATGCTTGCCTGCCGCCAGCGCCTTCAGCGCCCATGGCACATGCAGATGGTTCGGCAGCGGAATATAGACCGCGTCAATCGCCGGGTCGGCCAGAAGCGCCTCATAGCTGCCATGCACCACGAGATCGGGGCAAAACGCCCGGAAGGGTTCGGCCTTGGCCGCGTCGGATGTCGCCAACGCCACCAGCCGCGCGCCCCGCGCCGCGTGGATCGCCGGCCCCATCTGCTCACGCGCGAATTTCGCCGCGCCAAGGATGCCCCAGTTCACAGGTTTCATGACATGCCCCTTTCCACTTACGGGTCACGGCAAGCCTAGCGCGAGGGCGCCGAAATGGAAAGCGGGCCCGCCCTCTCGGCAAGGCAAACCCGCCCGAGCAGTTGCGCGGGCGGGCTGAACCGGTCGCAATGCGCGCCGCAACGCCCGCTCAGGCGGGCACCAGCATGCCCTTTTCGCGCGCGAGCACCCGCATGCGGTCTTGCAGCTTTTCAAAGGCGCGCACCTCGATCTGGCGGATCCGCTCACGCGAAACCTCGTATTGCGTCGAAAGTTGTTCCAGCGTCACCGGGTCGTCGCGCAGGCGACGCTGCGCCAGAATATCGCGCTCGCGTTCATTGAGCACATCCATCGCCGCCACCAGCATCGCGCGGCGCGCCGCAAGCTCATCAGATTCGGCGTAGTCGTCGGCCGTGTTGGCGCTCTCGTCCTCAAGCCAGTCCTGCCATTGCGCGGAGCTTTCGCCATCAGACGAGCCCACCTGCGCGTTCAGCGAGGCATCACCCCCCGCCAGGCGGCGGTTCATCGCCACCACTTCGGCCTCGGTCACGCTGAGGTCATGCGCGATGCGGGCGACGTGCTCGGGCCGCAGATCGCCCTCTTCCAGCGCGCCGATCCGGCTTTTCGCCTTGCGCAGGTTGAAGAACAGCTTTTTCTGCGCGCTGGTGGTGCCAAGCTTCACCAGGCTCCAGCTGCGCAGGATGTATTCCTGAATGCTGGCGCGAATCCACCACATCGCGTAGGTCGCCAGGCGAAAGCCGCGCTCGGGGTCAAAGCGTTTGACCGCCTGCATCAGCCCCACGTTGGCCTCGGAAATCACCTCGGCCTGCGGCAGGCCATAGCCGCGATAGCCCATGGCGATTTTCGCGGCAAGCCGCAGGTGGCTGGTCACCATGCGGTGCGCGGCCTGCGCATCCTGATGGTCGACCCAGCGCTTGGCGAGCATGTATTCCTCTTCCGGCTCCAGCAGGGGAAACTTGCGGATCTCCTGCAGGTAGCGGTTCATGCCCTGTTCGGGGCTTGGCGCCGGAAGGCTCGTGTAACTCGTCATCACAAAATTCTCCCTGAACGAGGACCAAGCAACATGGGCCACCCTTTGCACCGGGTCAAGACCCCGGTCTGCCGTCGGCGCTTACCATGCGGCGTTAAACGCAGGATGAACGTCGGTTCCGTCGTGCGACAGCGAAAAAGGCAGCGCTCACGCGGTTATGATGCGCCAAGCGCCGCCAAAAGCGCGGCCATATCAGGCGGCAGGGGGGCTGCAAATTCCAGCTGCTCGCCGCTGACGGGGTGCGCGAAACCCAGCGTCGCCGCATGCAGCGCCTGACGCGGAAAGGCGCCGAGCGCGGCTGCGGCCGCTGGCCCCAGCGCCCGCGCCGCCGCCTTGCGCGCACCGCCATAGGTGGCATCGCCCACCAGCCCGTGCCCGGCATAGGCCATGTGCACACGGATCTGGTGCGTGCGCCCGGTTTCAAGCCAGCATTCAAGCAGCGCAATCGCAGGCGGTGCGCCGAAGGCCTCAAGCACGCGTGCCCGCGTCACCGCATGGCGCCCGGCCTCCCAGACCACGGCCTGACGCTGGCGGTCGGTCTTGTGGCGGGCAAGGTTGGTGGCAATGCACAGCACGTTCGCCGCCTCGAACCCGACCCCGCGCAGCCCGCGCAAGCGCGGGTCGGCGGCCGAGGGCACGCCATGCACCAGCGCCAGATAACGCCGGTGCACGCTGTGGGCCTCGAACTGCGCGGCCAGCCCGTGATGCGCGCGGTCCGATTTTGCCACCACCAGCAGGCCGCTTGTATCCTTGTCGATCCGGTGCACGATGCCGGGGCGCGCCTCGCCGCCCACGCCTGAAAGCCGCCCGCCGAAATGGTGCAGCAGCGCATTGACCAGCGTGCCGTCAAGCGACCCCGGCGCCGGATGCACCACAAGCCCGGCGGGCTTGTCGATCACGATCAGGTCGTCGTCCTCCCAGATCACGCTCAGCGCGATGTCCTCGGCTTGCGTTTCGACCGCGCGTGGCGCCTCCAGCGTGATCTGGTAAACTTCGCCTGCCGCGACCCGCGCCTTGAGGTCGCGCACCAGCACCCCGTCACGCGCCACCGCGCCCTCGTCGATCAGCCGCGCCAGACGCGAGCGCGACAGCGCCGCATCCTCTGGCACAAATCGCGCCAACGCCTTATCAAGACGCTCAGGCGGGGCCTCGCCGATCACCACCTCAAGGATGCGCGCTTCCATGTCCGACATGCCTTCCGAGCCAACCCCGACCGGCCCGCTGCCGCCCGAGTTGCGCTTCATCAAACGCCTGGTGACGGTGCTGACCGCCACCATGATTGCGGGCCTTCTAACGATCGTGGTGCTGCTTGTCATCCGTATCGCGGCACCCACCACCAAGCTGCCCACGCTGCCCGCAGATATCGCTTTGCCCGCCGGGGCTGAAATAACCGCGCTGACCTTTGCCGAAGGGTTCATCGTGGTCGTCACGAAAACCGGCGAAGTGTTGATCTACGCAGCCGATGGCAGCCTGCGGCAAAGCCTGAAACCCTGAACATTGCGGCTTGCCTTGGTCTAAATATCTCCTGCGGAGCGCCTTTTGGCCGCAAGAGCCTCCGGCGGGGATATTTTATCCAAGGCAAGCCGCAGAACGCGCTCGCTGCTCAGGCTTTTGGTTTGGCGGCTTTCGCGGGTTTTGCGTCGAGCGCGTCAAGCCGGGCCTTCAGCGCCTCGTTTTCTCCGCGCGCTTTCGTGGCCATCGCCTTTACCGCGTCGAACTCTTCGCGGGTGACAAAGTCGCGATCGGCCAGCCAACGGTCCATCCAGCCTTTCATCGCGGTTTCCGCCTCGGTCTTGGCGCCCTGCGCCACGCCGACGGCGTTGGTCATCAGTTTCGACATTTCATCAAAAAACTTGTTGGGCGCTTGCATGGCGGGCTCCTGCATTCGGGTCAGGCCCTATATGGGCGGGCGGGCGCGAAACCTCAAGGTTGACTTCGCGCAGCACTCGGGGTCTTTCTCGGCGCCAAAGGAGCCGCCATGCCCCCAGCCATCGTCTTTCCAAACCTCAGCCCCGATGTGTTTTCGATCTCGCTCTGGGGCTTTGAATTTGCGCTGCGCTGGTATGCGCTGGCCTATATCGCCGGGTTGCTGGCGGCATGGCGCATTCTGCTTGCGCTGATGCGGCGGCCAGCGCTTTGGGGCGGTGCGGCGCCCATGGCGCCCGAAGCGGTGGAAGAGTTGATCACCGCCATCGTGCTTGGCGTGGTGATCGGCGGGCGGCTTGGCTTTGTGCTGTTTTACCAGCCGGGCTACTATCTTGCGCATCCGTTCGACATTCTGAAGGTCTGGCAGGGCGGGATGTCGTTTCATGGCGGCTTTCTGGGGGTCGTGGTGGCGGGGCTTTGGTATTGCCGCCGCCATGCGACCGCGCCCTTGCCGCTTGCCGATGCCTTCGCGCTTGCCACCCCGGTGGGGTTGATGCTGGGGCGGATCGCCAATTTCATCAACGCCGAGCTTTGGGGCCGCCCGACCACGATGCCCTGGGGCGTGATCTTTCCGGGCATCGAGGCACAGACCTGCCCCGGCGTAGTCGGCGCCTGCGCGCGCCACCCTTCGCAGCTTTACGAGGCGGGTCTGGAGGGGCTGGTGCTGGGACTGGTGCTGCTGATCTTGCTGCGGCGCGGGGCCTTGCGCGCACCGGGGCGCATTCTGGGCACCTTTTTGGCGGGGTATGGCACAGCGCGGTTTTTTGTCGAGTTCTTCCGGCAGGCCGATGCGCAATACATCTCGCCCGACAACCCGCTTGGCCATGTCATCGGGCTGGCGGGCTGGGGGCTGAGCATGGGGCAGCTCTTGTCACTGCCGATGCTGGCGGCGGGCCTGTGGTTCGTGTGGCGGGCACGGGGCGCGCGGCGGTGACGCCGCTTGGGCACCTGATTGCGCGCCGCATCGCGGCCACGGGGCCGATGACGCTGGCCGACTTTATGGCCACCTGCCTGCTGCACCCCGAGCACGGATATTACACCAACCGCGACCCTTTGGGGGCGGCGGGCGATTTTACCACCGCACCCGAAATCAGCCAGATGTTCGGGGAGCTGATCGGCCTTGCGCTGGCGCAGGCGTGGCGCGACCAAGGCGCGCCCGCGCGCATCGTGCTGGCCGAGCCGGGGCCGGGGCGCGGCACGCTGATGGCTGACATGCTGCGCGCCACCGCGCGGGTGCCGGGGTTTGCGGCGGCGGTGGGCGTGCATCTGGTCGAGGCCTCGCCCGCCTTGCGCGCGGTGCAAGCGGCACGGCTGGGCGCCCACGCGCCGCACTGGCACGACAGCCTTGCCGATCTGCCCGAGGGGCCGCTTTTTCTGGTCGCCAACGAGTTTTTCGATGCCCTTCCGATCCGCCAGTTCGTGCGGGTGGGCAATGAATGGGCCGAGCGGCAGGTCGGACTGGCGGACGGAGCGCTGATACTTGGCCTTGCGCCGCCGATGCCGTTGGCAGCCCTTGCCCATCGGCTCGCCGATACCCGGCCCGGTGACGTGGTTGAAACCTGCGCCCCGGCCGAGGCGATGGTGGCCGAAATTGCCCGGCGCATCGCGGCGCATGGCGGCGCTGCGATCTTCATCGACTATGGCGGCGCCACCAGCCTTGGTGACACCTTTCAGGCCTTGCGCGCTCATGCGCCCTGCGACCCGCTGGCGGCACCCGGCGAGGCCGATCTGACGGCGCATGTGGCCTTTGCGCCACTGGCGGCAGCGGCGCGCGCGGCAGGCGCCGGGGCCAGTGCCCTGACCGCGCAAGGGGTGCTGCTGGAGCGGCTTGGCATCACCGAACGCGCCCGTGTGCTGGCGCGCGGGCAGACGGGCGCGGGCCTTGCAAGCCACATTGCCGCGCACCGACGCTTGACCCACCCGCAGGAAATGGGAAACCTGTTCCAGGCGCTTGCGATTCACCCCTTGGGCGCCCCACCGCCGCCGGGATTTGACCCGGACCAGCCAAAGGCAGCCAATGCCCACCACGCTTGAGTTCTTGACATCACCCACGCTCGCGCCGCTGCGCCACGGATTCTTTACCCGCCGGGGCGGCGCCTCTTCGGGCATTTTCGCGGGGCTGAACTGCGGCCCAGGGTCGAGCGACCAGAGCGAGGCGGTTGCGATCAACCGCAGCCGCGCCGCCGCCGCAATGGGCGCCGAGGTCACAGCACTGGCGGGTGTCAATCAGGTGCATTCGGCCGCTGTGGTCGCGGTCACGGCGCCACCGCCCGCGCCGCTTCCGAACGCCGACGCGCTGGTTACGGGCACGCCGGGGGTGGTGCTGAGTGTGCTGACCGCCGATTGCCAGCCGGTGTTGTTCGCCGATGTCACCGCCGGGGTTATTGGCGCCGCCCATGCGGGCTGGAAGGGCACGTTGGGCGGCGTGCTGGAAGCAACGCTTGACGCGATGGAGGCGCTTGGCGCGCGGCGCGACGATACGGTGGCGGTGATCGGGCCCTGCATCAGCCAACGCGCCTATGAGGTGGGCCACGACTTTCTGGAGACCTTCCTTGCCGAAGATGACGGCTACGGGCGCTTTTTCGCGGCCGGCCCCAATGGCAGGCCAATGTTCGATCTGCCCGCGTTGGCGCTTTACCGGCTGCGGGCGGCGGGCATCGGGCATGCGGAGTGGACGCGCCATTGCACCTATTCTGACCCCGACCGGTTCTTTTCCTACCGCCGCACCACCCACCTTGGCGAAGCCGACTATGGCCGCCTGATTTCGACCATCCGGCTTTGACCCGCGCCGCAATGCTGCCACTTTTGGCGGGCCGGTTGCGCGCCCTGATGCACAATCGCGATGATTTACTGCAAATTTTGAAACAATCCGGCACAGGCACGCCTGGCGCAAGTTCACAGCAATTGCCCGGTGATGCCGCATAGCCGCCGCAAATCATTGCGAAAAAGGGGCATCCGGGCAGCAAGACCCGACCCGACACGCCGACCATCGGCACAAGGCAGGAGCACCAAGATGACCCCCAAGAAACCCCGCCGCTGGCTGCAATCCGCCATCGCCGAAGCCGCCAAATGCGAGGTCGCGATGCCGTGGCAGCGAGGCGCGGTGCGCGCGCAAACCGTTGCCCGGCGCAGCGAAGCGGCAAACCCGCGCGTCACCGGTCTGCGCGCGGTCTTGCGCCGCGCCTGACCGGCACCCGATTCGCCATGCTCGCTACAATTGTGGCAAGGTTTTGCAAAACTTGGAAACAGTCATGGGGCGCGGGGCCGAATTGGCGCTGCGCCCCGCGCCAATTTCGCTGCTAATTTGACAACGCAGCGGCGATGCCCGCATTCTAAGTGCCTGTTTGTCTGTACTCGGTGGGGGCCGCTGCAGACGTGATGAGACCGAAAGGCCGATCATGTCCTATCCCCACCGCCCCACCGCAACTTTTGCGGTGCAGGGTCAGCGCCTTGCAGCCGGTTCGCTTTCCACCCGCGAATTGCAGGCGCCGCCGCGCAATGCCCGACCGCAGCAGCCGCGCGCCCTGACGCGCCGCTATGAGGCGGCTTGGTTGAACGCATCAGGCGACGCCGAAAGCTCCACCCGCATTGCCCCGGCGACCGCTCTTTTTGAGGAAGCGTTTTCGGCCATGGCACGCGGCGCGCTGGTGGCGACCGAGGCAGGGCCGGTGGCGGTAGAAGACCTCGTGCCCGGCATGCGCGCGCTGACCGCCGAGGGGCGCGCCGAAACCATCACCTGGATCGGGTCGATGACGCTTTACCCCAACGCCGAAGGCGAAAGTGACGCCACCCTGACGCGCATCACCGCCGAGGCCTTTGGCGCCAATCGCCCGGTGCACGATCTGGTGCTTGGGCCGCGCGCGCGACTTTTGCTGCGCGATGCGCGCTGCCGCTCGGTGGCGGGCAGCGACGCGGCCTATGTGCCCGCCCGCGCCTTCGTCGATGGCGTAAGCGTGATCGAGCTGCGCCCGGTGGTGCCTATCAACGTCTTCCATCTTGTGCTGCAACGGCAGTCGAGCCTGCGGGTGACGGGCATGGAGATGGAAAGCTACCACCCCGGCACGGGCATCGAAGCGATGGTCGAGCCGCGCATGCTGGCGCTCTTTTCCGCGCTCTTTCCGCAACTGGCGCGGCTGGCCGATTTCGGGCCGCATGCCCACCCAAGGCTGACGCGGTTCGAGGTCGAGCAGTTGCTTGATGCCTGACCCCGGCGCGAGTGCCCGTCAGCCGCGGTGTGCAAGCCGCGCTTCAAGCACATCGAACGGCACCCCCGGCTGATCCTTGGCGCAGCGGATCACCAGCGAGGTTTTCACCGAGGCGACATTGGCCGCCGAAGTAAGCTCTTCGGTCAGAAAGCGCTGGAAGCTGGAAAGGTCCGGCGCCACGCATTTGAGAATGAAATCAATCTCACCATTGAGCATGTGGCATTCGCGCACCAGCGGCCAGGCGCGGCACAGCGCCTCAAAGGCGCCGAGGTCGGATTCGGCCTGGCTTTGCAGCCGCACCATGGCGAACACGCCAACCTCAAAGCCCAACTCGCGCGGGTTCACATCGGCGTGGTAGCCGCGAATATAGCCCGCCTCTTCCAGCGTGCGCACCCGGCGCAGGCAGGGCGGCGCAGAAATGCCGACGCGCTTGGCTAGCTCGACATTGGTCATGCGCCCGTCGGCCTGCAATTCCGCCAGGATCTTGCGGTCGATTTCGTCAAGCTTGGTGCCAGACATCTTGCGCCTCCAAAGGTTTCGCGGAACTTATCGCCGTGGCGAAGGTTGCGCAATATTCTTTCGCAAAACCCCGCGCAAGAGCAATCTTGCCACAGGCTCTGGGGGTTTAAACCGGTACGGCGGGCGGATATATGCGAAGCGACAGCAAACGGGGGCGGATATGGGCGAGACGCGGCACACCAAGGTTCTGATCATCGGCTCGGGGCCTGCGGGCTATACCGCCGCCGTTTACGCCGCGCGCGCGATGCTGGAGCCGCTGCTGGTACAGGGCATGCAGCCCGGCGGGCAGTTGACGATCACCACCGAGGTTGAAAACTGGCCCGGCGAGGCGTCGGTGATGGGGCCTGAGCTGATGGTCAAGATGGAGGCGCATGCGGCCGCGATGGGGGCCGAGATCGTTTCTGACCTGATCACCGCGCTTGATCTGCAAAAACGCCCCTTCACCGCCCTTGGCGACAGCGGCACCACCTACACGGCCGACGCGGTCATTCTGGCCACGGGCGCGCAAGCGCGCTGGCTGGGGCTGCCTTCTGAAGAAAAATACAAGGGCTTCGGCGCCTCGGCCTGCGCTACCTGCGACGGCTTCTTTTACCGTGGCAAAGAGGTTGTGGTGGCAGGCGGCGGCAATTCGGCGGTGGAAGAGGCGCTTTACCTGACCAATTTCGCCACCAAGGTTACGCTCATTCACCGCCGCGACAGCCTGCGCGCCGAAAAGATTTTGCAGCACCGCCTGTTCAAGCACCCGAAAATCGAGGTGCTCTGGAATCACACGATCGAAGAGGTGCTGGGCGACGAAAACCCGCTTGGCGTGACCGGCGTGCGCGTGCGCGATGTGAAAACGGGGGCCGAAAGCGTGGTCCCCTGCGACGGCTTCTTTGTGGCAATCGGCCATGCGCCTGCATCGGAGCTGGTGAAAGACCAGCTGGAAATGCACCACGGCGGCTATGTGAAGGTGCAGCCGGGCACCACGCTGACCTCGATCCCCGGCGTGTTCGCGGCGGGCGATCTGACCGACCCGGTCTATCGGCAGGCCGTCACCAGCGCCGGAATGGGCTGCATGGCAGCCCTTGATGCCGAGCGCTTTCTGGCCAGCCAAGACGCCTGATCCAGCCCGGCACCGGCGGGCAGAACAGTTTTCGGCCAAGGCGGATCAGGGCGGCAAAACCGCCCGATCTTTGCCTAAACCTCAATGATCGCTTGAATTGTGCCACAATGGCGCGCTATGCCCCGCGCGACAACGGCGGCGCCAAGGCCGCCATTCCGCCAACCCGAACAGGCAAATAGCGAGCCCATCCTGATGTCCCTTTCCAATCTCGCTCCGGTCCCGGAGCTTTTTGTTTCGCACGAATCCGCATTGAAATTGAAAATCGAGGCCGGCAACCTGCCCTCGTGGGATCTGACCCCGCGCCAGACCTGCGACCTTGAACTGCTGATGAACGGCGGCTTCAACCCGCTCAAGGGGTTTCAGGGGCAGGCCGATTACGAAAGCGTGGTTGAGACCATGCGCCTTGCCGATGGCACGCTCTGGCCGATGCCGATCACGCTCGATGTGTCCGAGGCATTCGCCGCGCAAATCGAACCGGGGCAAGATATTGCGCTGCGCGATCAGGAAGGGGTGATCCTTGCCATTCTGTCGGTTTCCGACAAATGGGTGCCCAACAAGGCCAATGAGGCGGCAAAGGTTTTCGGCGCCGATGACCTTGCGCACCCGGCGGTGAATTACCTGCACCATATCGCGGGCCCGGTCTACCTTGGCGGCCCGATCACCGGCATCCAGCAGCCGGTGCATTACGATTTCAAGGGCCGCCGCGATACGCCCAATGAATTGCGCGCCTTCTTCCGCAAGATGGGCTGGCGCCGCGTGGTGGCGTTCCAGACCCGCAACCCGCTGCACCGTGCGCATCAGGAACTGACCTTCCGCGCCGCGCGCGAAGCGCAGGCGAACCTGCTCATCCACCCGGTCGTGGGCATGACCAAGCCGGGCGACGTGGACCATTTCACCCGCGTGCGCTGCTATGAAGCGGTGCTTGACCAATACCCCTCATCGACAACCACCATGAGCCTTTTGAACCTTGCGATGCGCATGGCGGGCCCGCGCGAGGCGGTCTGGCACGGCCTCATCCGGCGCAACCATGGCTGCACGCATTTCATCGTCGGGCGTGACCACGCCGGGCCGGGCAAGAACAGCGCCGGGCAGGATTTTTACGGCCCCTATGATGCGCAGGTGCTCTTCAAGCAATACGAGGCCGAAATCGGGCTGGAGATGGTCGATTTCAAGCACATGGTCTATGTGCAGGAAAAGGCACAGTATTACCCGGCAAACGAAGTGCCGGAAGGCAGCACCGTGCTCGATATTTCGGGCACCGAACTGCGCCGCCGCCTGCGCGAGGGGCTGGAAATTCCCGAGTGGTTCAGCTTTCCGCAGGTGGTGACCGAGCTGCGCCGCACCAGCCCCGCGCGGTCAAAACAGGGCTTCACAGTGTTTTTCACCGGGCTTTCAGGCAGCGGCAAATCGACCATTGCCAATGCGCTGATGGTCAAGCTGATGGAAATGGGCGGCCGCCCGGTTACGCTGCTTGATGGTGACGTGGTGCGCAAGCACCTGTCATCAGAGCTTGGCTTTTCCAAGGAACACCGCGACATCAACATCAAGCGTATCGGCTATGTCGCCAGCGAGATCACCAAGAACGGCGGCATCGCCATTTGCGCGCCGATCGCGCCTTACACTGCCACCCGCCGCGCCGTGCGCGAAATGACCGAGGCCTACGGCGCCTTTGTCGAGGTTCATGTGGCAACCTCGATCGAAGAATGCGAACGGCGCGACCGCAAGGGCCTTTATAAGCTGGCGCGCGAAGGCAAGATCAAGGAATTCACCGGCATTTCAGACCCCTATGAGGCACCGACCAAGGCCGAACTGGTGGTGGATACCGAAAACGTCGATGTTGACCACTGCGCGCATCAGGTGGTGCTGAAACTTGAAAGCATGGGGCTGATCGCGCACTAAGGCCAAGGCGGCGCCGGGAGAGGGTGATGCGGATTGCAACGTTCTGGCACTCGGGCCGCCTGCGCAACATGGAGACGCTGTGTCTGGCCTCGTGGCTTGACGACGATCCAAGCGTGTTCGGGCTACACCTGCGCCACAAGCTGCACCCGATCCCGCGCCCCCGATGCGGCCAGCCTTTATGGTCGGATGCTGGGCCGGTTGGGCTGGGGCTTGCCGCCACCTGAATGGCTGCCAGATCGCAGCTAACAGGCCTGGACGCGGCCAGCCCGCGGTCCGTCTCAGCGCGCGCGCACGGGTAACACCCGTTTGCGTTATGCAATCAACGACAGCCGGGCGCCTGACCGCGCTTTGGGTCTGGGTGACCCGTGCCGCGCATCGGGGCAATGCGCCAACACGCATTGTATTTCGCACACTCAAGTGTCAAATACGACGCGATCAGGGGGAACAAGACGATGCCACGGCTTATCATCTCGCTGACCACCATCCCGACGCGGTTCGCCAAAATCGGCCCGACGCTGCGCGATCTTCTTGCGCAAAATGTGAAGGTCGCCGAAATCCGCCTTAACCTCGCGCGTCACTACCGGCGCTTTCCCGGCGAAGTCATCTCTGCTCCCGATTTGCCCGAGGGCATCACCGTGCACTGGACCGAGGTCGATTTCGGGCCTGCAACCAAGGTGCTGCCAACCATCCGTGACCACGCGGGCGAGGATGTGGACATCCTGTTTTGCGACGACGACCAGCCCTATGACCGGGGCTGGGCCGGGCGGTTCGTGGCAACGCGGCGCACCCACCCTGGGGTGGTGATCGCCGGTCAGGGCCATGATTTGACGACCCGCAAGCCGGGCTTTCGATATGATCGCAGCTTTGCCCGCCTGCCCCGCGCGCAAAAGCGGGTGAAAGGGCCAGGCTATCGGCTTTGGCGGGCCTTGACCCTGACCCAGCACAAACCCCTGGGATACGTCGAAGAAGGCTACGTTGACGTGCTTGAGGGGTATCGCGGCGCGATGGTGCGCCCAGAGTTCTTCGGCCCCGAGGTCTTTGACATTCCCGATATCCTCTGGACCGTCGACGACCCCTGGCTGTCGGGTCACCTGGAAAGCCGCGGCGTGCCGATCTGGTTCATGATCTCTGGCCAGACCAAGCGGCGCCCCTACGGCGCGCATTTTTCAGACCGCCTGTCGAAATTCGTCTATCGCAACCACGGGCGGCTGAAGGCCGACAGCGCCTGCATAGACTATTACCGCGATCAATACGGCATCTGGCCCGGCCGCAAGGAATTGCCGCAAGAGGCGCCTCGGGTCGGCTTGCGGCACTTTTTCGGCGCGCCGGTTCCCTTTTCCTTCAAGCAAAGCTGAGGCAGCGAGCGCGCCGGCATCTCGTCGGGTAGGTCCGCCACCACTACCCGGCGCACGGGTCGGCGGCATTTGCCTAAAACCCCAGGCATCCTCCGCCCCTGATCCGGGCGGCAATTTGCGTTTCCTTCACCCATTAACCGCGATGATCCACGCCAAGGTATTCTTGCGGGCGGCGCATGGCGGTTTTGACACAAAGTTGGATGTGGGTTTCCACGGCAAAGTGGCCGGGGTTCTCACGCTATGATCAGGACAATCTCGATGCCATCGGCAACGGGCTGAGCATCTCGCCTTCGACGTATCAGACCGTCACTCTGTCGGACTACTCGGGCGACGGGCTGATTTCAGATACCGATAGCGATGACAGCAGCACATTTTCGGGCGACCGTATCATCGTGGGCACGGTCAGCCATTCAGTGCGTGAGGTTGCGGCCTATGTCGGCAGCACTGTTACCGTAGATGGCACCACCTACACCAACGTCAAACTGGCGGTGACGCTCTTTGACGATGGCACCTACGGCGTGCGCATTCATGATGATTCGATGCCGGACGACGCGCATTTCAAGAAGGTCACGCAAATCAAACTCGGCACCTTCAATGGCGTCGAATATACTGCGGTCAAAGTCGCCAATATCGACGACCCCTTCATCTGCTTTGCCGCCGGAACGCTGATCGACACGGCCCATGGCGCGCGCCGGGTAGAAAGCCTCGCACCCGGCGATCTGGTGCCCACGCTCGACCACGGGTTGCAACCGCTGCGCTGGGTCGGGCGGCGGCAGGTTTCGGGGCGGGGCAAGATGGCGCCGGTGCGATTTGCCATTGGCGCGATGGGCAATGACCGTGCGCTGCGGCTGTCGACGCAACACCGGGTGCTGCTGCGCGGCTGGCGCGCCAAAGAGATGTTTGGCAGCGCGCAGGTTCTGGTGCCCGCGCTGCACCTGATCAACGACCTGAGCATCCGCCGCGCGCCCTGCGACGCGGTAACCTATGTGCACCTGCTGTTTGACCGGCACGAGATCATAAGTTCCTCAGGCTTGCTGAGCGAAAGCTTTTACCCCGCCACCTACGGCATGAGCTTGCTCGATGCGCCAACGCGCGCCGAAGTGTTCAAACTTTTCCCTGAACTTGGCGCCGATTTTTCGGGCTACGGGCCAACCGCCCGCCCCTGCCTCAGGCGATGGCAAACGCGGTTGCTGCTGACAGATTAGCCAATGTCAGTGCACATGCACCGGGGTGCGGTCATGCTGACGCGCCAGCGCAAAGGCCAGTTTGCAGTCGGCCACCAGCGCCAGCCGCTCGCCGCCCGCGTCATGCACCGCGTAAAGCGTTTGCAGGCCGACCGCCTGCACCCGGATTTCATCGGGCAGGTCGGCCACGGCTACCGGGCGCACATAGACGATGTTGGCCTCAGGCGCGGCACCGAAATCATATTTCGTGTTCATGGCGTTCCCCTTCAGCCGCGGGTGATCGGAATGTTGCGCACAACCGGATCAGGCTGGGCGCGGCGCAAATCTATGTGCAAAAGCCCGTTTTCCAGCTCGGCCGCCGCCACCTCGACCCCTTCGGCCAGAACGAAGCTGCGCTGAAAGGCGCGCGCCGCAATGCCCCGGTGCAGGAACACCCGGCCCGCATCCTCCTCGCCCTGCCGGCCACGAATGACCAGTTGCCGATCTTCCAGCGCAATCGCCAGATCCGCCTCGGCAAAGCCCGCCACCGCCAGCGTAATGCGAAAGGCATCGGCAGAGGACTGTTCAATGTTGTAAGGCGGATAGCCGTCGCCGCCGGTCTTGGCGGTGCGTTCAACCAGCCGTTCAAGCTGATCGAAGCCAAGCAGGAACGGATGCGCGGCAAAACTGAGTTTGGTCATCGGGCAGGCCCTTTTCGAAGCGACTTGCGATTGCGCGGGCCCCATGCGGCGACCCCTTAGGCCCGATATGGGCGCAGCGCACGCGCTGTGCAAGATGCGGCGCCCCGGCTTCACTGTTTGGTTCCCGCACATGCCCCCGCACGCTATAGTCAGGCGCGCCCGGTCAGCGACTCGGGCAAATCGGTCAACTCCAATTAGCGGCAGGCAGACCTGATGAATGCACACAACGAGATGAACACCGATGAGGTGATGCGGGTGAAGCTGGAGGTGCTCCGGCGCGAGCACCGCGATCTTGATGAAGCCATCGACGCGCTTGGCAGCACGATGCGCGCCGACCAGCTTACCCTTCGGCGGTTGAAAAAGCAGAAACTGGCGTTGAAAGACCAGATCTCGCGGCTGGAAGACCGGCTGACCCCGGACATCATCGCCTGACCCCGCCCGCCGCCTTGCGCGGCGCGGCCCCGCAGCTATAGTGCGCCGCGCGGGGCAGCCGGGGGGGCAGATGGGCGTGGATGTGGGAATCATCATGGGTAGCCAGTCCGACTGGCCGACCCTGCGTGAGGCGGCGGCACTGCTGGATGAACTGGGCGTGGGTTATGAGGCGCGCATCGTCTCGGCGCACCGCACCCCGGACCGGTTGTGGGACTATGGCAAGGGCGCGGTCGGGCGCGGGCTGAAGGTGATCATCGCGGGCGCGGGCGGGGCGGCGCATCTGCCCGGCATGATGGCCTCAAAAACCCGGCTGCCGGTGATCGGCGTGCCGGTGCAAAGCAAGGCACTGTCAGGCGTGGACAGCCTCTATTCGATCGTGCAGATGCCGCGCGGCTTTCCGGTGGCGACGATGGCGATCGGTGCGGCGGGGGCGGCCAACGCGGCGCTGATGGCGGTCGCGATACTGGCGTTGTCCGACCCGGCACTGGCGGCGCGGCTGGAAGCCTGGCGCGCGGCTCTTTCGGCCTCGGTGCCCGAGGAACCAACGAATGACTGACATGCTGGCGCCGGGCGCTTGCATCGGCATTCTTGGGGGCGGCCAGTTGGGCCGGATGCTGGCGGTTGCCGCCTCGCGGCTCGGGCTGCGGGTGCATATCTTCGAGCCGGGCGAAAACCCGCCCGCCGGGCAGGTCGCATGGCGGGTGACGCGCGCGGGCTATGATGACGGCGCGGCGCTGCGGGCCTTTTCGGCCACGGTCGATGTCATCACCTACGAGTTCGAGAATATCCCGACATCGGCGCTTGATCTGCTGGAAAGCCTGCGCCCGATCCGCCCCGGTCGCCGCGCGCTGGCGATCAGTCAGGACCGGGTCGCGGAAAAGACCTTTCTGGCCGGAGTCGGCCTTGCGATCGCCCCTTGGGCCGAGGTGACAGACCTTGCGAGCCTTGATGCAGCGCTGGCCCGCATCGGCATGCCTGCCGTGCTGAAAACCACGCGGCTAGGCTATGACGGCAAAGGGCAGGCGCGGATCAACACCGCCGCCGATGCGGGCCCGGCGCTGGCAGCGATGGGCGGCGCCGGGGCGGTGCTGGAGGGGTTCATCGGCTTTACCCGCGAGGTTTCGGTGATCGCCGCGCGGGGGCTTTCGGGCGAGATCGCGGCCTATGACCCCGGCGAGAACGTGCACCGGGGCGGGATCTTGCACACCACGACCGTGCCCGCGCGTCTGACGCCGTCCGAGCGGTCGGATGCGGTGCTGATCGCGGCGCGCATCTTGAACGCGCTCGACTATGTGGGGGTGCTGGGGGTGGAGCTGTTCGTGACACCCGAGGGCTTGCTGGTCAACGAGATCGCGCCACGGGTGCATAATTCGGGGCACTGGACGCAGGCGGGCTGCGCGGTCGATCAGTTTGAGCAGCATATCCGGGCTGTGGCGGGCTGGCCCTTGGGCGACGGCAGCCGCTATGCGGATGTGGAGATGACGAACCTGATCGGCGAGGATGTGGCACAGGTGCCTGAACTGGCGCGGCAGGCGGGGGCCTCGATCCACCTTTACGGCAAGGCCGAAGCGCGGCCGGGGCGCAAGATGGGGCATGTGAACCGGGTGGTGAAGCGGGGCTAGGGCCACATGAAGGGCCGCGATAACACGCGTGTTATGGCGGCCAAGCCATTGTTGTTTATCGGTTTGCTAGTTTTTTTTAAGGATTTCTTTGCACTTTTCGCAAGGCGCAATGCGGCGCTGTCTTACAGCGCCGGTGCCGCAACCCCAAGCTGCGCGGCCAGTGCTGCCAACCGCGCGGCGCGGCCGTTGCCCCAATCGGCGGTGCGGGCGGCGAACAGCGTGGCCTGGCTGGCATGGATCAGCGCGCCATCCAGAATCTTCAGGTGGTTGGCGCGCAGGGTTTCGCCTGATGAGGTAATGTCGGCCACCGCCTCGGCGGTCAGGTTCTTGACGGTGCCTTCGGTCGCGCCCTGGCTATCGACAAGCTGGTAATCGGCCACGCCCTGATCGCGCAGAAATTCGCGCACGAGGCGGTGGTATTTGGTGGCGATGCGCAGCCGGAACCCGTGTTGCGCGCGAAAGGCGGCGGCGACCGCATCGAGATCATCGAGCGTTTCCACGTCGGCCCATGCGGCGGGCACGGCGATGATAAGGTCGGCATGGCCAAAGCCCATCGGCGCAAGCTCCACCACCTGCGTTGGCCAGTCGGCCAGTTTCTCGCGCACGAGGTCCGACCCGGTGACACCAAGGTGGATGCGCCCCGCCGCAAGCTCTCGCGGAATTTCACCCGCCGACAACAGCACCAGTTCCACCCCGTCAGCGCCGTTCACCGCGCCCGCATATTCACGCGCGTTGCCATTGCGGCTAAGTGCGACACCGCGCGCGGCGAACCATGTGAACGTGTCATCCATCAGGCGGCCCTTGGAGGGCACCCCCAGCTTGAGGCTCATGCCGCGCCCTCCAGTTCGGCCACAAGGCCGGGGCGAATAACGCCGCCCACCGCGGGGATCGAGCGGCCCGCCCCGAGCACGGCGGTCAGCGCATCATAGCGGCCGCCCGAGGCAACCGGCGGCAGGCCGGGCGTGGCGGCGGCGAAGGAGAACACGAAGCCGTCGTAATATTCCATAGTGCCAAGGCCGTGGCTGGCGGCATAGGTGACCCGGTCAAGGTTAACCCCGCGCGCGGCAAGTGCCGCAAGGCGGCGCGACAGGCGCGCCACGGCGGGGGCGATGGCGGGGATTTCGGCGCAAAGCGCGGTCAGTTCGGCCAGCGCCTGCGGTGCCGGGGCGTGCACGGCAAAAACCCGCGCGAGGCTTGCCACTTCGGCGGCGGCGATCGGCGGGGCGGCGGCATCGACGCGCAAGGCGGCGATGCGCGCGGCCATGTCGGCGGCGGTGCGCAGGCCCACCCAATGCGCGCGCGGCGGGGTGCCCGCCAGCAGTGCTGCGCGGCTGGCGCTGGGCGCGGGCGGCGCGGCGAAGCGCGTAAGCAGCGCCTGAAACCGCGCCGGGCGCCAGATGTGGCGCAAAAGCGCGGCGCGGCGGGCGGGCAAGGTGTTCAGCCCGCGCACGGCATCCATCAACAGGCCGATATCGCCAACGGCGGCGGCAAGGTTGAGCGGCGCCAGCAGGCGCGAAAAGAGCGCGAAGACCTCGGCATCGGCGGCCTCGGGGTCGGCGCGGTCAAAAACCTCGTAACCGGCCTGAAAATATTCAGGCGCGCGGCTGCCAAGGTGTTCTTGCTTGCGAAACACCTCGCCCATGTAGCAATAGCGCGCGGGGTCGGCGCCGTTTGCCATATGCGCCTGCACCACGGGCACGGTAAAGTCGGGGCGCAGCATCAACTCGCCGCGTAGCGGGTCGGCGGTGACATAGGCGCGGGCGCGGATATCTTCGCCGTAAAGATCCAGAAGCGCCTCGGCGGGTTGCAGGATATCGGCCTCAACCTCATCGGCGCCCGCCGCACGAAAGGCGGCCAGCAGGCGCGCGCCGGTGGCGCGGGCGGCGGCCTTGGGCGCCATCAGCCGCGCTCCAGCATGGCGCGGACGGCGGCCACGAGGGTTTCGCGCGGCACTTCGGTTTGCGCGGGCTGGGCCTTCCATTCCTCGAGCGTCGCGGCGGCAGCAATGCGGGCGCCAAGCGCCAGATCTTTCAGCAAAACGACGCCGCGCGCGGCCTCATCGCCGCCCTGGATCACGGCGATAGGGCTGGCGCGTTTGTCGGCGTATTTCAACTGGTTGCCGAATTGCTTGGGGTTGCCGAGGTAAACTTCGGCGCGGATGCCGGCGCGGCGCAGCTCATACGCCATGGCGAGGTAATCGGCCATGCGGTCACGGTCCATCACCGTCACGATCACCGGGCCGGCGGCAAGGTCGGAAAGGCGGCCTTTTTCGCGCAGGGCCGCCAGCAGGCGGTCAACCCCGATCGAAACGCCGGTGGCCGGCACCTTTTGCCCGGTGAAGCGTTCGACAAGGCCATCATAGCGCCCGCCGCCCGCAACCGAGCCGAATTGCCGCTTTTGGCCCTTTTCATCAAGGATTTCAAAGGTCAGTTCCGCCTCAAACACCGGGCCGGTATAATAGCCAAGGCCGCGGACCACCGAGGGGTCGATGACGATGCGGTCGGGGCCGTAGCCCTGGGCAGCGAGGAGGGCGGCGATTTGTTCGAGTTCGGCGACGCCTTCGAGGCCGGTCTGCGAGCCTGCCACAAGATCGGCAAGGCGGGCGCAGGTGGCGACACCGGTTTCGCGCCCGGCCTGCATGAAGCCCATCACCACATCGGCTTGCGCGTCGGTCAGCCCAGCGCCCTTGGTAAAATCGCCCGACGGGTCCTTGCGCCCCGCGCCCATCAGGGCGCGTACGCCCGGCTCGCCAAACTTGTCGAACTTGTCGATAGCGCGCAGCACGGTGCCGCGCGCGTCTTCAAAGGCGTCGCCCGCGATGCCGATCACCTCCATCACCCCGTTCAACACCTTGCGATTGTTCACGCGCACCACATAATCGCCGCGCGCGATGCCAACCGCTTCCAGCGCATCGGCCAGCATGGCGCAAATCTCGGCATCCGCCGCCACCGAAGCCGCGCCCACGGTATCGGCGTCGCATTGGTAGAACTGCCGATAGCGCCCCGGCCCCGGCTTTTCATTGCGCCAGACCGGGCCCATGGCGTAGCGGCGGTAAGGGCTGGGCAAATCGTTGCGGTATTGCGCGGCGACGCGCGCCAAGGGCGCTGTCAGATCATAGCGCAGCGCCAGCCAATCACCGGCGCGGCTGGCACCCTCTTCATCCTCTTGCCAAGCAAAAACGCCGGCGTTGGGGCGGTCAACATCGGGCAGGAACTTGCCGAGCGCCTCGACGGTTTCTACCGCCGCCGTTTCCAGCGCGTCAAAACCATAGCGGTGGTAGACCCCGGCGATGGTGTCGAGCATCGCCTTGCGCAATGTCACCTCGGCGCCGAAATAGTCGCGAAAACCCTTGGGGGGTTCGGCGCGTGGTCGGCGGGCGGGCTTGTCCTTGGCCATTGGGCATCTCTCGCGTAAGGTCTGGCGCGGTCATAACGAATGGGCGCCGGGCGGGCAAGCCGAGAGGGGGGCATATGGAGCGGATAGAGAAGGCCGAAGAGCTGATTGCGCATCTGGCGCGTATGGTCGATGACCTGTCAGACGTGGTGGCGCGGCAAGAGGCGCATCTGGCGCGGATCGAGCGCCAGCTCGGCATGTTGCTGGAGCGCGAGGCCGAGACCGGCGGTGGGGTGCCGCTGGCCGATCAGCGCCCGCCGCACTGGTAGGGCCACGCGATGTGGCGCGGGCCATGGCCGGGGCGGCTGCTGGTTGGGTTCGCCGTTGCGCAGGCCATGCTTTTTGGCTTGCTGGCGCTTTGGCCGTGGGTCGGCACCCCGCTGGCGGCGTTGCAAGCGGCTGAATTGCGCGCTTGGGTCTGGCTGAATGCTGGCTTTGCGCTGATGGCGCTGATGGCGCTGCCACTGTTCGTTGTGCGAGCGGTCACGGCGCATGGGCCGCTGGCGCGGGGGCTGGTGCTGCTGGCGCTGGCGGCAAGTGTGCTGGTGAACTGGCAGATGGCCAGCGAATATGCGCGGCTCTTGCCGCTGCGCGAGGCACCGATGGAACTGGCACGGGCGCTGGTTGCGGCGCGCTTGCAGGGCACGGCGCTGGCGCTTTTGGCGCTGGCCGCACTGATCTTGGCACATCGGGCAGAGGAGCTGGGCTGAGCATGGCTTGCGCCCCCCGCGGGGGCAGTGCAAATGTTGCCTGACCGAATGCGTGAGTCTCCCCGATGCGTCTGTCAATTCCCGAGGGCATACACCTGCCCACGCTCGCACTGACGCTGGCGCTTGGCACAGGCGGCGGTTTTTTGGCGCGCGCGTTGCATCTGCCGCTGCCGATGCTGCTTGGCTCGCTCTTGGCGGTGGCGGCGGCGGCGCTGGCGGGGTTGCGCCCGTTCGGGCATCTGCCGCAGTTTCCGCCCGGCCTGAGGCAGGGGTTCGTGCCGATCATCGGGGTGGCGATCGGCGGCAATTTTACGCCGCAGATTCTGGCCGAAGCGCGGCTTTGGTGGCCCTCGTTGCTGGCGCTGTGCGTGTTCATTCCCACCGCGCATCTGCTGAGCTACCGCGCGCTGCGCGCCAGCGGGCAGCTTGACCCGATCACCGCGTTTTTTGGCGCCGCCCCCGGCGGGCTGACCGAAACCGTGCTGATGGGCGAAGAGATGGGCGCCGATGTGGCGATGCTGACCATGCTGCAATTTCTGCGGCTGATCCTGACGATTATCGTGGTGCCGCTAGGGTTTACCATTGCCACCGGGCACGCGGTCGGTTCTGCCGGGGGGGCCTCGCTGGTGGTGGCGCATGTGCTGAGCCTTGCCGATTGGGGCTGGATTCTGGGCGCCGCGGCACTGGGGCTGGTGCTGGGGCGCGCCTCGCGGATGCCTGCGGGGGTCATTACCGGGCCAATTCTGGTTTCGGCCGCGATGCACCTTTCAGGGCTGAGCGATGCCAGCCCGCCCGGTTGGACAATCATGGCCACGCAGATCGTGATCGGCACCTCGCTCGGGGTGCGGTTCGCGGGAATGCCCGCGCGCAATTTCGTGCTGGCGCTGCGGCTGGCGGGGGTGAACGTGACGATCTTCATCGCCCTTGCTGCCGGGTTTTCATTTGCGCTGGCAAAGTTCGTGCATGAACCGGTGGCGGCGGTGTTTCTGGCCTTCGCACCGGGCGGGCTGACCGAAATGGCGCTGATCGCGCTGAGCTTGCAGATGAGCGTGATCTATGTGACCGCGCATCACGTCTTGCGGATCGTGCTGGCGGTGGCGCTGGCACGGGGCTTTGCCGGGCGGGTTCGGCGATAGCAAAACCCCGCGGGCGCGAACCCGCGGGGCCTTTGTCTGATATCGGGCCGGCTCAGCCCTCGGACTTGCCAAGCTTCACGAAGGCGAGGCCCAGCATCACCGCCGCGACGCCAAGCATCAGCCAGATCGTGCCGTTGGGCACATAGAAGGTGGAATAGACCTCCCAGCCGGCAAGGCGCAGCCATTCGGCAACTTCGGTGTAGCTGCCGTGCAGATGCCCGCCAAGCGTGCCGGTGATGCCCACCAGAATCACCCCGATCAGCGCCAGCAGCGCCATGATCCAGCGCGACGCACCTTGCCAGATGCGATCGCCCTGCAAAAAGCGGGTGACCGCAAGCAAGGTGAAGAAGGCAAGCGACCAGGTGGCCATCATCATGTGGTTGCGCCCCATCGGGGTCGAGGAAATCGTCTCCCACGGCCAGATGTTGATGCCGAGCGACCAGGCACCCGCGCCCGCCAACACCCCGAGCACAAGAAACACCTTGAGCGCGCGGTCCATCGCCTGGCCAATCGGGCCATCGGTAGCAACGCGAATGAAGATCGCTAGCGATGAAACCATCCAGAGCGCGATCGGAAAGTGAATTGCAACAGTGTGATAGGCACCCATGGTCAGACCTCCTTCCGCTGCGCGAGCACAAGATTGAGAGACACCCCGAAGGCCGCGATCAGCGCCAGCCCCGCGAACAGCGTTTTAAGCCATTGCGGCCTGATTTCTGATTTGAACTCGACCTCGATGCCATATTGGGTCAACTGCTCGGGGCTGTGGCGATATTTGACCGGCACCCCCTTGGCAATATACTCGGCGCCGGCGTGCGAAGTGCTGTTGAGCATTGGCCATGTTACCTGACCGGGGTAATAGAGCGTGATCTCGGTCCAGGTATTTCCCCAGGTCGGGGTATCACCCGCGAATCGCGTGGCGGTAATTTCAGCCTCGCGGCCAAGCCCCAAGGTCTGCGGCAATGACACATAATGCCAGCGCAGCCCGGTGGCATTGCGATGAATGGCAAAGGCGGTGGTGTAGCTGCCAAGGTCGCGCAGGATCTTGTCATCGGCAGGGTTGCCGGTATCAAGCGCGCGGGTCAGCGTTATATCCCAAAAGCCATCGGCCCAGCGGCCCTGCCCGAGCACGCCGATATCGCCGCGCGACCCGGTGCCGGGTTTGAGAATGCGGCGCGGCAGCACGTCGCCATTCTTCCAGCCCGCATCGGGGTCATAGGGCAGCACCTGCCCGTCGATCAGCGCATAGACCTGATCTTGCGAAACCCGGCCCGCCACCACGTCATCCCAGTTCAGCGCCTTGTAACCGGCGGTGGCGGGGTCGAACATCACGCGGGGCTGGCCCAGCGCGTTGTCAAAGTTGGTCGAATACGAGGCAGACCCGGCATCGCCATCGCGCCCGGTGCTGATATTCTGGTCATCCGCCTGCCCGACCGGGTTTGACCGGCCGCCGCGCCAGTGCCAGAGGTCGAGAAAATAACCGGCGTCGCGAAGCGTTGCCAGCGTGCCGTCGGGGGCCATGTCATCCCACTGGCCAAGCTGGTTGCGCGTGGCGGGCAGGTATTTCGTCACCACTTCGGGGGCCTCGTCGGTCAGCCCCTCTAGCCCGGCGCCGATGGTGATATAGCCGCCATAGCGTGAAAACTCGGGCACGCTGCCATCATCGAGCATCATTGCCACGCGGTCTTCGTGCATCCCGTTCGGGTCAGACCCCGGCACGCCTGCGCCTTCGGTGATCCATTTGCCATCTTCGTAGCGCAGCACATCGTGAAGGATGCCGGGACGAGCCGCGGGCCAGCGATAGCGAAAGAACATCGTGGTGTCATTATAGGCGGCCTGAACCTGAAATGGCACCGTCAGCTGATCGGGAATTGAGATATTGCGCGCCGGATCATTGCGCACGATTCCCGTGCCATGTGTGACCCAGACCACGATCAGGGTGCCGGCAAACAAGGCGGCGGCACCGATGATTTTAACTTGTTGCATTGACATCCTCCCACGTCATATTGCAGCGCAGCGTTGTAGTTATTACAGTTTTATTTCACATACACGCTAATTCACTATAACAGGCAAATGCCATCTGAGAACCCTCCCAGAACATTCATTGTGAATATCCTTTTTCGCGCGCAGCAGCGGCGCGCGAAAACCGTGACGGTCGGGTGAAGGTTGCAAAGCCGGCCACAAAGCCTGGGCCAGCGCGGGGCGCTAGATATCCTCGACCATCGCAACGCCACGCAGCGCGCGGATGGCGCCCTTGATCTGCGGCGTGACCGGCAGCTCGCGTCCGGCGTCAAGCGCGTATTCTGCGCCGTGTTCAAAATCGGTGACGCGAAACTCGACCGGGCCGCGCGCCCGGGTTTTGCCCTCGGCCTCAATCCGGTTGAAGACCGCCGCAACCGCCGTGGCCGCCTCGGGGGTTTCGATGAAAATGCGCAGGCCGCCGCCGCCGGCTTCGGCGGCGACAGCATCGACCGGCTGCACGGCACGCGCCAGAAGCTTGAGCTTTTCGCCCTCAAGCGTGGCCTCGACGGTCATCACCACCGCCGCGCCGGGTTCCAGAAACCGCCGCGAGGCTTCAAGCACGTCAGAAAACATCGTCGCCTCGCCAAGCCCGGTCGGGTCGGAAAAGCTGACAAAGGCAAAGCGGTTGCCGCGCGCTGATTTCTTTTCCTTCACGCCCGAGATCATGCCTGCCACGCGGGTCATCTGTGGCCCGGCCTCGGCAGAAGCCTCGATCTCGGCCAGGGTCCGCACCTTGGTGCGCCGCAGCGCGGGCATGGCATCATCCAGCGGGTGGCCCGAGAGGTAGAACCCCACCGCCTGATGCTCTTCACCCAGCCGCTCGGCGGGCGCCCAGTCATCGACATCGGCAAGGCGCGGTGGTGGCAGGTCTTCGCCCGCCTCGCCAAAAAGCGACACCTGCGATGAGCCCTGCGCCTCATGCGCGGCGGCGGAAAACGCGGTCAGCGCATCGAGGCTGGCAAAGACGCGGTGGCGGTTGGGGTCAAGGCAATCCATCGCCCCGGCACGGGCGAGCATTTCGAGCGGGCGCTTGCCAATACGCTTGAGGTCGACCCGGCGCGCGAAATCGACCAGATTGGCAAAGGGCCGCGCCCCGCGCGCCGCAACGATCAGCTTCATCGCCTCGACGCCGACGTTTTTCAGCGCGCCGAGCGCGTAGACAACCTGCCCGTCGTGCACGCTGAAACCGGCCTCGGCACGGTTCACGCAAGGCGGCACCGTTTGCAGGCCAAGCTTGTCAACCTCGCGCTTGTAGATTGCCAGCTTGTCGGTCAGGTGAATATCGCAGTTCATCACCGCCGCCATGAACTCGACCGGGTAATTGGCCTTTAGCCACGCGGTCTGGTAGCTAACCACGGCATAGGCCGCCGCGTGCGATTTGTTGAAGCCGTAGTTGGCGAATTTCTCCAGCAGGTCAAAGACTTCACCCGCCTTCTTTTCACTCACGCCATTGCCGATGGCGCCCGCGATGAACTTGGGCCGTTCCTTGGCCATTTCCGCCGCGATCTTCTTGCCCATGGCGCGGCGCAAGAGGTCGGCGCCGCCAAGGCTGTAGCCCGCCATAAGCTGCGCAATTTGCATCACCTGTTCCTGATAAACGATGATGCCCTGCGTTTCTGCCAGAATGTGATCAATTGATGGGTGAATGGATTCAAGCGGTTTGAGGCCATTCTTGACCTCGCAATAGGCGGGGATGTTTTCCATCGGGCCGGGGCGGTAGAGCGCCACCAGTGCCACGATGTCTTCGATGCAGGTGGGGCGCATGCGGCGCAGCGCATCCATCATGCCGGTGCTTTCCACCTGAAAGACGGCGGTGGTGCGGGCGCTTGCGTAAAGCGCGTAGGTCTTTGGGTCATCAAGCGGAATATGCGCGATATCCACCACCACGCCGCGCTTTGCCAGCAGATCAAGCGCGTTGCGGATGACGGTCAGGGTCTTCAGCCCCAGAAAGTCGAACTTCACCAGCCCGGCGGCTTCCACCCATTTCATGTTGAACTGGGTGGCGGGCATGTCTGACCGCGGGTCTTGATAAAGCGGCACCAGCTCATCTAGCGGGCGGTCGCCGATCACCACGCCGGCGGCGTGGGTCGAGGCGTTGCGCAACAGGCCCTCGATCTGCTGCGCATAACCCAGCATCCGCCCGACCACCTCTTCGCGCGCGGCTTCACGCAGGCGCGGCTCGTCGGCCAACGCCTTTTCGATGGAAACCGGCTTTACGCCGTCAAGCGGGATCATCTTGGAAAGGCGGTCCACCTGCATGTAGGGCATTTGCAGCACGCGCCCCACATCGCGCACCGCCGCCTTGCTGAGAAGCGCGCCAAAAGTGATGATCTGCCCCACCTTGTCGCGGCCATATTTGCCCTGAACGTAGTGGATCACCTCTTCGCGCCGATCCATGCAGAAGTCGATGTCGAAGTCGGGCATACTGACCCGCTCGGGGTTGAGGAAGCGCTCGAACAAGAGCTTGTAGCGCAAGGGGTCAAGGTCGGTGATGGTCAGCGCCCATGCCACAAGGCTGCCCGCGCCCGACCCCCGCCCCGGCCCCACCGGAATGCCCTGCGCCTTGGCCCATTTGATGAAATCGGACACGATCAGGAAATAGCCGGGAAAGCCCATCTGTTCGATGATGCCAAGCTCGAACGCCAGCCGCGCCTCATAATCTTCGACCGGGGCGGCGTGCGGCACCTCGGCCAGCCGCGCGGCCAGCCCGTCGCGCGCCTCGCGGCGCAGCGCCTCAACCTCGTCATCGGCGAACTTGGGCAGAATCGGCGCGCGTTTGGCAGGGGCAAAGGCGCAGCGCCGGGCAATCTCAACGCTGTTGGCCAGCGCCTCAGGCAGATCGGCAAAAAGCGCGGACATTTCCGCTTCGGATTTGAAGTAGTGCTGCGGCGTCAGGCGCCTGCGCGGTTCCTGCTGGTCAAGATAAGCGCCCTCGGCGATGCACAACAGCGCGTCATGCGCCTCATACATGTCGGGTTTGGGGAAATAGACATCGTTGGTGGCGACCAGCGGCAGCCCCAGCTCATAGGCGGTTTCGACAAACGTCTGCTCGGTGGCCTGTTCGCTCGCCATCAGGGCGCCGCCCTCGCCGGGGTGGCGCTGCAGTTCAACGTAAAGGCGCCCGGCATAGGCCGCCGCAAGGCGCTCCAGCAGATCGCGCGCGCGCGCGCCCTGCCCGGCCTGGATCAGCTTGCCCAGTGGCCCTTCGGCGCCGCCGGTCAGACAGATCAGGCCGGTGGCATGTGCCTCGAGATCTTCGACCGTCACCTGCGGCAACTGCCCGGCCTTGTCGATGTAAAGGCAGGAATTGAGCTTCAGAAGGTTCAGATACCCCGCCTCGTTCTGTGCCAGCAGCACGACAGGGGCAGGCAGGCGCGCGCGCTCGCCGGGGGCCGCCACCTCATAGGCCAGCGACACCTGACAGCCGATAATCGGCTGCACGCCCGCGCCCTGCGCCAGCACCGCAAATTCAAGCGCCGCGAACATCGCGTTGGTATCGGTAACCGCGACCGCCGGCATGCCCGCCTCGGCCACCATCTTGACCAGCTTTTTCAGCGGCACCGCGCCTTCGAGCAGCGAATACTCGGTGTGCAGACGCAGGTGGATGAATCGGGGCATGCGCATGCCCCAAGGATTACGGCAGCCACGCGCGCATTTCACCCCCCAATCGCATCGCCCCTTGGCGCCGGGCGCCGGCACCGTTAGCCTTGGGCCCAAAGGAGACCGCCATGCCCGACTCGACCCTGACATTGCGCCGCCACATCGCCGCCCCGCCCGCCGCCGTCTGGCGCTGCTGGACCGAGCCGCATCTTCTGATGCAGTGGTTCGCGCCCAAGCCGGTGAAGACGGTCGAGGCGGTGCTGGATGTGCAGCCGGGCGGGCGTTTTTACACCTCGATGCTGCTGCCTGACGGCACCGAACACACCACCGAAGGGTGTTTCCTGTTCACCCAGCCCGGCGCGCGGCTGGTCTTTACCGATTGCCTTCTGGCAGGCTTTCGCCCGGCGCCAAAACCCTTTTTCACCGCAGATATCAGCTTTGCAGAGGCCCCCGGCGGCACCGACTACCTTGTGCAGGCACTGCACGCGAATGAAGCTGGTGCCAAGCGTCACGCCGAAATGGGGTTCGAGGCGGGCTGGGGGGCAGCCACCGACCAGCTTGCCGCACTTGCCGCGACACTCTGACGCCAAAACGCTTGCCAAGTGCACGCGGGCCGGGCTTTCATGGCCGGACCGGCGCGCCCGCCGCTTTACGCCGCATCGGGTGGGGGCGCAGCTGCCGGAACGGCAAAGACCGCGGCGGGCGAACCCATGCAGATTTCGTTTCTTCTGAACGGAGAAACCACCACCGTGGCACTGGCAGATGCCAGCATGACGGTGCTTGACTGGCTGCGCGAGACGCGGGGCTTGACCGGCAGCAAGGAAGCCTGCCGCGAAGGCGATTGCGGCGCCTGCACGGTGATGCTGACCGATACGCACGGCAGCCGCGCGATCAACGCCTGCATCACGCTGATGCCGCAGTTGCAGGGCCGCGCGCTGCGGACCGTCGAAGGCATCGGCAGCGCCGCCGCACCGCACCCGGTGCAAACCGCGCTGATTGACCACCACGGGTCGCAATGCGGCTTTTGCACCCCCGGCATCGCGGTGGCGCTGGCTGCGGCACATCTGAACGGCGAGGCAGACCATGACGCGGCCCTTGCCGGTAACCTCTGCCGCTGCACCGGCTACGCCCCGATCATCCGCGCCGCCGAGGCGGCGGCGGGCGCGCCGGTGCCCGAATGGATGCAGGCCGATGCGGCGGCCTTTGCATCAACTGCTTCAACGAAAATATCCTCGGGGGGTGAGGGGCGCCCGGAAAACCATCCTGGGGATGGTTTTCAGCGACGAACGCCCGGCCTCGGGGCCGGGCTGGGGGGGGCCGAAAGCCCCCCCGTCTTCTTGCCCGAAAATGCCGATGCGCTGGCGGCATGGCTGCTGGCGCATCCTTCGGGCAGGCTCGTCGCGGGCGGCACCGACCTGGGGCTGACGGTCACCAAGGCGCTTCAACCCTTGGGCGAGGCCGCATTTGTGCACCGCTGCGCCGATCTGCAAACGATCACCGAGACCGGCGCGGGCTTTCGCATCGGCGCCGGGGTCAGCATCGCCGACATGCTGACCGCGATGGCCGGGGCGCACCCCTCGTTTGCCGCGCTGCTGGCGCGCTTTGCCAGCCCGCAGATCCGCGCCATGGCGACGCTCGGCGGCAATATCGCCAACGGCTCGCCCATCGCCGATACGCCGCCCGCGCTGATAGCGCTTGGCGCGCGGCTGCACCTGCGCCGGGGCGCGGCGCGGCGCGAAATGGCGCTTGAGGATTTCTACCTCGACTATCGCAAGCAGGACCGCGCGCCGGGCGAGTTCATCGAGGCGGTCACCATACCCGCGCGCGCGCCGAACCTGCGGGTCTACAAGCTTTCCAAGCGCTTCGATCAGGATATCTCGACGCTCTGCGGCGCCTTCAACGTGGCGGTTGAGGGCGGGCGCATTACCGCCGCCCGCATCGCCTTTGGCGGCATGGCGGCGGTGCCAAAGCGCGCGCGAACGCTTGAGGCGGCGCTGCTAGGGCGAACCGCAGACGCGCCAACCTTTGCTGCGCTGGCGCCGCTTCTGGCGCAGGATTTCACGCCAATCAGCGACATGCGCGGATCATCCGGCTACCGCATGCAAGCGGCGCAGAACCTCTGCCTGCGTTACGCGCGCGACCTTGCGGGCGAGGCGGTTTCGGTGCTGGAGGTCGCGCCATGAGCATCGGGGCACCCTTGCCGCATGATAGTGCCGCGCTGCATGTGCTGGGCACGGCGCGCTATATCGACGATATCCCAACCCCTGCGGGCACGCTGCACCTCGCCTTTGGCCTTTCGACCATCGCGCATGGCACGATTGCGGGCATGGACCTTGCGCCCGTGCGCGCGGCACCCGGCGTGGTGGCGGTGCTGACTGCGGCCGATCTGCCCCATGCCAATGATGTCGGCCCGGCGGTGGAAGATGAGCCGCTGCTGGCCACCGGCATCGTGCAATACGCAGGTCAGCCGCTGTTTCTGGTGGTGGCGACAAGCCATCTTGCGGCGCGCAAGGCGGCACGGCTGGGGCGCATTGACTATCTGCCGATTCCTGCAATTCTGACGATTGATCAGGCACTTGCAGCCGGATCTCGGTATGAGGGCGGGCCGGTGATCTGGGCGCGGGGCGATGCGGGCGCAGCGATTTCCGGGGCGGCGCATGTGGTGGAAGGGGTATTCGAGACCGGCGCGCAAGAGCATTTCTACCTTGAGGGGCAAGCGGCGCTGGCGCTGCCGGGCGAAGACGCGATGGTGGTGCACGCCTCAAGCCAGCACCCGACCGAAGTGCAGCACAAGGTTGCGGCGGCGCTTGGCTGCCCGTTTCATGCGGTGCGGGTGGAAGTGCGGCGCATGGGCGGCGGCTTTGGCGGCAAGGAAAGTCAGGGCAACGCGCTGGCGGTGGCGGCGGCGGTGGCGGCACGTGCCACCGGGCGCGCCTGCAAGATGCGATATGACCGCGACGATGACATGCTGATCACCGGCAAGCGGCACGATTTCCGCGTAGTCTACCGCGCGGGATTCGATGCTGAAGCAAGGCTTTGCGGGGTGGAGTTCACGCATTTTCTGCGCTGCGGCTGGAGCCAGGATCTGAGCCTGCCAGTGGCCGACCGGGCCATGCTGCACGCCGACAATGCCTATTTCATTCCCGCGATGCGGATCGAAAGCCACCGGCTGCGCACCCACACCCAAAGCGCCACCGCGTTTCGCGGCTTTGGCGGGCCGCAGGGGATGATCGGCATCGAGCGGGTGATGGAACACGCCGCGCAGGTGCTGGGGATCGACCCGCTTGACCTGCGGCGGCGCAATTTCTACGCCGAAGCGGGGGGGCCGTCTGCCCCCCCCGTCGCGGCCACGGGCCGCGCGTTCGGCGCTGAAAACCTTCCACCAGAAGGTTTTCCGGGCGCGCCTCACCCCCCCGAGGATATTTCGCTGAAGCAATGCACGCATTACGGGCAAGAGGTGGTGGATTTCGAGCTTGGGGCGATTGTCACCGAGCTGGAGAAATCTGCGGATTTTGCGGCACGGTGGGCCGAAATCAGGGCGTGGAATAGTAAAAGTCGAACATTGAAGCGCGGTATCGCGCTGACGCCGGTGAAATTCGGAATCTCCTTCACGCTGACGCATCTCAATCAGGCGGGGGCGCTGGTGCAGGTCTATGGCGACGGCTCGGTGGGCCTCAGCCACGGCGGCACCGAGATGGGGCAAGGGCTGCATCGCAAGATTGGTCAAGTGGCGGCGGCGGCCTTTGGCATTGGCATCGAGGCGGTGCGGGTTGAGGCGACCGATACCGCAAAGGTGCCCAACACCTCGGCCACCGCGGCCTCTTCGGGGGCCGACCTCAACGGCATGGCGGTGAAGGCGGCTTGCGACACGATCCGGGGCCGGATTGCGGGGCATCTGGCGGGCTTGGCCGGGGTGGAACCGCGCGAGGTGCATTTTGAGGGCGGGCGGGTATTTGCCGGCGCCCGCGAGCTGGCTTTTGCCGAAGCCGTGGCCTCGGCCCATCTTGCGCGCATCAGCCTTTCGGCGACGGGGTTCTATGCCACGCCCGACCTTGAATGGGACCGCAAGGCGGGGCGCGGGCGGCCGTTTTACTACTTCGCCTATGGCGCTGCGGTCAGCGAGGTGGTGATCGACACGCTGACAGGCGAAAACCGCATTCTGCGCGCCGATATTCTGCATGACGCGGGGGCGAGCCTGAATCCGGCGCTCGACATCGGCCAGATCGAAGGCGGCTTTGTGCAGGGCGCGGGCTGGCTGACCACCGAAGAGCTGGTCTGGGATGACGCGGGGCGGCTGCGGACGCATGCGCCGTCGACCTACAAGATCCCTGCCAGTTCGGACCGGCCGCGCATCTTCAACGTGGCGCTCTGGCCGGGGCGCAACCGCGCAGAGACCATTCACCGGTCCAAGGCGGTGGGCGAGCCGCCGCTGATGCTGGCGATTTCGGTGCATCAGGCGCTCGGCGCAGCCTGCGCCGCCTGTGGGCCGCACTGGCCGGGGCTGTCGGCACCCGCGACGCCCGAGGCTGTATTGGCGGCGGTGGCGCGCGCGAGGGGGGCATGAGCCTGCGCCCCGAGGCCTTGGCGCGGGCCGCCGCGCGCGGGCCGTTTACGCGGGTACTTGTGGCCGAGGTGAAGGGGTCGACGCCGCGTGAGGCGGGGGCCGAAATGCTCGTCTGGGCAGAGGCTTGCGAGGGAACGATCGGCGGCGGCGCGCTGGAATGGCAGGCCTTGGCGCGGGCGCGGGCGGGGTTTGCGGGGGTCGAGCGGCTGGCACTTGGGCCGGGGCTTGGCCAGTGCTGCGGCGGCGCGGTGACGCTGGTCTATGAGCGGCTCGAAGCGGCGGCCATAGCGGCGATTGCCGGGCCGGTCTGGGCGCGGCCTGTCGGGGGGGCGGCGGCGATGCCTGCGGCGGTGGCGCGCGCGGCAGCCCGACCGCTGG
>JAHYIZ010000012.1 GCA_019429405.1 Paracoccaceae bacterium
CGCTATATAGTCGAGCGATGGACAGAACCGCAGCCCAAAAGCGCACCAACGGCACCTTTCTCTACCCGCCGATCGAACCATACGATCAGCGGATGCTGGAGGTGGGCGACGGTCACCGGATCTATGTCGAGCAATGCGGCAACCTCAAGGGGCGGCCGGTGCTGGTGCTGCATGGTGGGCCGGGGGGCGGCGCCAGCCCCGCGATGCGGCGCTTTTTTGACCCCGATCATTTCCGCGTGGTGCTGTTCGATCAGCGCGGCTGCGGGCGGTCAAAGCCCACGGCGTCAGTTGAGGCCAACACAACGCGGCACCTGATCCAAGATATCGAGGCGATCCGCACCACCCTTGGCGTCACCGATTTCATCGTGTTCGGCGGTAGCTGGGGCGCGACGTTAGCGCTTTTATATGCCGAGGCGCACCCCGAGAGGGTGCGGCAACTGGTGCTGCGGGGCGTGTTTCTGGCCACCAAGGCCGAGCTTGACTGGTTTTATGGCGGCGGCGCGGGCGCCTTTTGGCCCGACCTCTGGGCGCAGTTCAGCGAGATGGTGCCCGAGGCCGAGCGGGGTGATTTGATCGGCGCCTACCACGCGCGGCTTTTCAGCGGCGACTGGGCGACCGAGGCGCGGTTTGCGCGGATCTGGGCGCATTGGGAAAATGCACTGGCGAGTGTTGAGGGCGATGCAAGCCTTGGCGAGGCGCCGCCCGAATACGCCCGCACCTTCGCGCGGCTGGAAAACCACTATTTCTTCCATCGCGCCTTTCTGGAAGCCGACGACCAGATTCTGCGCGACCGTCACAGAATTGAGCATATTCCAGCGGTGATCGTGCAGGGGCGGCTTGATATGGTCTGCCCGCCCGCGTCGGCGTGGAAACTGGCCGAGGGCTGGGAAAAGGCAAATCTGCGGCTGATCGCGGCAGCGGGGCATGCGCTTTCAGAAACCCGGATCACGGCGGAATTGCTGCGGGTAATGAACGCGCTGAGGGCGTGATAGCACGTGCGTTATAAGCCGTAACACATTGATATTGTGTTATTATATCCGCGCCGTTAACCAGACGTTAAGACTTTGCGCAGCGAAAAATATTGCCCCCCACCCGATGCTTTGCCGCCGCTATTCCCTACATTGAAGGCAGGCGCTGTGCAGGAGATTTGCCATGTGGTCCTTGTTCCTCGTGTTTCTGGCAGCTTCCGCCACGGCGGCGGCAAGCGGCAGTTTCTTCAAGCCGGGTGACTGGTATCTGAGCCTCGTGCGGCCAAGCTGGACCCCGCCGGGTTGGGCGTTCCCCGTGGTCTGGACGACGCTTTACATTGCCATCGCCTATGCTGCGGCGCGGGTGGCGGTGGTGCCGGGCGCGGGCTTTGCGCTGGCGCTCTGGGGCTTGCAAATCGCGCTTAACACGCTTTGGACGCCGGTGTTTTTCGGCGCGCGGCGCAAAGGCGCGGGGTTTGCCATCATCGCGCTGCTGTGGCTGGTGGTGGCGGCGATGGTCTGGCAGTTCTGGGCGCTTGACTGGGTCGCGGGGCTGCTGATCGTGCCTTACCTCGCGTGGCTGAGCGTGGCGAGCACGCTCAACTTTCGCATCTGGCGGGATAACCCGGAACCGGCGTGAGGCAAAACCGCGGCCGGTCCGCTTGCGGGCCGGGTCGCGGCGTTCACCGGCGCTCTGGCCCACTGCCGGATTCTTTCTTGCACCGCGCCGACCTTTCGCCTATATCGCCTTCAACAGCGGTCTGCGGGGTCCAAACTCGCAGCCAACCGGGAAAGAGCAACGGGCCGCGACGGCCCGTTTTTTGTTTTGAGAGTGCTGAGCGCATGACTGACCTGATCGCCAAAGCCGCCATCGACCAGCGCCTTGCCGGCATCGTTGGCCCCGTGATCGAGGGGCTGGGGTATGAACTGGTGCGCATCCGCCTGATGGGCGGGCTGAGCAAGACCTTGCAGATCATGGCCGACCGCCCCGAGGGCGGCATCGACGTGGACGATTGCGCCAAGATCTCAACCGGGGTTTCGGCGGCGCTCGACGTGGAAGACCCGATTTCCGAGCCCTATACGCTTGAAGTTTCAAGCCCCGGCATCGACCGGCCGCTGACCCGACTGAAGGATTTCGACGTCTGGGTTGGCTATGAGGCGCGAATTGAAACCGAAGCGCAGATTGACGGGCGCAAGCGCTTCAAGGGTATTCTGGCGGGCACCGATGGCGACGAGGTGCTGATAACGCTGCCCGAAGGCCCCGAGGGCGAATTGACCATTGGCCTGAAGTTCGACTGGCTGGCGGATGCCAAGCTGATTCTGACCGAAGAGCTGATTGCCGAGATGCTGCGCCAGCGCAAGGAAGCAGGCACGCTCGACGTGGCCCAGTTCGACGAGATCGAAGAAACCGAAGGCGACGAAGACGCGGGCGATGATGCCCCCGGCGGCGCCACGACCCAACACTGACCACCCCCCGGAGGACTGACATGGCGATTACCTCTGCCAACCAGCTTGAACTTCTGCAAACCGCCGAGGCGGTGGCGCGCGAGAAGATGATCGACCCCGAATTGGTGATCCAGGCGATGGAGGACAGCCTCGCGCGGGCCGCCAAATCGCGCTACGGCGCCGAAATGGACATTCGCGTGGCGATCGACCGCAAGACCGGGCGCGCGAAATTTACCCGCGTGCGCACGGTGGTGGGCGATGACGAGGTGGAAAACTATCAGGCGCAACTGACGGTGGAGCAGGCCAAACCCTTTTTGGCCGAGCCGGCGGTGGGCGACGAGATCATCGACGAAGTGCCCCCGGTCGATTTGGGACGGATTGCAGCGCAAAGCGCCAAGCAGGTGATCTTGCAAAAAGTGCGCGAGGCCGAGCGCGACCGTCAGTACGAAGAATTCAAGGACCGCAAGGGCACGATCATCAACGGCGTGGTCAAGCGCGAGGAATACGGCAACATCATCGTCGATATCGGTCGGGGTGAGGCGATCTTGCGCCGCAATGAGCGGATCGGGCGCGAGAGCTTCCGCCCGAATGACCGCATCCGGTCTTACATCAAGGACGTTCGGCACGAACCGCGCGGGCCGCAGGTGTTCCTGTCGCGCACCGATCCGCAGTTCATGGCCGAGCTGTTCAAAATGGAAGTGCCCGAAATCTACGACGGCATCATCGAGATCAAGGCGGTGGCGCGCGACCCCGGCAGCCGCGCCAAGATTGCAGTGATTTCTTATGACAACTCGATTGACCCGGTGGGCGCCTGCGTCGGTATGCGCGGCAGCCGCGTGCAGGCCGTGGTGGGCGAATTGCAGGGCGAGAAGATCGACATCATTCCGTGGAATGCCGATCAGGCAACGTTCCTTGTCAACGCGCTGCAACCTGCCGAGGTTTCCAAGGTGGTGATCGACGAAGAGGCGAACCGGATCGTTGTGGTGGTGCCCGACGAGCAGCTTTCGCTTGCCATCGGGCGGCGCGGGCAAAACGTGCGGCTTGCCAGCCAGCTGACCGGGCTCGACATTGACATCATGACCGAGGCTGATGAAAGCCAGCGCCGTCAGGCCGAGTTTGCCGAGCGCACCAAGCTCTTTGTCGATTCGCTCGATCTGGACGAGTTCTTCGCGCAGCTTCTGGTGGCCGAGGGCTTTACCAGCCTTGAAGAGGTCGCCTATGTCGATCTGGACGAGCTGTTGGCGATCGAGGGCGTCGATGAGGGCACCGCGGGCGAATTGCAGACGCGGGCGCGCGAATACCTCGAAGAACAGGCCCGCAAGGCGATGGAAGCGGCGCTTGCGCTGGGGCTTGAACAAAGCCTGATCGACTTTGAGGGGCTGACCCCGCAAATGCTCGAAGCGCTGGCCAAAGACGGCGTGAAAACGCTGGAAGACTTCGCCACCTGCGCCGATTGGGAGCTGGCAGGCGGCTGGACCACGATGAATGGTCAGCGGGTGAAGGACGAGGGCATTCTTGAGAAGTTCGACATGAGCCTTGAGGAAGCACAGCATCTGGTGATGACTGCGCGCGTGCAACTGGGCTGGGTTGACCCTTCCGAGCTGGAAGCGCCGAAAGCCGAAGCTGGCGACGATGACGAGGAGGCCGAGGCCTGAGCGAGGCCTCGGAAACCAGCATGACACGCGGCGGTAAAGACCAGACCCCGGAAGACCCCGAACGCAGGTGCATCGTCACCGGCGAGGTGCAGCCCAAGGCCGGGCTGATCCGCTTTGTGGTCGGACCCGAGGAGATAATCTACCCCGATCTGGCAGAGAAACTGCCGGGCCGGGGCATCTGGGTCACTGCCGACCGCGAGTTGCTGGAGAAGGCGGTAAAAAAGGGCCTCTTTGCCCGCGCCGCCAAGGCACCGGTGACGCTGCCCGAGGGCCTCGTCGATCTGGTCGAGGCGGGGCTGGCGCAGCGGGTGGTAGACCTGGTGTCGCTGGCGCGCAAATCGGGGCGCGCGGTGTGTGGGTTTGAAAAGGTGAAGTCGTGGCTTGCAGAAGGCCGCGCCAAGGTTTTGTTACAGGCCTCCGACGGGTCTGACCGCGGCAAGGGCAAGCTCTGGACGCCCGAAGGTGGGCGCTGGTTTGGCTGTCTGACCGCGTCGGAATTGGGTTTGGCTTTCGGCCGCGATCATGCCATACACGGCGCGCTTGCGGCTGGCGGCTTGACCTCACGCGTAAAAGTCGATGCTGCGAGGCTTACAGGCTTGCGCAAGCGGGACGGCGGCATGATCGCCGAGAAGGATACGAACACGGCATGAACGATACTGACGGCAAAAAACCCCTCGGGCTGGGCGGCGCCAGCCACCCCGGACAGGTGAAGCAAAGCTTCAGCCACGGCCGAACCAAAAGCGTAGTGGTCGAAACCAAGCGCAAGCGCGTTCTGGTGCCCAAACCGGGCATGCCCGCGCCCAAAGCCCCTGGTGCCGCTGGCCCCTCGCCCACGGCAGGCGATCCGTCAAAACGCCCCGCCGGTATTTCCGACGCCGAAATGGACCGCCGCATGACCGCTTTGCGCGCCGCCAAGGCGCGCGAAGTCGAAGACGCTGCGCGGCGGATCGTTGAAGATAAAATCCGCGAGGAAGAACGCGCCCTGCGTGTGGCTGAAGCCGAGGCCAAGGCCAAGGAAGAAGCCGAGCGCGAAGAGGCCCTGCGGCTTCGGGCCGAGGAAGAAGCGCGCAAGCTGCGCGACGCCGAAGCCCGCGAGAAAAAGAAGGAAGACGTGCGCAGACCCGCGTCGGGCAAGCCCGCTGCGGCGGCCGATCCGGCCGCAGCCGAAGCTGCAGCAAGCCGCGCCGAAACCAAGGGCGTGGCCTCGGTCGGCCCGCGCAAGACCGACCGCGACCGCGTTGACCGCACTTCGGCCGCCGACCGCGATGCACGCGGCAAGGCCAAAGGCGCCGATGACGCCCGCCGTACCGGCAAGCTGACCCTGACCGACGCCCTTGCGGGCGAAGGCGGGCGCCAGCGCAGCCTGGCCGCGATGAAGCGCAAGCAGGAAAAGGCGCGCCAGAAGGCACTCGGCATTCATGCCAAGCCCGAAAAGCAAGTGCGCGACGTGCGGCTGCCCGAAGCCATCATAGTTTCGGAACTGGCGAACCGCATGGCGGAACGTGCCGCTGATGTGGTGAAAAGCCTGATGAAAATGGGCATGATGGTGTCGATCAACGAACCCATCGACGCCGACACCGCCGAACTGGTGATCGAAGAATTCGGCCACCGCGCGGTGCGGGTTTCCGATGCCGACGTCGAACATGTGATCGACACGGTGCATGATGCCGCCGAAAATCTGGCGCCGCGCCCGCCGGTGGTGACGATCATGGGCCACGTTGACCACGGCAAGACCTCGATTCTTGACGCGATCCGCCACACCACGGTCGCCAGCGGCGAAGCCGGGGGCATTACCCAGCACATCGGCGCCTATCAGGTAAAAACCGATGCCGGCGCCGTGCTGACCTTCCTCGACACGCCCGGCCACGCAGCCTTCACCAGCATGCGCGCACGCGGCGCGCAGGTGACCGACATCGTGGTGCTGGTGGTCGCCGCAGACGATCAGGTGATGCCGCAGACGATTGAGGCGATCAACCACGCCAAGGCGGCGAATGTGCCGATGATCGTGGCGATCAACAAGATCGACAAATACGAGGCCAACCCGCAAAAGGTGCGCACCGACCTGCTGCAACATTCGGTTGTGGTGGAAGAGATGTCGGGCGACGTGCTGGATGTCGAGGTTTCGGCCACGACGGGGCAGGGGCTGGACAAGCTTCTGGAAGCTATCGCCTTGCAGGCCGAACTTCTTGACCTGCGCGCCAACCCCGACCGCGCCGCGCTGGGCGCGGTGATCGAAGCCAAGCTTGATGTGGGCCGTGGCCCGGTGGCCACCGTGCTGGTGCAAAACGGCACCCTGAAGCATGGCGACATCTTTGTGGTCGGCGAACAGTGGGGCAAGGTGCGCGCGCTGATCAACGACAAGGGCGAGCGGGTCGATGCCGCCGGGCCTTCGGTGCCGGTCGAGGTGCTGGGCCTGAACGGCACACCGCAAGCTGGTGACGTGCTGAACGTGGTTGAGACCGAGGCGCAGGCGCGCGAAATCGCCGACTACCGCATCAAGGCGGCGCGCGACAAGCGCGCGGCAGCGGGTGCGGCGACGACGCTGGAACAGCTTATGGCCAAGGCCAAGGCCGACAAATCGGTGGCAGAGCTGCCGATTCTGGTGAAGGCCGATGTGCAGGGGTCTGCCGAAGCCATTTCGCAAGCGATGGAGAAGATCGGCAACGAAGAGGTGCGCGTGCGCGTGCTGCATTCGGGCGTCGGCGCCATTACCGAAAGCGACATCGGGCTGGCAGAGGCTTCGGGCGCGCCGGTGATCGGCTTTAACGTGCGGGCCAATGCGCCGGCGCGGGCAGCCGCCAACCAGAAGGGCGTCGAAATCCGCTATTACTCGATCATCTACGATCTGGTCGATGACATCAAAGCCGCCGCTTCGGGCCTGCTGAAAAACGAAGTGCGCGAAACCTTCATCGGCTATGCCACGATCAAGGAAGTGTTCAAGGTTTCAGGCGTTGGCAAGGTTGCTGGCTGCCTTGTGACCGAAGGTGTGGCGCAACGCTCCGCCGGGGTGCGTTTGCTGCGCGACGATGTGGTCATTCACGAAGGCACGCTGAAAACGCTCAAGCGCTTCAAGGACGAGGTGAAAGAGGTGATCTCGGGTCAGGAATGCGGCATGGCGTTTGAGAACTACGAAGACATCCGCAATGGCGACGTGATCGAGATTTTCACCCGCGAAGAGATCGTACGCAAGCTGGCGTGAGCCCACCAAAGCGCGACAGAAAAGCCGCCTTCGGGCGGCTTTTTCATGCCTACAGCCAATCACGCAGGATCGGCACCAGCGGCAAATCGGCGGGGGGCATCGGGTAGTTGCGCAGGTCTGCGGCGCGCACCCAGGCCAGCCTTTGCCCTTCGCGCGGGCTAACGATACCGCCCCATTTGCGGCAGGCGAACAAGGGCATCAGCAGGTGAAAGTCATCGTAGCCATGGCTTGCAAAGGTCAGCGGCGCGAGGCAGCTTTTCCAGGTTTCAATGCCCAGTTCCTCGTGCAATTCACGAATCAACGCCACCTCGGGCGTTTCGCCCGGTTCAACCTTGCCGCCCGGAAACTCCCACAGCCCGGCGAGCGACTTTCCCGCCGGGCGCTCGGCCAGAAGCACCCGACCGTCAACGTCGATCAGCGCGACGGCGGCAACAAGCAGGGTTTTCACGACCGATAGTCGGCGTTGATGTCGATGTAGCGGTGCGTCAAATCACAGGTATAAACGGTCTTGGCGGCGGCACCGAGGCCAAGATCGACGCCTATCACCAGCTCTTGCGCCTCCATATAGGCCGAGGCTTTTTCTTCGTCATAATCGGGCACGCGCCAGCCGTTTTCGGCCAGAACCATGTCGCCAAAGGAAATGCGCAGACGGTCGCGGTCGGCGCGGGCGCCGGATTTGCCCACCGCCATCACCACCCTGCCCCAATTCGCGTCTTCGCCCGCGATCGCGGTTTTGACCAGCGGCGAATTGGCCACGGCCATGGCCACCTTATGAGCGTCTTCAGCGGTTTCGGCCCCCGTCACGCGGACCTCGACAAACTTGGTCGCGCCTTCGCCGTCGCGCACGACCTGACGCGCCAGATCGAGCATGACCGCGCCCAACGCCGCCTCGAATGCGCGGCCGCTGCGGCTGCGCAGGCTGGTGATTTCGGCGGCGGGGCCTTGCCCCGTGGCGACAACGAGCAGCGCATCGGAGGTGGAGGTGTCGCTATCAACGGTGATCGCGTTGAAGCTGCGCTCAAGCAGTTTCAAAACCAGCGATTGCAGCTTGGCGGGGGCGATTTTGGCATCGGTAAAGATATAGACCAGCATGGTGCCCATGTCGGGTGCAATCATACCCGAACCCTTGGCGATGCCGGCAATGCGAATAGGGCCGCCCTCGCCCGCAATCTCGGCGCTGGCGCCCTTGGGGAAGGTGTCGGTGGTCATGATTGCTCGGGCCGCAAGCTCGATGCCACCGGGGGCCAGCGCGGCGGCAAGTTCAGGCACCTTGGCGGTGATGCGCGCGTGGGGAAGCGGCTCGCCAATGACCCCGGTTGACGACGAGAAGACGCGGGCGGCAGGCACCCCGAGTGCGGTGGCCACGGCGCCAGTAACCGCATCGACCGCCTCTTGCCCGGCGGCACCGGTAAAGGCGTTGGCGTTGCCCGAGTTCACGATGATCGCGGCACCGGCGCCTGCGGGCACCTTGGCCTTGAGCTTGGCCTGACAATCAAGAATGCAGGCGGCGCGGGTGGATGACCGGGTAAAGGCGCCTGCCACCGACGTGCCGGGCGCGAGCCGCGCCAGCATCACATCTGACCGCCCGGTATAGCGCACCCCGGCCGCGATGGCGGCAAACTCGACCCCCGCAATCGCTGGCAGCGCCGGAAAGGCGGCGGGCGCAAGCGGCGAGACCGGCGCCGCCTTCTTGCCCGAAGGCGCGGGCGAGGCGGGGGCAAGGGCCGCGAGCAGCCGCTTTTCCAGCTTCTTGACCTTGGCCTTCAATTTGTCGGTGCGGTCTTTCCTGTCTTTCTCGCTCTTGCCCATCGCTTTTCTCGCTCATTCGCCCCGAAGGGCGGGGTCTTTCAAAATGGCTTTGTCGATGCCAACGATGCTTTCAGTCACTTGCGCGTCGGCCACGGCCTGGTCAAGCCGATCCTGCACGGCGGCATTCTGCAACTCTGTCTCAAGCTGGCGGCGCACCGAATCGAGGGTTGGCACATCGGCCAGGCGGGTTTCGGAAAGCTTGATCACATGCCAGCCATATTCGGTCTCTACCGGCCCGGCGACCTGACCGGCCTGCATTTGCCCCACAGCGTTGGCGAACGGTTCCACCATCACGTCAAGCGTGAACCAGCCCAGCGCGCCGCCATCGGCGGCGGCGCCGTCGGTAGACTTCAGCTTGGCGATTTCGGCAAAATCGCCACCCGCGTCGATATCGGCCTTGATCGCCTTGGCCTCGTCTTCGGTTGCCACCAGAATGTGCGCGGCGTTGTATTCGGTGACCGGGCCGGTAGACACGAATTGCGCCGTATAGGCAGCATTCAGTTTTTCTTCGGTTATGGCGCTTGCGACGGCATCATCAAGCATGATCGAGGCGAGGTAATTGAGGCGTTGCACCTCAAGCATGTCGTGGTCGCGCTTGGCCAGCCGGGTTTCGGCAATCTGTGCCAGCGCAACCTGCTGGATCAGCTGTTTCAGGATGCCGTCGAACAAGATCTCGTCGGGCAGCGACAAATAGCCCTCAGGCAGGCCCGCCCGTAGCGCCGCCATGTGGCCGAGCGTAATGTCGGCGCCGTTGACCGTGGCTACCACCGTGTCCGAGGTCACATCAGCCGCCTGAAGCGGCGCTGCAAGCGCCAGCACGATCGCGCTTGCGGCAATTAGTTTCGTTCCGATCGACATTCGGCCACTCCCGTTTGCGCCGCACCTTGCGGCGACGTTGACACTCTGGCGGCAGGCCCTTACATCGCCAATGGTTCTTGTGTAGGCCGCGCGCCCATTTGTTCGCAGCAGTTCTAGGCAAGCCCGAAGGTTCGGGCAAGGCCGGACATCACAAGACACGGTCGTTTGAACCTGCGGAGAACACATGCTGGGCTTTGGGACAATCGCGAAAAAGGTTTTTGGCACGCCCAATGACCGCAAGGTGAAATCCGTCCGCCCGCTGGTGGCCAAGATCAACGCGCTGGAGCCCGAGTACACGGCACTGAGCGACGATGGCATCAAGGCCAAGACCGCCGAGTTGCAGGGCCGCGCGCAGGGCGGAGAAAGCCTAGATGCCCTGCTGCCCGAAGCATTTGCCAACTGCCGCGAGGCGGCGCGGCGCGCGCTGGGGCTGCGCGCTTTTGATGTGCAGCTTGCAGGCGGCATATTCCTGCACCAGGGCAACATCGCCGAGATGAAAACCGGCGAAGGCAAAACGCTGGTCGCAACCTTCCCCGCCTACCTCAATGCGCTGGCGGGAAAAGGCGTGCACATTGTCACGGTCAACGACTACCTTGCCAAGCGTGACAGCGACTGGATGGGCAAGGTTTATGCGCAGCTGGGCATGACCACCGGCGTCGTGGTGCCGTTTCAGGATGATGCCAGCAAACGCGCCGCCTACGCCGCCGACATCACCTATGCCACCAACAACGAGCTGGGTTTTGATTATCTGCGCGACAACATGCGCGCGAGCATTCCCGAAATGGCGCAGCGCGGCCATTTCTATGCCATCGTCGATGAGGTGGACAGCATCCTGATTGACGAGGCGCGCACGCCGCTGATCATTTCAGGGCCGAGCCAGGACCGCAGCGAGCTCTACAAGACGCTTGATGCCTTCATTCCGGAAATCCTGCCCGAGCATTTCAAGCTCGACGAAAAGGCGCGCAACGCGACCTACACCGAAGAGGGCAACGAATTTCTGGAACAGCGGCTGCATCAGGCGGGTGTCTTGCCCGAAGGCCAAACACTCTATGACCCCGAAAGCACCTCGATCGTTCACCACGTCACACAGGCGCTGCGCGCGCACAAGCTGTTCCACAAGGACCAGAACTATATCGTGCGTGACGACGAGATCATGCTGATCGACGAATTCACCGGGCGGATGATGAAAGGACGGCGGCTGTCAGACGGTCTGCATCAGGCCATCGAAGCCAAGGAAGGCGTCACCGTTCAGCCCGAAAACGTGACGCTGGCCAGCGTCACGTTCCAGAACTACTTCCGGCTTTACGAAAAGCTGGCGGGGATGACCGGCACCGCCGTGACCGAGGCGGAAGAATTTCAAGAGATTTACAAGCTTGGCGTGGTGGAAGTGCCCACCAACCGCCCGGTAGTGCGCAAGGATGAACACGACCACGTCTACCGCACTGCGGCCGAGAAATACACCGCCGTGGTCGAGGCGATCACGCAATCGCATGCCAAGGGCCAGCCAATTCTGGTGGGCACGACCTCGATTGAAAAATCGGAAATGCTGTCGGACATGCTGAAGGCGGCGGGGCTGGTGCACAATGTGCTCAACGCCCGCCAGCACGAGCAGGAAGCCAAGATCGTGGCCGACGCTGGCAAGTTCGGCGCCATCACCATTGCCACCAACATGGCCGGGCGCGGCACTGACATTCAGCTGGGCGGCAACGTCGAGATGCAGGTGATGGAAGCGCTGGCCGCCAACCCCGAGGCCGACCCGGCAAGCCTGCGCACCCGGATCGAGGCAGAGCACGCCGACGACAAGGCGCGGGTGATCGAAGCGGGCGGCCTGTTCGTTCTGGCCACCGAGCGCCACGAAAGCCGCCGTATTGATAACCAGTTGCGCGGCCGCTCAGGCCGTCAGGGCGACCCCGGCCGCACGCTGTTCTTTCTGTCGCTGGAAGATGACCTGATGCGCATTTTCGGTTCAGAGCGGCTCGACAAGGTGCTTTCGGGGCTGGGCATGAAGGACGGCGAGGCGATCATTCACCCGTGGGTGAACAAGTCTCTGGAGCGCGCGCAGGCCAAGGTCGAGGCGCGCAACTTCGACATCCGCAAGCATCTGCTCAAATTCGACGACGTGATGAACGACCAGCGCAAGGCGATTTTCGGCCAGCGCCGCGAGATCATGGAGACCGAGGACATCGCCGAGATTGCCCGCGACATGCGGCTTCAGGTGATTGACGATCTGGTTGACGAATACCTGCCGCCAAAATCCTACGCGGACCAGTGGAACACCGAAGGCCTGCACGCAGCGGTGATCAGCCAGCTGAACCTTGACGTGCCCGCCGCCGACTGGGCGCACGAAGAAGGCGTTGACCAGGATGCCATGCGTGAACGGCTGGCAGAGGCAAGCGACAAGGCCGCCGCCGAAAAGACCGCGAACTTTGGTGAAGACACCATGCGCGCGATCGAAAAGCAGGTGCTGCTGCAAACCATTGATGCCAAGTGGCGCGAACATCTGGTGACGCTCGAACATCTGCGCTCGGTGGTGGGGTTCCGCGGCTACGCGCAGCGCGACCCGCTGAACGAATACAAGACCGAGGCGTTCCAGCTGTTCGAGTCGATGCTTGAAAGCCTGCGCAGCGACGTGACCGAGCGGCTGGCGCAGATCCGCCCGGTGGACCCCGCCGAGCAACAGCGCCTGTTGCGCGAGGCGATCGAGGAGCATCAGCGCCAGCAGGCAGCGCTTGCGCCAGCCGCTGCAGCTGCCGCGCCCGCAGCATTGGTGCCGCTGCTGGCAGGCTTCAGCGAAGCCGACCCCAGCACCTGGGGCAACCCGGCGCGCAACGACGCCTGCCCCTGCGGCTCGGGCGAGAAGTTCAAGCACTGCCACGGGCGCCTTGCCTGAGCCACGCAGAAACAAAGGCGGGCCCTGAGGCCCGCCTGCCGCCGGGCGGTGCAACAATGCCGCGCGCGCGCCACGGTGGCGCCATCATCGCCTGCCAGTCTTGCCCGGTCACCCGACATGCGAGGCTAACATGCGCAATCCATACAAACTGGCCAGCGTCGCCGCCGCCCTTCTGGTCGTTGCGACCAGCGGCTATGTGATCTTGCGGCCGAAGCCGCCGGTTGCCGCCGTACCGGTCGCAGCGGCGCCGAATGCCAACGCAGCAATCGCCGCTGACACCCATGCCGCAGCCCCCGCGCTGCCTGCGCCGCCGCGCCACGCCCAGCCGCCCGAGGTGTTTGCCACTGCCCCGGCCTGTGCTGCGGCGGTGCTGACAGTTTCGCCCGCGCCGCAGGCGATGCTGGCGGTGCAGCTGCAAGCGCCCTGCCAGCCGGGCGCACGGGTCGAGCTGCGCCACGGGGGCCTTGCCGTTGCCGTGCAGACCGATGTGACCGGCAGCTACACCGGCCTGCTGCCCGCGCTGGCGCGCGAGGCGCGGCTGGAAGTGACTCTGCCCGATGGCGCCCGCCTGGCCGCGCGGGTGCGCATCGGCGACATCGCCAGCGTCGAACGGGTTGCGCTGCTTTCGGGGGCGACCGGGGCGCTGCACCTGCACGCCTTCGAGAACGGCGCCGGGTTCGGCGATGCAGGGCATCGAAGCGCCGCAGCGCCCGGCGCGCCGGGGCAAGGCACCGGCGGCTATTTGACCCTGTTGGGTGACGCTGGCGCCACGCCGCCGCTGCTGGCCGAGGTCTACACCGCCCCGGCGGGGCTGCCGCCCGCGCAACTGGCGGTGCAGGCCGATGTCAGCGCCGCCACCTGCGGCACCGACCTTGGCGGCATCGTGCTGCGAATGGGGGGCGCTGCACAACTGGCGCTGACGCTGGCAATGCCCGCCTGCGACGGCATCGACGGCGCCGTGCTGCTGCCGCTGCCCGACGTGCCGCTGGCACTTGCGCTGGCCGATCAGATATAGCCCTGCGCCCGAAAGCTGAGCTCGCGGCTTTTGCCGATGATCAGGTGGTCGTGCAGCACGATGCCCAGCGCCTGCGCGGCCTCGTGCACCTTGGCGGTCATGCTGATGTCTGATTCCGAAGGCGTCGGGTCGCCCGAAGGGTGGTTGTGCACCAGGATCAGCGCCGAGGCGTTCACTTCAAGCGCGCGTTTGACCACCTCGCGCGGGTAGACCGGCACATGGTCCACGGTGCCGCGGGCCTGTTCCTCATCAGCGATCAGCACGTTCTTGCGGTCGAGGTAGAGCACGCGAAACTGCTCGGTCTCACGGTGGGCCATCGCGGTGTGGCAATAATCCAGCAACGCATCCCAGCTGGAAAGTACCGCGCGGTTCATCACCCGCGCCCGCGCCATGCGGTGCGCCACCGCCTCGATGATTTTGAATTCCTGCACCACCGCCTCGCCCACACCCCCGACCTCGGCCAGCCGCGCGGGCGGTGCGGAAAGCACCCGGTTGAGATCACCAAAGGTATCGAGCAGGCGGCGCGCCAGCGGTTTTACATCCTGCCGCGGAATGGCGCGAAACAGCAGCAGCTCCAGCAATTCATAGTCGGGCATCGCCGCAGCGCCGCCCGCCATGAACCGTTCGCGCAGGCGCTTGCGATGATCGCGGATGTACGAGGGCAACCGCGCGCCGGGCACAAAGCCCACCTCCACCGCCTCATCGCCATCAGGCGTGAAAAGCGGCAGCGGGCGTTCGGCAAAGGCGCGGGCGCGGGACATGGCGCGATGGTGCCGCGCCATGGTTTAAGAATGGTTAATTCCGCCTGCTTCAGGCCAAATATCCCCGCCGGAGGCGCCGCTTGCGGCTCAGCTCTTCATCGCCGCCCAGAAGGTCTTGACCTTCTTGAAAAACGACGCGGTTTCGGGGTTGTTCTCGGCCTCGATCTTGTCGAATTCACGCAAGATCTCGCGCTGCCGGGTGGTCAGGTTGACCGGGGTTTCCACCGCCAGCTCAATCACCATGTCGCCCGCCTGCCCGCCGCCACGCAGCACCGGCATGCCCTTGCCGCGCAGGCGCATTTGGCGGCCCGACTGGCTGCCCGCAGGGATTTTCACAAGGCTGCGCCCTCCCTCGATGGTAGGCACCTCAACCTCGCCGCCAAGCGCGGCGCTGGCCATGCTGACCGGCACCCGGCAAAAGAGCGTGGTCCCGTCGCGCTGAAAGATCGTGTGCTCGCGCACCTCGATGAAAATATAAAGATCGCCTGCGGGGCCACCGCGCGCGCCTGCCTCGCCCTCACCGGCCAGCCGAATGCGGGTGCCGGTTTCAACCCCGGCAGGAATGTTGACCTGCAAGGTGCGGTCTTTTTCCAGCCGGCCCGCGCCGTGGCAGGTGCGGCAGGGGTTCTTGATCACATGCCCGGCGCCGTTGCAGGTGGGGCAGGTCCGCTCGACCGTGAAAAAGCCGTTCTGCGCGCGCACCTTGCCCATGCCGGAGCAGGTCGGGCAGGTGGTCGGTTCGGCGCCGCCCTCGGCACCGGTGCCGTTGCACGCGGTGCAGGCGTGAGAGCCGGGCACGGTAATCGACTTTGGCACCCCGGCATAAGCCTCTTCCAGCGTCACCCGCAGGTTGTAGCGCAGGTCTGACCCTCGGGAAGCGCGCGACCGCCCGCCCGCGCCGCCGCGCCCGCCCATGAAATCGCCGAACAGGTCTTCGAACACGTCCGAAAAGGCCGAGGAGAAATCGCCTTGGCCGCCGGGATAGCGGCCACCGCCGCCCATGCCGCCCTCGAAGGCCGCATGGCCGAAACGGTCATAGGCGGCCTTGCGCTGGTCGTCTTTCAACACGTCGTAGGCCTCGTTCACTTCCTTGAACTTGGCTTCTGCATCCGGGTTGGTCTGGTTGCGGTCGGGGTGAAGCTCTTTCGCCTTGCCGCGATAGGCCTTTTTGATCTCTTCGGCAGTAGCGCCGCGCGAGAGGCCAAGAACTTCGTAGAAATCTCGTTTTGCCATCAGCCGCCCCTATCGGGAGCCCTGCCCGGCCCCTGCATGCACAGGGGCCGGGGCGCGGGTTCCGGCGCTTATTTGCGCTTTTTGTCGCCCAGATCCTCAAAGTCGGCATCGACGATGTCATCGTCAACACTGCGCGGCGCATCCTCATCGGCGGCACCTTCGGATTCGGCGGCGGAGGCCTTGTAGATCGCCTCACCCAGCTTCATCGCGGCGTCGGTAAGGTTCTGCACCCCGCCCTTGATCTTGCCGACATCATCGGACTTGAGCGTTTCTTCCAGCGCCTTCATCGCCAGCTCGATCACCTCGACGGTCGAGCCATCAACCTTGTCGCCATGCTCGTCGAGCGACTTCTTGGTCGAATGCAGCAGGCCCTCGGCTTGGTTGCGGGTTTCGACCAGCTCCTTGCGGGCGCGGTCGGCATCGGCGTTGGCTTCGGCATCCTTTACCATCTTCTCGATTTCAGCGTCGGTCAGACCGCCCGAAGCCTGAATGGTGATCTGCTGCGCCTTGCCAGTGCCCTTGTCCTTGGCGTTGACCGACACGATGCCGTTAGCGTCAATGTCGAACGTCACCTCGATCTGCGGCATACCGCGCGGCGCGGGCGGGATCTCTTCGAGGTTGAACTGGCCGAGCATCTTGTTGTCGGCGGCCATTTCGCGCTCACCCTGGAACACCCGGATCGTGACCGCGTTCTGGTTGTCTTCGGCGGTCGAGAACACCTGGCTTTTCTTGGTGGGGATCGTGGTGTTGCGGTCGATCAGGCGGGTGAACACGCCGCCCAGCGTTTCAATGCCCAGCGACAGCGGGGTAACGTCAAGCAGCACCACATCTTTCACGTCGCCTTGCAGCACACCGGCCTGAATCGCGGCACCCAGCGCCACCACCTCATCGGGGTTGACGCCCTTGTGCGGCTCTTTGCCGAAGAAGGCCGTCACCTCTTCCACCACTTTGGGCATCCGGGTCATGCCGCCGACCAGCACCACCTCGTCAATGTCGGCTTTGCTGAGGCCGGCGTCTTTCAACGCGGCGGCGCAGGGCTTGAGCGAGGCCTTGATCAGATCGCCCACAAGGCTTTCCAGCTTGGCGCGGGTCAGCTTCATCACGAGGTGCAGGGGGGTGCCGGATTTGGCGTCCATGCTGATGAAGGGCTGGTTGATTTCGGTCTGCTGGCTCGATGAAAGCTCGATCTTGGCCTTTTCTGCCGCCTCTTTCAGGCGTTGCAGCGCCATCTTGTCTTTGGTCAGGTCGGCGCCGTGTTCCTTGCGGAACTCATCGGCCAGATAGTTGACAATGCGCATGTCAAAGTCTTCGCCGCCAAGGAAGGTGTCACCATTGGTGGATTTGACCTCAAAGAGACCATCGTCAATTTCCAGAATCGTGATGTCAAAGGTGCCGCCGCCGAGGTCATAAACCGCGATAGTCTTGCTCTCCTTGCGGTCGAGACCATAGGCGAGCGCGGCCGCGGTGGGTTCGTTGATGATGCGCAGAACCTCAAGCCCTGCAATCTTGCCCGCGTCCTTGGTGGCCTGACGCTGCGCGTCGTTGAAATAGGCCGGCACGGTAATGACCGCCTGCGTGACCTCTTCGCCAAGATAGCTTTCGGCGGTTTCCTTCATCTTCTGCAAGATCACGGCAGAAACCTGCGCGGGCGAATATTTCTCGCCGCGGACTTCCACCCAAGCGTCGCCATTGCCGCCATCGACAATGTTGAAGGGCACCAGCTTGCGGTCTTTTTCAACTTCGGCGTCGGTGACGCGGCGACCGATCAGGCGCTTTACGGCGTAGACGGTATTGGTGGCGTTGGTCACTGCCTGACGCTTGGCTGACTGGCCCACCAGACGTTCGGTTTCAGTGAAAGCGACGATCGAAGGCGTGGTGCGCGCGCCTTCGGCGTTTTCGATCACGCGGGGCTGGGCGCCGTCCATGATGGCGACGCAGCTGTTGGTGGTTCCGAGGTCGATGCCGATGACTTTGGCCATGATGTAACCCTTTTCTTGCGGCGATGTTTATGGATGACAGGCCCGAGCACGGCCCCTGCCCTCCGATCCCAGGTTTTGAATGCTACCCGGCGCAGGCAGGGCCCGCTCCGGCTTCTGGGCGTATATAAGGAGGGGTCTGGCGCCCTGCAAGCGCCCTGCAACACCGAAAAACTGCTGCGGGTTGCAGGAAATGCGGCGATTTTGCCAAGAACTGCAACCTCAGCGGCGCGCGCCCCAGCTGACCGAGGCATACTGGCGGGTATAGAACTCGCCCATCAGGCCGATCATCAGCGCAATCAGACCGACAAGGAGCGGATAGGTCCAGTTCGAGTAGTGCGGATTGTAGTTGAGAAAGGTGAACCCGCGCGCCTGGTCGATGGTGTGAAAAAGCGGGTTCCAGTCGAACAGTTTGATCATCTTGAAGCTGAGCGTATTGGCCAGAAACATCTTGCCTGAAGCGATCATGTTGGCGCGACTGTAAAGCTGCTGAATCACGCCCACGGCGTTTGGCGCCCAGGGTTTGGCGGCAAGCAGCACGGTGCCGAAGGCAGCACCCGTGAACCATGACAAGACCAGCATCGCATAGGCCGCCAGCGGCTGGTCGATGGTAACGGGGGTAAAGGCAACGTGGTAGATGAACAGCACCATAAGCAACGACAGTGTCTGAATATAAAGCACGCCCAGCGCCGCCGAGCCGATTGTGACCGCAGTGGTCATCGGCGCGTGTTTCATCATCGCCGAAGTCGGGTCCTCAGCCCCTGCCACCGCAGCAATCGCCTTGGTGTGGGTCAGGAACATGAAGATGCCTGACATGATGTAGAGCAGAAAGTCACCGCGCACCGCATTGCCGCGCATGCCCAGAATATCGAACATCAGGTAGAACGCACCGACCAGAACAACGGTCTGCATCATGTTCATAAGCAGACCGAAGATGGCGTTGCCGTGCGACTTTCGGACCGAGCGGACCGTGGCGTGATAAATCAGCGCCAGAATGCCGAAGCCGGTGCTGATCTTGCCCTTGCGGCGCTGTGGCGTAAACATGCTGCCCCGTTCCTGCCGCCGGTGCGGCCCTGCCCGCAGTGTTGTCGGGAAACCTTGCCGATCCCTTGAGGGCGCATCATAAGGGGAATGCTTCGTTTGATCAACGCCAGCCGCCGACACCGGAGATTGCCGCGATGGACCATGAACACCTGATTGCCGTCATGCGCCGCCTCGCCCTTGAGGCAGGTGCGCGGATCATGGAAATCTACTCCACCCCCGATTTCGAGGTGCGCACCAAATCCGATGCAAGCCCGGTGACCGAGGCCGACGAGGCGGCGGATGCGCTGATTTCCACCGGGTTGCGGGCAGCCTTTCCCGAACTGGTGCTCGTGACTGAAGAGCAGGCGGCAAGCCACGCGCAGGTTGCCGATACCTTTTTGATCGTCGATCCGCTGGATGGCACCAAGGAATTCGTGCAGCGGCGCGGCGATTTTACGGTGAACATCGCCTATGTCGAAGGCGGCGTGCCGGTGCGGGGCATCGTTTATGCGCCGGCCAAGGGGCGGCTGTTCTATACGCTGGCCGACGGCCGCAGCGTCGAAGAGGTCGGGCCGTTCGGGCCAGACAGCCCCGGCGAACAGCGGCCGGTTTCGGTTTCCATCCCCGACAATCGCGCGCTGATGGTGGTCGCCTCGAAATCGCACCGTGATGCGGCGACTGACGACTATATCGCGCGTTATGCGGTGCGCGACATGACCAGCGCCGGGTCGAGCCTCAAGTTCTGTCTGGTGGCAACCGGCGAAGCCGATCTTTACCCGCGGCTGGGGCGCACGATGGAATGGGACACCGCCGCGGGTGACGCGGTGCTGCGCGGGGCCGGGGGCGCGGTGGTGCGGCTTGATGACCACGCACCGCTGGCCTATGGCAAGCCGGGCTTTGAAAACCCGTTCTTCATTGCCTATGCCCCCGGCGTGCTTTTGGTGAAATGATGAGCGTTCTGATTGTCATTCCCGCCCGCTATGCTTCAACCCGTTACCCCGGCAAACCTCTGGTGACCTTGCGCGGCGCGGGAGGCACGGCGAAAACCCTGATCCGCCGCAGCTGGGATGCCGCAATGGCGGTGCAGGGCGTCGATCGGGTGGTGGTTGCGACCGATGCGGGCAGCATCCGCGCCGAGGCCGAAAGCTTTGGCGCCGAGGTGGTTATGACCTCGCCCGAATGCGCCAACGGCACCGAACGCTGCGCCGAGGCGCTGGCGACACTGGGTGGCGGCTATGACATCGTGGTGAACCTGCAAGGCGACGCGCCGTTGACCCCGGCATGGTTCGTGGAAGAGCTGATCGCGGGGCTGCGCGCAGACCCGCGGGCCGAGCTTGCCACCCCGGTGCTGGCTTGCGAAGGCGCTATGCTTTCATCGCTGCGCGCCGACCGGGCCGCGGGGCGGGTGGGCGGCACCACGGCGGTTTTCGGGGTGGGCAACCGCGGCCTCTATTTCTCCAAAGAGGTCATTCCCTACACCGGGCGCGATTACGCCCCCGAGGCGCCGACACCGGTGTTTCACCATGTCGGCGTTTATGCCTACCGGCCCGAAACGCTGCTGGCCTACACTGGTTGGCCGGTCGGGCCGCTAGAGACGCTGGAAGGGTTGGAGCAGCTGCGGTTTCTGGAAAACGGCCGCAGCGTGCTTTGCGTTGAGGTCGAAGCGCGCGGGCGTCAGTTCTGGGAACTGAACAACCCTACCGACGTGCCCCGGATCGAGGCGATGATGGCGGCGATGGGGCTGCAATGAGGGTTTGGCACCCGGCCAGAATTCCTGTGGATATTCCGCGACACTATCTTGCTAATTTCACGCGTGTTTCCCCCGTACTTGTCAAAGACGGCGCGAACGCGTCTATTGGCGAGGTGTACGTCGCAACCGCCCGGTATGAGGCGGAACGGACAGGTGTATAATGAAGCGTAAAGTTACCAAGGCGATTTTTCCGGTCGCGGGGCTTGGCACCCGTTTCTTGCCAGCGACAAAATCAATCCCCAAAGAAATTCTGACGCTGGTTGACCGACCGCTGATTCAATATGCAATTGACGAGGCGCGGGCAGCAGGCATCCGCGAGTTCATCTTTGTCACCTCGCGCGGCAAGGGCGCGCTGGAGGACTATTTCGACGACGCGCCCGAGCTTGAAAACAGCCTGCGCAAGTCCGGCAAGACCGAGCTGCTGGAGATGCTGAAGGCCACCAACATGGAAAGCGGCGCGATTGCCTATGTGCGGCAAAACCGCCCGATGGGGCTTGGCCACGCGGTGTGGTGCGCGCGCCGCCTGGTGGGGAACGAGCCCTTTGCGGTGATCCTGACCGATGACGTGATTGCCGCCGAAAAGCCCTGCCTGCAACAGATGATGGAGGCCTACGCCGAGACCGGCGGCAACATGGTGGCAGCGATGGAGGTGCCGCCCGAAAAGACCTCATCCTACGGCATCCTGGACGTCGGCGAGGATATGGGCGCGATCGTGCGCGCCAAGGGCATGGTCGAAAAACCCGCTCAGGAAGATGCGCCCTCGAACCTCGCGGTGATCGGGCGCTACATCCTGACACCAAAGATCATGCAGCACCTGCACCGCATGAAGGCGGGATCGGGGGGCGAAATTCAGCTGACCGACGCGATTGCCGAGGAAATCCGGCAGGGCGAGTCGGTTTACGGTTTCCGCTTTCGCGGCCAGCGCTTCGACTGCGGCTCGAAGGCGGGGTTCCTGCAGGCAACGGTCGCCTTTGCCCTCGCGCGGGATGATCTGCGCGACGAGTTTGCAGAGTATCTTGCGCATATGGCCGCAGTTCAGAAGGCGGCCGAGTAGGGCGGATGGCAAGGCACGTTCTGGTCACCGGCGGCGCAGGCTACATCGGCGCGCACGCCTGCAAGGTGTTGGCACGCTCGGGCTATGTGCCGGTGACCTATGACAGCCTGATTACCGGCTGGCGCGACGCGGTGAAGTTTGGCCCGTTCGAACACGGCGATCTGGCTGACCGGGCGCGGCTCGATGCGGTCTTTGCGCGCTGGCAACCGGTGGCGGTCATGCATTTTGCGGCGCTCAGCCAGGTTGGCGAGGCTATGGCGCAGCCTGGGCTTTACTGGCGCCACAACGTGCTCTCGTCGCTGACGCTGATCGAGGCGGCGGTGGCCGCCGGGTGCCTCGATTTCGTGTTTTCGTCAACTTGCGCGACCTACGGCGACCATGACGGCGTGCTTCTGGATGAGGACACGCCGCAAGCGCCGCTGAATGCCTATGGCGCATCAAAACTGGCGATTGAGCAGATGCTGCGCGATTTCGGCGCAGCACACGGGTTGCGCCATGTGATCTTTCGCTATTTCAACGTGGCTGGCGCCGACCCCGAGGCCGAAGTGGGCGAGTTTCACCGCCCCGAGACGCATCTGGTCCCGCTGCTGCTGGAGGCGATCGACGGGCGGCGCGGGGCGTTGACGGTGTTTGGCACCGACTACCCCACCCGCGACGGCACTTGCGTGCGCGACTATGTGCATGTGATGGACCTGGCCGAGGCGCATGTTCTGGGGCTTGCATGGCTGGAGGCGGGCAAGGGCAGCCGCGTGTTCTGCCTTGGCACCGGCGTGGGCTTTTCCGTGCAAGAGGTGATCGAGGCGGCACGGGGCGTGACCAACCGCGCCGTGCCGATTACGCATGGGCCACGCAGGCAGGGCGATGCGGTATCGCTGGTTTCAGGCTCGGCGCGGGCGGTGGCCGAGTTGGGCTGGCGGCCATCCCGGTCAACCATGCCCGAAATGATTGCCGATGCCTGGCGCTGGATGCAAAACGGGCACTATTCGCAATAAGCCGGGAAGGCGCAGTATGGGCATGCCCTTGCAGCAAAAGGTCGGGGCGCTGCGGGTGCGGCTGAGGTTGCGGCTGAAACGGCAGCGGCTGCTCTGGCGGTCCTTCAGGTCGCGGCACCGGCTGTGTGTGGCAACAGACCGCACAGCGCAAATCGGGCGCGATGACATTCTGGCCTTTGCCTGTGTGCGCAACGAGGTGGTGCGGCTGCCGTGGTTCTTGGCGCATCACCGGGCGCTGGGGGTGCAGCATTTCCTTATCGTCGATAACGACAGCGACGATGGCACACGCGACTATCTGGCGGCGCAGCCTGATTGCTCGGTCTGGCGCACCGAGGCGAGCTACAAGGCCTCGCGCTTTGGCATCGACTGGGTGACCTGGCTTTTAATGCATTACGGGCACGGCCACTGGTGCCTGACGCTCGACGCCGATGAGGCGTTCATTTACCCGGAGCACGACACCCGCCCCCTGCGCGCGCTGACCGACTGGCTGGAGGCGCAGAACAGGCCAGCGTTTGGCGCGCTGATGCTGGACATGTACCCCAGGGGGCCGCTGGATGCGCAGACCTACGCGCCGGGCGACGACCCGTTCGCCATTTTGCGCTGGTTCGACGCTGACAATTACACGGTTCTGATGAAGCCGCTCCTCCGCTGTCTCTGGGTGCAAGGTGGGGCGCGGGCGCGGGTGTTCTTTGCCGATGAGCCGCGTCGAGCGCCGACCCTGAACAAGATTCCGCTGGTGCGGTGGAACCGCCGCTATGCCTATGTGAACTCAACCCATTCGCTGATGCCGCGAGAGCTGAACCAGATGCATGATGCCAATGGCCAGCCACTGGCCGCCGGCGCATTGCTGCACAGCAAATTCCTGCACACGATCATCGACAAATCCCGCGAGGAGAAGGCGCGGCGCGAACATTTCGGCGAACCTGCGGCCTTTGACGCCTATTACGACGGGTTGATTTCCAACCCCGACCTTTGGCACGAGGGCGCACGCGAATATGCGGGGTGGCGACAACTTGTCGCACTCGGGCTAATGCCCGCGATTGATTGGGGCTGAGTTGCGCCGCAGCTGCAGTTTTCGTAATTTTGTTTCTTCATGGAATACAGGTGTTTACGACTTATGCGCGAATGGCTACTCTCGCCATGCTTCACAAAGGGTGCTGCGCGGAAAAACCCCGGCCGATCTGCTGTATCATGCTAAGCGGATTGTTAAGCATAACGGGGCCAGAATGGCGGCTGCGCAAGAGGCAGGGGTAAGGCAGGGACAAGCGGTTTGGGTTTCGCGCAATCATATCGTCTGCGGCTGAAGCGCAGGCGGCTGTTGCTGCGGGCGGTGCGAAAGCGCCGCGCGCTTGCGGTGGTCGCAAAACGGACCGAGGCGATCAAGCCAGAAGACATCTTGCTGTTTTCCACCCTGCGCAACGAGCGGGTACGGTTGCCCTATTTCCTGCGCTATTACCGCGAGATGGGGATCAACCACTTTCTCATTGTCGATAACGACAGCGACGATGGCACCCGCGAATATCTGGCCGAGCAAAAGGATGTGTCGCTTTGGCATACCACCGCCAGCTACAAGGCCGCGCGCTACGGCATGGACTGGATGAACTGGCTTTTGCTGCGCTATGGCCACAACCACTGGACGCTGACCGTCGACCCCGACGAATTCCTGGTCTATCCTTTCAGTGACACGCGGCCGATCCGCGCGCTGACAGATTGGCTTGATACCTACGACATCCGCAGCTTTCCGGCGATGCTGCTCGATATGTACCCCAAGGGGCCGATCGACGCGCAACCCTACCGCGAGGGGCAAAACCCGCTCGAAATCGCGCAATGGTTCGACAGCGGCAACTACACGATCTCGCGCAACTGGTATTACAACAACCTCTGGATTCAGGGCGGGCCAAGGTCGCGGATGTTCTTTGCCGATGCCCCCTACAGCGCGCCGTCGCTGAACAAGATTCCACTGGTGAAATGGCAGCGGCGCTATGCCTATGTCTCGTCAACCCACATGCTGCTGCCTCGCGGTCTGAACGTAGTCTACGACGACTGGGGCGGCGAAAAGGTTTCGGGCTGCCTGCTGCACGCCAAGTTCATCTCGCCTCTGACCGCCAAGGTCGAAGAGGAGCTGGAACGGCGCGAACATTTTGCCAGCTCGCGCGAATACATCGCCTATTCAGAACAGCTTTCGTCAGAACCGGACCTCTGGTGCAAGTGGAGCGAGAAATACATCAACTGGCGGCAGTTGGAGATTTTGGGGCTAATGTCAAAGGGCAACTGGGCATGAGGGCGCGCGCGTGACCGTTGGCTTCGTCATGATGTGCCACACCGCACTTGACCGCGCCGCGCAGGTGGCGCGGTTCTGGGCGGTGGGCGGCGCGCCGGTGGTGATCCATGTTGACTGGCGGGTCGATGCGCTTGCCTACACCAAGTTTGAACGCAGCCTTGGCGACCTTGCCAACGTCAGCTTTTCGCGGCGGTTCAAATGCGAATGGGGCACATGGTCGCTGGTGGCGGCGGCGCAGGCTGGTGCCGAGCAGATGCTGGCACGGCACCCGGAGGTAGGGCATGTGTTCCTTGCCTCGGGGTCGTGCCTGCCGCTGCGCCCGGTGCAAGACCTTGCCGCCTACCTCGCGGCGCGCCCAAACACCGATTTCATCGAAAGCGTCACCACCGCCGATGTCGGCTGGACCGTAGGCGGGCTGGATGAAGAACGCTTCACGCTGCATTTCCCCTTCAGCTGGAAGCGCAGGCGCCGACTTTTTGACCGCTATGTGGAGTTTCAGCGCCGCTTCAAGATTCGCCGCAAGATTCCCGCCGGGCTGGTGCCGCATATGGGCAGCCAGTGGTGGTGCCTGAGCCGCCGCACGCTGGCCTCGATATTGCAGGACCCCGAGCGGAAGACCCATGACGACTACTTCGCAAAGGTCTGGATCCCCGATGAAAGCTATTTTCAAACCCTGACGCGGCTCTATTCGACCAATGTCGAAAGCCGGTCGCTGACGCTGTCGAAGTTCGACTATCAGGGCAAACCGCATCTGTTTTATGATGACCATCTGCAATTGCTGCGCCGGTCAAACTGCTTTGTCGCGCGCAAGATCTGGCCACGCGCCGACCGGCTTTACGCCAACTTCCTCGCCCAGCGCACCCCGGTTGGCGCCACCGCCGAACCGGACCCGGTCAAGATCGACCGGCTGTTTTCCAAGGCGGTCGAGCGGCGCACAACCGGCCGCCCCGGCCTTTACATGCAAAGCCGCTTTCCGCATCGCGACCGCGAAAACGGCAAGACCTCGGCGCCCTATTCGGTGTTTCAGGGCTTTACGGACCTGTTTGAAAACTTCGACGGCTGGCTGGCAAAATACGCGGGCGCTCGGGTGCATGGCCACCTTTTTGCCCCCGAGCGGGCGGAATTTGCAGGCAATGAGACGCATTTTGCCGGCTGCCTGACCGACAGCGCGCATTTGCGCGACTATAACCCACAAGCCTTCCTGACCAGCCTGATCTGGAACAGCCGCGGCGAACGGCAGTGTTTTCAGTTCAGCCCGCGCGACAATCAGGCCTGCAACTGGTTCCTCGCCACCGACCCCAACGCGCAAATCTCGGTCATCAGCGGCGCGTGGGCGGTGCCGCTGTTTCACGCCAGCGACAGTTTCGCGGTGACCCGGCGCGAGGCGGCGCGGCTGCAAAAGATCGAGCTCGACCAGATCGACATCCTGCGTTCGATGTATGTCAAGGCGCGGGTGCGGATCTGGACGATGGCGGATTTCATCGAGAACCCGATGGAGCTTTTGCAGACCATCATCGACGAAATCAGCCCGCGGTCCACCCGGCGGCTGACCGAGGTGCCACGGCTGGTGGACCTGACAGGTTTTGGCCAGTTTTTGCAAAACCTCAAGAATCAGGGCATGCAACCGCGCCTGATGGGCGATTTTCCGGTTGATGATGGCCCGCAGTCTGCCATCGCCCGCCATAGCCGCCCCTACATTGTCAGATAAGGTCCGCGCGCGATGACCCGCCCTTTCGACTCATTCGTGATCTTTGCCGAAATGCGCACCGGGTCGAACCTGCTTGAGGCGAGCCTGAACCAGATTGCGGGGCTGCGCTGCCACGGCGAAGCGTTCAACCCCGTGCATTTGGGCGACCCCAAGCTGACCGAGCTTTTGGGGGTTACCCTGGCCCAGCGCACCGCCGAACCGATCGGCCTTCTGACCCGCATCCGCGAGGCCGAGGGGATGAACGGCTTTCGCTACTTTCACGACCACGACGCGCGTGTGCTCGAACCCGTGCTGGCCGACCCGCGCTGCGCCAAGATCATTCTCACCCGCAATCCGGTCGAAAGCTACATCAGCCTGAAGATCGCCTATAACACCGATCGCTGGCGGCTGACGGACGTGCGCGACCGCCGCGAATTCAAGGCGCCCTTCAAACCCGCCGAGTTTGAGGCATTTCTGGCGCCTTTGCTTGAATTCCAGCTAAAGCTTCTGCGCGCCTTGCAGACCAGCGGGCAAACGGCGTTTTACGTTGATTACGAAGATATCCAGAACCTCGATGTGCTGAACGGCATGGCGCGATTTCTGGGCTTTCCCGATGGGGTGGGCGCGGTTTCGCAGGCGTTGATCGTGCAAAACCCTGAAGAGATGGCGCAAAAAGTGCGCAACTTCCCGGAAATGGAAGCGGCACTGGCGCGGATCGACTGGTTCAACCTGTCGCGCACCCCCAACTTTGAGCCGCGCCGGGGCCCGAACGTGCCGGGCTTTGTCGCCGCCAAGGGCGCGCCGCTGCTCTATTTGCCGCTGAAGACCGGGCCCGAGGCGCGGGTGCGCAGCTGGCTTGAGGGCTTCGGCGGCGGGCTGATCGAGGATTTCACACAAAAATCCTTGCGCCAGTGGAAGCGCGGGCACCCCGGCCACCGCAGTTTTACCGTGCTGCGCCACCCGCTTGCGCGCGCATGGTCGGCCTTTTGCGAGGCAATCGTGCCGGGGCGCTATGGCGAAATTCGCGAGGTGCTGCGCACGCTTTACGAGGTGCCGTTGCCGCCGGCCGACGAGGCCACCAAGATGAGCGCTTTGGCACAACGGACCGCCTTCATGGCGTTCCTGAAGTTTCTGAAAGCCAACCTGAACGGCCAGACCTCGGTGCGAATCGACCAGCTTTGGGCCAGCCAATACGCGGTGATTCAAGGCTTTGGCAATTTTGCCCCACCTGACATGCTTTGCCGTGAAGACCGGCTGGCCGAAGACCTTGCGCATTTGGCGGCGTCGGTCGGCCTGCCCTGCCCTGCGCTGCCGCCCGAGGCCAAGGCCACCGGCGTGACGCTGGCAAAGATCTATGACGGCGCGCTAGAGGCCGCCGTGCGCGAGGCCTACCCGCGCGACTACATGAGCTTCGGTTTTGCCGACTGGCACGCGGGCAGCTAGGCTGCCTGCGTGCCCACGGCCTCGGTCAGCAGGGCATGCAACGCAGTGGGCGCGGTATTGGCGCGCAGCTTGGTGCAGAATTCGGCATTGCGCATGGCGCGTGATACCAGCGCCAGCGCCTTGAGGTGTTCAACGCCCGAATCCTTGGGCGCGAACAAGGCAAACACCAGATCGACGGGCTGGCGGTCAACCGCATCGAAATCGAGCGGTTTTTCAAGCCGCACGAACACGCCCACCACGCGCGAAAGCCCGTGCAGCCGCGCATGCGGCAAGGCAACACCATGGCCGACCCCGGTCGGCCCAAGACTTTCGCGGTCTTGCAGCGCGTCAAGCGTATCGGAGGCATTGATCCCGTAAGCCTGCTGCGCGATCTCAGCGAGATCCTGAAACAGGCGTTTCTTACTCGTGACATGGGCAAAAACCTTGACGGCATCTGCCCCGAGCAGGTCTGAAAGCTGCATTGGCCTTACTTTCCCGCGCCAGCGGCTGGCGCCTATTTGATGTTACGCGGGTCGATCCAGCCCACGTTACCGTCTTCGCGGCGGTGCACCACATTCACACCGCCATGTTTCTCGTTGCGGAACACCAGCATGGGTGAGCCCGCGATTTCCATCTGCATAACCGCTTCACCCACCGAAAGCGTCGGCACCTGGGCCTGCATCTCGGCGATGATCACGGGCGCAAGGCTTTCGGGCTCCGAATCCCCATTGCCAGCTTCTGCCGCGAGCACATACATCCCCGCCGCACCGAATTCAACAGGGTCGGGGTGGTTGCGAACATGGTCTTTCAGGCGGCGCTTGTAGCGGCGCAGCTGTTTGTCGAGATGCTCGCGGCACGATTCGAAGGCCGCATAAACCTCGGACGCCGTGCCTTTGGCGGCGGCGGTCAGCCCGGTCGACAGGTGCACAGAGATTTCGCACAGAAATTCATGCGTCACGCGCGAGAAAACCACGGTGGCATCGGTGGGGCGCTGGGAATATTTGTCCAGTGTCTCGCCCAGTTCGGTTTTCACATGGGACTGCAGAGCTTCGCCAATGTCGAGCTGCTTGCCGCTGATCTGATACCGCATGGCTTCTCCTTCGGGTGCATGAACCGGCAACAGCCGAACATGGCTGTGGTTGCGGTTCGGTTAATCTCGGGGGGTGGCCCGCGCCGCAAGCCGGAACCGTGGCCCTGACTGCGGGGGCTTTCTGGTGACGTCGCTCGTGAGAGTGGGCGATGGTCATGCATTTGACGCTATTTGGCGCCAAGCGCCGGGCCTTTGTCAACGGCTTCGTGCTTGCGCTACCGGGGCAGGCGCGAGATTGTGCTTCACGTTATGCGGAAGCCTTGCCCAAGATAGACGCGGCGCACATTTTCATCGCGCACCACCTCGTCGGCGGTGCCGCTCATCAGCACGGCGCCATCGTGCAGAATGTAGGCGCGGTCAACGATTTCAAGCGTTTCGCGCACGTTATGATCGGTGATCAGCACCCCGATGCCGCGCGAGCGCAGATCATGCACCAGCGCGCGGATATCGCCCACCGAGATCGGATCGACCCCTGCAAAAGGTTCATCCAGCAGCAGAAAGCGCGGGTTGGCGGCAAGGCAGCGTGCAATTTCCACCCGCCGCCGCTCACCGCCCGAAAGCGCCACCGCGGGGGCATGGCGCAAATGCTCGATCGAGAAATCGCCCAGCAATTCCTCCAGCCGTTCGCGCTGCTTGTGGCGCTGGCGCTCAACCACTTCAAGCACGGCCAGAATGTTGTCTTCTACCGAAAGGCCGCGAAAGATCGACGCCTCCTGCGGCAGATAGCCGATTCCAAGCTGCGCGCGCCGATACATCGGCAGGCCGGTCACATCGCGGCCATCAAGCAAGATCTGCCCGGCGTCCGGCAGGATCAGCCCGGCAATGGCGTAAAAACAGGTGGTCTTGCCAGACCCGTTGGGGCCAAGCAGCGCCACCACCTCGCCCTGCGACAGCATCAGCGCCACGTCGCGCAGCACCGGCTTGCGGCGATAGGATTTGCGCAGACCGTTGACAACCAGCCCGGCAGGCTCCGGCGCCGTGGCGCCCGGTGCAGACGAGCGGCGCTGCCGCATCAGTTGCCCCCGGGCTGAAGAGTCGTTTGCACCCGGCCTTCAACCGTGGCGCTACCGGTGGCCAGGTTGACAGTCAGACGCTGCCCCGAGAGCACGTTGCCGCCTTGCGTCAGCAGCACGTTGCCGCTCAGCAGGACCAATCCGGATGCAATCGTATATTCGGCAGTTTCGGCCTGCGCGGCATCGGCACCACTGGCCAGAACGACGCCACCGCTGGCCAGCAGGCGGGTGATTTCGCGCTGGCCGCCGGCGCCGTATTCCACCCGCACCAGCGCCGCCGACAGCCGCATGTCGCCCTGCGACACGGCCACATCGCCCGCGAACACCGCGCTGCCGTCGGCCTGATCGATGGTCAGGCTATCGGCGCTGATCTCGACCGGGGCAGTGGTATCGGCGCGGATGCCGCCAAAGCTGACCTGCTGCGCCAAACCCAGCGGCGCGGCAAGAATGACGCCGGCAAGCAGAGCCGAGAGGGCAAGGGCAAGACGCTTGGCTAGCATGGCTACCTCAATTCACTGGATGGTATATCAGCTTCACGCCCGCGTTGAAAACCAGAAGATAGGGCGCATCGGCGCCGCTGGTCGAAAGCGTCATCGCGCCTGCGGAAAGCTGGCCGAAGGGGGCATCGGCAACGACCGACACGGGCGCTTCGATACGCGTGCGATCAATCGTCAGGTTGATCTCGTCCGACTCGATGGCGTAGCCTGCCGAGGTGCGCAGGCTGACCGCGCCGCGCAACCGGACCTCGCCCCGGATCGGGTCAAGCCGGCCTTCGTCGGCCACGATATCTGCCCAAAACGCGCCGGGGCTGTCGATCCGCGCCACAATGCCGGTGGCACTTGCACCGCTTCCGACCGCGTCGGGGCGCGCGCCGGCCGCCGAAACAGTCAGCGCCGCTCCATCTTCGGTAACGCCCGCAAAATGCGGCTCGGTCATGCGCGGCTCGCGCGCAAGTTCATCAAGATCAATGTCGGCATAGGGGACAGGCTGGCTCGGGTCGATCCGTTGTGACACCAGAAACAGCGTTGCAAGCAGCGACAAAGCGAGCAGCGGCAACACGATCTTGGCGCCCATGACAAGCCACGAATGGGTATCGTCATAGCCGCGCGCCATGGTCAGGCGACCCCCGCGCGCAGACAGTCGTGAATGTGCAAAATCCCGAGCGGCGCGCCACCGGCGACGGGGTCAAGCACGAACAGGCAGGTGATCTTGCGCGCATTCATCACCGCAACGGCGGTTGCGGCCAGCGCATCGGGGCCGATCGTCTGCGGGGCGCGGGTCATCACATCGCCCGCCGTTTGGGCCAAAAGCCCCTCCATGTGGCGGCGCAGGTCGCCGTCGGTGATGATGCCGGCAAGCTGCCCGGCGGCGTCGGTAACGCCGACCACGCCAAACCCCTTTTGCGTCATCACCAGCAGCGCTTCGGCCATCGGCGCGGTTTCGGCCACAAGGGGCGGCGCTGCGTGCATCAGGCGAGCGACCGTGGCCAGCCGCGCCCCCAGCTTGCCGCCGGGGTGGAAGGTGGCGAAATGCTCGGGCGTGAAGGCGCGATGCTCCATCAGCGCCACGGCTAGCGCATCGCCCAGCGCCAGCGTCATCGTGGTCGAGGTGGTCGGCACCACGCCCGTGCCGCAAGCCTCGGGTGCTGCGGGCAGCAGAATTGCCACATCGGCTTGGCGCAGTAAGGTAGAGCCTGCCCGCCCGGCCACGCCGATCAGCGGAATTGAAAAGCGGCGGCTGTGCGCCACGATGTCGGACAGCTCGGGGGTTTCTCCCGAATTCGACAACACCAGCACTACGTCCTGCGCCGTGACCATGCCCAGATCGCCGTGGCTCGCCTCGGCGGGGTGAACGAACTGCGCGGGCGTGCCGGTCGAGGCGAAGGTGGCAGCAATCTTGCGCGCGATATGGCCTGACTTGCCCATCCCCGAGACAACCACCCGGCCCTGCGCCCGCAGGATCGTTTCGACCGCCTGCGCGAAACTGTCACCAAGGCTGCCGGCCAGAAGCGAAAGCGCCTGCGCCTCGATGCCGATCACCCGGCGCGCGGTGGCAAGCCAAGTGGTGGCGTCAGTGGTGGAAGATGTCATTGGGTTCATCCCAGCCCATCAGATCAAGCTGACCGCGCGCGGGAAGAAAGTCAAAGCACGCCTGCGCAAGCTGGGTGCGGCCCTCGCGCGCAAGGCGGATTTCAAGCGCGGCCTTCAGCCGGTGCAGGTAAAGCACATCGGATGCCGCATATTCAAGCTGCGCCGGGGTCAGATCAGCCGCGCCCCAATCCGAGGTTTGCTGCTGTTTGGAGACATCGACCCCCACAAGGTCTTGCAGCAGGTATTTCAGCCCGTGCCGGTCGGTGAAGGTGCGCACCATGCGCGAGGCGATCTTGGTGCACCACACCGGCGCGGTGACCACGCCAAAGGCGTTGTAGAGTGCTGCCACATCGAAGCGGGCAAAGTGAAAGAGCTTCAGCACCGCCGGGTCTGCCAGCATCCGGGCAAGGTTCGGCGCGCTGCGCTGGCCCTGCGCGATCTGCACCATGTGGGCATGGCCATCGCCCGAGGAAAGCTGCACCAGACAAAGCCGGTCGCGGTGCGGGTTCAGCCCCATTGTCTCGGTGTCGATTGCGACCACCGGGCCAAGTGCAAGTCCGTCGGGCAGGTCGCCCTTGTAGAGGTGGTTCGTCATTTCTGCCTCGCTGGCTGCCGGGCGCTGCGGTCTGCGCGCCCGGTCACGGTTCAAGCTTCTGCCGATCACAGCGCGGCGCGTCAATGGCCGCCGCCCGGCCCGCCTTGGCCAATACGGTCTTCAAGCGGTTTTTCGACGATGAACAGCGACAGCACCAGCGCCACCGCCGCAAGTGCGGCGGCGATGGCAAAGATCGGGTGCATCGCGTCGGTAAAGGCGGTGGCGACGGCCATGCGCGCAGCTTCGGGAAGGGCCGCCACCTGTGCCGCGCCAAAGGCGCCCGGTTCGGACCCCGGTGGCAGCAGCCCCGCCATGTGCGTGCTCAGACCAGCCGCGAACAGCGCGCCGAAAATGGCGATGCCAACCGACCCGCCCACCTGCCGGAACAATGTGAACCCCGAGGTGCCGACCCCCAGCATTGCGCGCGGGATGGCATTTTGAATGGCGGTGGTGCCCACCGACATCGTCGGCCCCATGCCAAGCCCAACCATCGCCATCATGGCCACCAGCGCCCAGCGCGAGGTGTCAGGGTGCAGCTGCGTGAGGCTGAGCATGCCAAGCACGAGGATCACCATGCCCACCTGCGGCAGGCGGCGATAATGCCCGGTGCGCCCCATGATCTGCCCCGCACCGATTGAACCCGCCATCGTGCCAACCATCATCGGCAGCATTTGCAGGCCAGAGGCCGTGGGGCTGATACCCTTGGCCACCTGCAGATAGAGCGGCAGAAACGTCGCGGCACCAAACATCGCAGCGCCGACTATGGCGCCGATGCCCGAAAAGATCACGAAGGTGGAATGGGAAAACAGCGCCAGCGGCAGGATCGGCTCGGCGGCGCGCTGCTCAACCAGCACGAAGGCCGGGACGGTCAGCACCGCGAGTGCGATCAGCGACAGGATCAGACCGCTGTCCCACGCGAATGTGCGCCCGCCCAGCGAGGTGAAGAGCACCACCGACGACAGTGCGGTGGTCAGCAGGAGTGCTCCGAGATAGTCGATCTTGTGGCCGGTGCGGATGCCGCGCGGCTTGAATGCCGCCGCAAACACCACCAGCGCGAAGATGCCCAGCGGCAAGTTGACATAAAAGATCCAGCGCCAGCTGAGCGCCTCGGTGAAGTAGCCGCCGATCAGCGGCCCGGCGATCGACGAAATAGAGAACACCGCACCGAACAGGCCCTGAATCTTGCCCCGCTCGCGCGGGGGCACCACATCAGCGATTACCGTCAGCGCCAGCACGAACAGGCCACCACCGCCAAGGCCCTGCAACCCGCGCGCGCCGATCAGGAACAGCATCGAGGTGGCTTGCCCCGCCAGCGCCGACCCCAGCAGGAACAGCACCACCGAGACCTGCATCATCAGCTTGCGCCCATAAAGGTCGCCGAGCTTGCCATAAAGCGGCGCCACAACGGTTGATGTCAGAAGGTAGGCGGTAACGACCCAACTGAGGTGGTCGATGCCGCCGAGGTCAGCGACGATGGTGGGCAGCGCGGTGGAAACGATGGTCTGGTCAAGCGACGCCAGCAAAAGCATGATCGCGATGGCAGCAAGGATCAGGCGCGGCGACCGGATATGGTCGTTCGGAGAGGTCTGCGCGGGCATGGACGGCCTTTTCGGCAATCGGAAAACGCGGAAAGGCGCCGCGCGGTGTGCGCTGCGTCAATCTGCTGACATACTCAAGGTAATGGTGCCCAGAAGAGGACTCGAACCTCCACGCCTTGCGGCACACGGACCTGAACCGTGCGCGTCTACCAATTCCGCCACCTGGGCAGGTGTTCGTGAGCGGGGTGATTAAAGAGGGCCACTGGCACTGTCAACGGGGTTCGCGAACAATTTGCGCGGCGCGCAACCTGCGGCACCCTTTGCCCTTGTCGCGCAAGGGGCTTGGCGCTAATCAAAGGGCGGATTTTGCGAACGAAAGGCTGGCGCCGATGTCGAAACTTGTCACCATCTACGGCGGGTCGGGGTTTGTCGGGCGCTACATTGCCCGGCGCATGGCGCAGGAAGGCTGGCGCGTGCGGGTGGCGGTGCGGCGCGACAACGAGGCGCTGTTCGTGCGCACCTATGGCGCGATGGGGCAGGTGGAGCCTGTGCGCTGCAACGTTCGCGACGATGCCTCGGTGCGCGGTGCCATGCAGGGCGCTGACGCGGTGGTCAACTGCGTCGGCATTCTGGTGCGCGACGGCAAGAACACCTTTGATGCCGTGCAGGCGCAGGGTGCGGCCCGCATCGCGCGGATCGCGGCGGAAGAGGGCGTGGCGCGGCTGGTGCACATCTCGGCAATCGGCACCGAAACCTCGGGCAGCAGCGATTATGCCCGCACCAAGGCTGCGGGCGAGGCGGCGGTTCGCAGCTCATTCCCCTCGGCAGTTATCTTGCGGCCGTCGGTGATGTTCGGCCCTGAAGACGGTTTCTTCAACAAATTCGCAATGATGGCGCGCTGGGGCGTGGTGCTGCCGATCGTGGGCGCCAATACCCGCTTTCAGCCGGTCTATGTTGATGATGTCGCCAAGGCGGTGGTCAAGGCGGTGCTGGGCGAGGCCAGTGGCACCTATGAGCTGGGCGGCCCCGACGTGCACACGATGCGCGAGCTGATCGGCAAGATGCTCGACGTGACCTTGCGCCGCCGCATTGTCGTGAACATTCCGTTCTGGGTGGCGCGGGCGCTGGCGGCATGGTTCGACAGTTTCCAGTTTCTCTGGGGCGGGCTCTTCGTCAACCGCATGCTGACCCGCGATCAGGTCAAGCTTTTGCGCCACGACAACGTGGTGGCACCCGGCGCGCGCGGCTTTGCCGATCTGGGGATTGAGCCGACACCGCTCGGTGCGGTGCTGCCTGATTATCTCTGGCGCTTCCGCCCCACGGGCCAGTTTGATGCCATCAAGGCTTCGGCCAAGAACCTGCGCAAGCACAGCTGATGGGCGAGACCACACTGGTCGCCGCGGCCCTTGGGCTGCTCGAAGGGCTGACCGAGTTCATTCCAGTGTCTTCGACCGGGCACGTTTTGTTAGCCGGGCATTTTTTGGGCTTTGAATCAAACGGCAAGGCCTTCGAGGTGCTGATTCAGCTTGGCGCGATCGTCGCGATTGTGGGGGTTTATGCGCGGCGGCTGATTTCGGTCTTTGCAGCGGCCCCTCACGACCCTGAATCGCGGCGCTTCATCTGGTCGGTGCTGATCGCCTTTCTGCCTGCCGTGGTGGTCGGCGTGGCGGCGCATGATTTCATCAAGACCGTAATGTTCGAATCGCCCTTGCTGATTGCGGTGATGCTGGTTTTGGGCGGCGTGGTGCTGATCTGGGTTGATCGGCTGGTGCTGGCCCCGCGGCATGATGACGCAATGCGCCTGCCGCTGGGCATGGCGCTGAAGATCGGGCTGTTTCAGGTTCTGGCGATGGTTCCGGGGGTTTCACGATCGGGCGCGACCATCGTGGGGGCGCTGGCACTGGGTGCCAGCAAGCGCGCGGCGGCGGAATTTTCATTTTTTCTCAGCATGCCGACCATGGCCGGGGCCTTTGCCTTCGACCTTTACAAGAACCGCGACGTGCTCGACAGCGCGGCGCTGGGCGAGATCGCGGTCGGCTTTGTGATGGCGTTCGTCGCGGCGGTGTTCGTTGTGCGCGGCTTGCTCACCTATGTCAGCCGCCATGGATACGCGGTCTTTGGCTGGTGGCGAATCATCCTTGGAACCGTAGTTCTGGTGGCGCTGGCGCTCGGGTATTAACACTTAGGTCAGCACACGATACCTATTATGTGGAAAAAACGCCCGCATAACGTCGCGGGCGGCAAGATAGTCGGCATTTAGGTAAACCATTCTGACTTTTAATTCCCATCGGCGCACAGTAGCAATGCGCGACTGAAAAGCCGAAGGGTGCGACCATGGCCAAGCAACCAATGCTCAAGTTCGTGACGCTCGGGCGTGAGACCCCCGAAAAGCGCGAACCTTCGGTGCGCGCCACCGACTTTCACGAAATCTACCGCGAGTTTGCCGCCGCAAAAGCCGCCGAGCAGGCAAGCCGGTGCAGCCAGTGCGGCGTGCCCTACTGCCAGACCCATTGCCCCTTGCACAACAACATCCCCGACTGGCTGCGCCTGACCGCCGAAGGGCGGCTGCAGGAAGCCTATGAGCTGAGCCAACAGACCAACACCTTCCCCGAAATCTGCGGGCGCATCTGCCCGCAAGACCGGCTTTGCGAAGGCAATTGCGTGATTGAGCAATCCGGCCATGGCACCGTGACCATCGGCGCGATCGAGAAATACCTGACCGACACGGCGTGGGACATGGGCTGGGTGAAACCGATCCGCCCCGCGGCCGAGCGCGCGGAATCGGTGGGCATCATTGGTGCCGGGCCCGCCGGGCTTGCCGCCGCCGATGTGCTGCGCCGCGCCGGGGTGCAAGTCACGGTCTACGACCGCAACGACCGCGCCGGCGGGCTGCTGACCTACGGCATCCCCGGCTTCAAGCTGGAAAAAGACGTGGTGATGGCCCGTATCGGCCAGCTTGAACAGGCCGGGGTGCAATTTGTGCTGGGCTGCATTGTCGGCGTGGACCTGAGCTTTGACGCCATTCGCGGCAAGCATGACGCGGTGCTGATTGCAACCGGGGTCTACAAGACTCGCGAACTGGAAGGGCCGGGCGCCGGCGCCGAAGGCATCGTGCGCGCGCTCGACTACCTCACGGCCGCCAACCGCAAGGATTTTGGCGATGAGGTCGAGGCCTTTGACAGCGGCACGCTGAACGCGGCGGGCAAGCGCGTGCTGGTCGTCGGCGGCGGCGATACCGCGATGGACTGCGTGCGCACCGCCATCCGCCAAGGCGCGGAATCGGTCAAGTGCCTCTACCGGCGCGACCGCGCCAACATGCCCGGCAGCCAGCGCGAAGTGCAGAACGCCGAGGAAGAAGGTGTCGAGTTTGTCTGGCTTGCGGTGCCCACCGCATTCGCCGGCAGTCCGGTCAGCGATGTGCTGGTGCAGCGCATGCGGCTTGGCGCGCCCGATGCCACCGGGCGGCAGGCGCCCGAGGTGATCGACGGCGCCGATTATATCGAGCCCGCCGATCTGGTGGTGCAGGCGCTCGGGTTCGAGCCTGAAAACCTGCCCGAGCTTTGGGGCACCAAAGGCCTTGATGTTACCCGTTGGGGCACCATCAAGGCGGCACACGACAGCCATGTAACCAGCCTGCCCGACGTCTTTGCCGTGGGCGATATCGTGCGGGGGGCAAGCCTTGTGGTGTGGGCCATCCGCGACGGGCGCGAGGCGGGCGAAAGCATCCTGAATTATCTGGCGCAGAGCGGCGCCGTGGCGGCAGAATAAGGCGTGCGTGATCGGCGGCGCCTGCAGGGGGCCGCGCTTGCAGCTTCAGGGGGAATGACATGTCCAAAGCCGTTGAGAATGTTGTGGTTGCGCTTGCGCTTGTCGTCGCGGGCGCAGCCCCTGCTGCCGCGCAGACCTTTACACCACCCAAGGGCTGCACCTTGTCGCTGACCGTGCAGATGCGCCAGTGTCAGGTTGCCAACGTCTATTCCTGCGCGAGCGACGAGCCGGGCAACCGCTGGATTTCCTATGCCGATGGCGTGGGCGTGTATTTCTCCAGCCGGATTGACCATGAAACGCGCTGGATGGAAAGCATCGACCATGACACCGGCGAGATTGACCGCCTGCTGCCCAAGGCAAATGACCACGCAAGTTTCAGCACGCTGATTGCGACCGGGTCCGACGACTATGATTTTCTCACCGAGAACACCGGCGGCGTGGTCGAGCGGTATGTCGGTCTCGACAGGCTTACCGGCGACAGCGTGATGATTGATGGCATTGCGCTGGAACGAAGCACCTTCGACCTTTCGTCCTATGATGCGTCGGGCGCATTCCTGACCCGGCGCATGGGCACCCAGTTCATCAGCCGCGAACTGCGCCTGTTCTTTGGCGACACCGAGGTTTTCGAGAATGCCGCGGGCGACCGCGTCGAAAGCTTCCAGCCGCCCGTCACCTTTGCGCTGCCCGGCGAAGATGGCTTTGGCAGCCTTGTGCCGCTGTTCGACTGCAACGCCGTGCTGACCCAAGCCCCCGACCTGACCGACCACCTGAGGAGTTTCCGCCATGACCAGATTTGACGCCGCCTGGGTTGCCGAGGAAGAGGCGCGGCGCGCCTGGATGGATGCGCATTCGCTTTACCGCGCCGAAGATGAACATTCGTCGTGCGGAGTCGGCTTTGTGGTGTCGATCGACGGCACGCCGTCGCGCCGGGTGGTGGAACACGGCATCGAGGCGCTGAAGGCGGTCTGGCACCGGGGCGCGGTCGATGCCGACGGCAAGACCGGCGACGGCGCGGGCATTCATGTGCAGATCCCGGTCAGGTTCTTTTATGATCAGGTCCGCCGCACCGGGCATGAACCCGACATGGGCAAGCTGATTGCGGTCGGCCAGGTGTTCCTGCCGCGCACCGATTTCGGCGCGCAGGAACGTTGCCGCACCATCGTTGAAACCGAAGTGCTGCGGATGGGGCACTACATCTATGGCTGGCGGCATGTGCCGGTGAACACCGATGTTCTGGGCGAAAAGGCCAATGCCACCCGCCCCGAGATCGAGCAGATCCTGATCCGCTGCGAAAAGGACATTGATCAGGAAACCTTTGAGCGCGAGCTTTACATCATCCGCCGCCGCATCGAAAAAGCGGCGCTGGCAGCACAGATTGCGGGGCTTTACCTCTGTTCGTTCTCGTGCCGATCGATCATCTACAAAGGCATGATGCTGGCCGAGCAGGTCGCGGTGTTCTACCCCGATCTGCGCGATGAACGGTTTGAATCCGCCTTCGTGATCTATCACCAGCGCTATTCGACCAACACCTTCCCGCAATGGGCGCTGGCCCAGCCCTTCCGCATGCTGGCCCATAACGGCGAGATCAACACGCTGAAAGGCAACGTCAACTGGATGAGAAGCCATGAGATCCGCATGGCCTCGAATGCCTTTGGCGATGCCGCCGAAGACATCAAGCCAATCATTCCGGCGGGCACCTCTGACAGCGGCGCACTGGATGCGGTGTTCGAGGTGATGGTGCGGTCTGGGCGTTCGGCGCCGATGACCAAGACCATGCTGGTGCCCGAGGCCTGGTCGAACTTTACCGCTGATCTGCCAAAACCCTGGCAAGACATGTATGCCTACTGCAACGCGGTGATGGAGCCATGGGATGGGCCAGCCGCGCTCGCGATGACCGATGGCCGCTGGGTTTGCGGCGGGCTTGACCGCAACGGCCTGCGCCCGATGCGCTATGTGCGCACCCTCGACGGGCTGCTGATTGCCGGGTCGGAAATCGGCATGGTGCCGGTGCCCGAGGCAAATATCGCTGAAAAGGGCGCGCTGGGTCCGGGCCAGATGATCGCCGTCGATATGAAGGACGGCAGGCTTTACCACGACCACGCCATCAAGGACCGGCTGGCGGGCAGCCAGCCCTTTGGCGAATGGGTGGGCAAGGTTGTCGAGCTTAGCGCGCCGCTGGACGCGCTGCCGGAAACGGCGATGTTTGCGGGGGCTGATCTGCGCAAGCGGCAGCTGGCGGCGGGGTATACGCTGGAAGATCTGGAGCAGATTCTGGCGCCGATGGTCGAAGATGGCAAAGAGGCCATAGCCAGCATGGGCGATGATACGCCACCGGCCGTGCTCTCAAAAACCTATCGCCCGCTCAGCCATTTCTTCCGGCAGAACTTCAGCCAGGTCACCAATCCGCCGATCGACAGCTTGCGCGAAAGCCGGGTGATGAGCCTGAAGACCCGGTTCGGCAACCTCAAGAACGTGCTCGATGAAGACAGCAGCCAGACCGAGATTCTGCTTTTGGAAAGCCCGTTGGTGTTCAACGCCGAATTTGACGCGATGCGGCAGATCTTTGGCGCCAATGTCGCGGCAATCGACTGTTCATTTGCTGCGGGCGCCGAGCAGGATGCGCTGCGCGACGGGCTTACGCGTATTCGAGCCGAGGCCGAAGACGCCGTGCGCTCGGGCGCCAACCACCTGATTCTGACCGACGAACATCAGGGCGCCGAAAGGGCGCCAATGCCGATGATTTTGGCCACCAGTGCCGTGCACAGCTGGCTGACGCGCAAAGGCCTGCGGACCTTCACCAGCATCAATGTGCGGTCAGCCGAATGCGTCGATCCGCATTATGTCGCGGTGCTGATCGGCTGCGGCGCAACCACGGTAAACCCCTATCTGGCGCAGGATTCCATCGCCGACCGGCGCGAGCGCGGTCTGGTCGAGGGCAGTCTGGTCGAGGCGATGCGCCGCTACCGCGCGGCAATCGACGCGGGCCTTCTCAAGATCATGTCGAAGATGGGCATTTCGGTGATCTCGTCCTATCGCGGCGGGCTGAACTTCGAGGCGGTTGGCCTCAGCCGCGCGATGGTGGCCGAATACTTTCCCGGCATGCAAAGCCGCATTTCCGGCATTGGTCTGCACGGCATTCAGCGCAAGCTGGAACAGGTGCACGCGCGCGGCTGGCTGGGCGGGCAAGACGTGCTGCCGGTGGGCGGGTTCTACAAGGCGCGCCGGTCAGGCGAAAAGCACGCCTGGGAAGCGCCGAGCATGCACCTTTTGCAAAGCGCCTGCGAACAGGGCAGTTTTGATCTGTGGAAGCAGTATAGCGCGATGATGCGCGCCAACCCGCCAATTCACCTGCGCGATCTTCTCGACATCAAGCTGCTGGGCAAGCCGGTGCCGATCGAAGAGGTGGAAAGCATCACCTCGATTCGCAAGCGCTTCGTGACGCCGGGCATGAGCCTTGGCGCGCTTTCGCCCGAGGCACACAAGCTGCTGAACGTCGCGATGAACCGGATCGGCGCCAAATCCGACAGCGGCGAGGGCGGCGAAGACCCGGCGCATTTTGTGCCCGAACCCAATGGCGATAACCCCTCCGCCAAGATCAAGCAGGTGGCATCGGGCCGCTTTGGTGTAACGGCGGAATACCTGAACGCCTGCGAAGAGCTTGAAATCAAGGTGGCCCAAGGCGCCAAACCCGGCGAGGGCGGGCAGTTGCCGGGCATGAAAGTGACCGCGCTGATTGCGCGGCTGCGCCATTCGACGCCGGGTGTCACGCTTATCAGCCCGCCGCCGCACCACGACATCTACAGCATCGAAGACCTCGCGCAGCTGATCTATGATCTCAAGCAAATCAACCCGCGCGCCAAGGTGACGGTCAAGTTGGTGGCGCAATCGGGCGTGGGCACGATTGCTGCGGGGGTAGCCAAGGCCCGCGCGGATATCATTCTGATTTCCGGCCATAATGGCGGCACCGGGGCCAGCCCTGCGACAAGCATCAAATTTGCCGGTCTGCCGTGGGAAATGGGGCTGACCGAGGCGCATCAGGTGCTGGCGATGAACAACCTGCGCGAGCGGGTGACGCTGCGCACCGATGGCGGGTTGCGCACCGGGCGCGATATCGTGATGGCGGCGATGATGGGGGCGGAAGAATACGGCATCGGCACCGCCGCGCTGATCGCGATGGGCTGCATCATGGTGCGCCAGTGCCAAAGCAACACCTGCCCGGTAGGGGTCTGCACGCAAGACCCTGTCTTGCGCGCCAAGTTCAACGGAACCGCCGACAAGGTGGTGAACCTGATCACCTTCTACGCGCAAGAGGTGCGCGAGATACTGGCCGAGATCGGCGCACGCACGCTCGATGAAGTGATCGGGCGGGCCGACTTGCTGGCGCAGGTCAGCCGTGGGTCGGAACATCTCGATGACCTCGACCTGAACCCGCTGCTGATCACCGTCGATGGCTTCGACAAGATCGTCTACGACCGCTCGAAGCCGCGCAACCATGTGCCCGATACGCTCGATGCCGAGATTGTGCGCGACGGCGCGCGGTTCTTTGAAGACGGCGAGAAGATGCAGCTGAGCTACGCGGTGCGCAATACCCACCGCACCATCGGCACCCGTGCCAGCAGCCATATCGTGCGCAACTTCGGCATGAAGAACGCGCTGCAACCCGACCACCTGACGGTCAAGCTGACCGGATCGTGCGGGCAATCGCTGGGCGCGTTCGCGGCACCGGGGCTGAAGCTTGAGGTGATGGGCGACGCCAACGATTATGTCGGCAAAGGCCTGTCGGGCGGCATCATCGTGGTGCGCCCGCCGATGGGCAGCCATCTGGTCGCCTCGGAAAACACCATCATCGGCAACACCGTGCTTTATGGCGCGACCGAAGGCTACCTCTTTGCCGCCGGCCGCGCCGGCGAGCGCTTTGCGGTGCGCAACTCGGGCGCCAAGGTGGTGGTCGAAGGCTGCGGCTCAAACGGCTGCGAATACATGACCGGCGGCGTGGCGGTGATACTGGGGCGCATCGGCGCCAACTTCGGGGCGGGCATGACCGGCGGCATGGCCTATGTTTACGACCCCGAGGGCCGCGCGCGGGGCAACATGAACATGGAAACGCTTGTCACCAGCGCCATCGAGCACCCGCATTGGGAGGCGCAGGTGAAAGGCCTGATCGAGCGGCACCTTGCCGAAACCGCCAGCGCCAAGGCGCGCGCGATCTTGCAGAACTGGGCGGTTGAGCGGGGCAGTTTCGTGCAGGTCTGCCCGCGTGAAATGCTGGTTCATCTGTCACACCCGCTGACCGTTGCGGCGGCGGCGATGCCGGCAGAATAGGCGCGACGCCCCCACCCCTTGACCGGGGCGGGGGCCTTGCCTTAGCTGCGCCATGGCGAAAAAGACCCTCAAGCCCGAGGCAATCGACCCGCCCCGGCGAAGGCCAGGGCTGCGGCTGCGGCCCTTGCGCTGGCTATGGTATTGGTCGTGGCGCGGCGCGGTGCTGGCGCTGGGGCTGACGCTGGCCAGTATCGCGCTTTACACCGTGGTCAACCCGCCCGTTACCATGACCATGCTCGGCGAATGGTGGCGTCTGGGGCAGACGCAGCGCAAATGGGTGCCGATGGAGGAAATCGCCCCGGCGATGGCGCGTTCGGTGGTGGCAGCCGAGGACGCCAACTTTTGCCTCCACTGGGGTTTTGACGTGGTTGCCATTCGCACCGCCATCGCCGAGGGGCGCGGCCGGGGTGCATCGACAATCAGCCAGCAGGTGACCAAGAACGTGTTTCTTTGGCAGGGCCGCAGCTGGGCGCGCAAGGCGCTGGAGGCGGGTATCACGCCGCTGGTGGAATTGGTCTGGACCAAGCGCCGCGTGCTTGAGGTTTACCTGAACGTCGCCGAGTTCGACACCGGCGTCTTTGGCGTGCACGCCGCCGCCGAGCGCTATTTTGCCACCACCCCCGACAAGCTGACCGCCCGGCAGGCGGCTTTGCTGGCCGCCGTGTTGCCCGACCCCAAGGGGCGCGACGCGGCAAAGCCGAGCGCATTCCTGAGCCGCCGGGCCGAGGCCATTGCCGACGGCGCCGAGACGATCAGGGCCGACGGGCGCACGGCCTGCTGGGATTAGGGGCAGGCGCCCATTGATCCGCCGCGCCCGCCTCGCTATCAGGGGTGAAAGACCCCCGCCGAGGCCCATTGCATGAACCGCCTTTACCACGTTGCGCTGTCGCCCTTTTGCCGCAAGGTTCGCCTTGTGCTGGCCGAAAAGAAGATCGAGGTGGAGCTGGTTGAGGAACGCTATTGGGAGGCCTCGCCCGAGTTTCTGCGCCGCAACCCGGCGGGCAAGGTGCCGGTGCTGCGGCTTGACGGGCGGATTCTGACCGAAAGCCAGGCGATTTGCGAATTCGTCGAAGAGACCGTGCCCAACCCGCCGCTTTTGCCGCGCGATGCCTTGGCGCGCCATGAGGTGCGCAGGCTGTGTGCCTGGTTCGACGACAAGTTCAACGCCGAGGTGACCAGCAAGGTGATGGGCGAGCGGGTCTGGAAAAAGATCCGCAAAGAGGGCTACCCCGACAGCAAGGCGGTGAAAACCGGGCTCGCGGCGGTCAAGCGGCATCTGGACTATATGGGCGAACTGCTTGACCAGCGGCGCTGGCTGGCGGGCGATGTGCTGACGCTGGCCGATTTCTGCGCGGCGGCGCATCTGAGCTGCCTTGACTATATCTCGGACGTGGACTGGGACCGGTCGGCCACGGTCAAGGACTGGTATGCCAAAATCAAGTCGCGGCCCGCATTTCGGTCATTGCTGGCGGACCATGTGCCGGGATTGCCCCCTTCGCCGCAATATGCCGAGCTTGATTTCTGAAAGGTGGGGGGCCGTCTGCCCCCCACTCCCCCCCGAGGGTATTTGCGCGATGAAGAAGCAGGGCGCATGAAGGCGCGGCTGATGAGCCGGGCCCTGGCCGAGGGCTTTGCCAAGGCGCGGGTGACGCGGCCTGACGCGGTGCCTGAAGCGGCGGCGCGGCTGGCAAATTTCGTGGCGGCAGGGCGGCACGGGCAAATGGGCTGGATGGCCGAGCGCATGGTCTGGCGGGGCAACCCGGCCGCACTTTGGCCCGAGGCGCGGTCGGTGCTGATGCTGGCCGAGGTTTACACCCCCGAAAGCGATCCGTTAGCGGTGTTGGGGCGGCGCGAGCGCGGGGCGATCAGCGTCTATGCGCAGGGGCGCGATTACCACGACATCGTCAAGGCGCGGCTGAAGCGGCTGGGGCGCTGGCTGGTGGCCGAGGCGGGCTGCGAGATCAAGGTGTTCGTCGATACCGCGCCGGTGATGGAGAAGCCGCTTGCAGCGGCGGCGGGGCTGGGTTGGCAGGGCAAGCACACCAACCTCTTGGCGCGCGATCTGGGCAGCTGGTTCTTTCTGGGCGCGATCTTCACCACGCTGGAGCTGGCGCCGGATGCGCCTGAAGAAAGCCATTGTGGTGCCTGTACGGCCTGCCTTGACGTGTGCCCGACCGGGGCATTTCCGGCGCCGTATCAGCTCGATGCGCGGCGCTGCATTTCGTATCTGACGATTGAGCACCGGGGGCCGGTGGATGTGGCGCTGCGCCCCCTGCTGGGCAACCGGATCTATGGCTGCGACGATTGCCTTGCGGTGTGCCCGTGGAACAAGTTTGCGGTGGCAGCGCGCGAAATCGGCTACGCGCCGCGCGCCGCCGAACCGCCGCTGCTTGCCGAGCTGGCGGGGCTGGATGACGCCGGTTTTCGGGTGCGGTTTGCCGGCAGCCCGGTCAAGCGCATCGGGCGCGACCGGATGGTGCGCAATGTGCTTTATGCAATCGGCAACTCGGGGCGGGCAGAGTTGCGCGCGGTGGCGGAGCGGTTGCGCGGCGACGCTGACGCGGCGGTGGCCGATGCGGCGGGCTGGGCAGCGGCAAGGCTTGCTGCGCCAGAATTGTAACCCTTACATCGGGCGACCTTTCTTTTGCCGCCGTGGTTGCTAACCTTGGCACATGTCACCCCTGCGCGGCATCCTTCTGAAACTGATCTCGGTCTTGATCTTCATCGCCATGGCGTCGTTGATCAAGGCGACGGCGGCGCATGTGCCTGCGGGCGAAGCGGTGTTCTTTCGTTCGTTCTTCGCAATTCCGGTGATTCTGGTCTGGTTGGTGGCGCGACGCGAGTTGCGCAGTGGGGTGCGGGTGGCAAGCCCCATCGGCCATGTTTGGCGCGGCGTGTTGGGGGCATCCGCAATGGGGCTGGGCTTTGCCGGCTTGGGGCTGTTGCCGCTGCCCGAAGTCACGGCCATCGGCTATGCCTCGCCGCTGCTGACGGTCATATTCGCAGCGATGTTTCTGGGCGAACAGGTGCGGGCGTTTCGCATGGCGGCAGTTGCGATGGGCATGGTCGGGGTGCTGATCGTGCTGTCGCCCCGGTTGGGTGCGGTGGGCGAAGCCAGCGACCGCGAGGCTTTGGGCGCCATGGTGGTGCTGATGGGGGCACTCTGCTCCGCCCTTGCGCAGGTGTTCGTGCGCAAGCTGGTGGCAACCGAGCGTACCAGCGCCATCGTCTTCTGGTTTTCGGTCACCGCCAGCGTGCTTAGCCTGCTGACCATTCCGTTTGGCTGGGTGGTTCCGGCGCCGCGCGAAGCGGCGCTGCTGGTACTGGCGGGGGTGCTTGGCGGGCTTGGGCAGATCTTCCTGACCTCATCCTATCGCTTTGCCGATGCCGGGGTGATTGCGCCGTTCGAATATGCCTCGATGATCTTCGCGCTTGGTATCGGCTATTTCATCTTTGATGAGGTGCCGACGCTGGTGATGTTGGGGGGCGCGGCCCTTGTGATTGCCGCCGGGGTGTTGATCATCTGGCGCGAAAGGCAGCTTGGGCTGGAACGTGCCCGCCAACGCAAGGCGATGACACCGCAGGGGTGAAATTTCCCGTGCGAAGTGCTATGTTGAGGGTCCGCAGCATGAAGGAGCAGGCCATGACCCGTCACATTGCAGACCACGAACGCAAGGGCGAAGACGCCGACCGGTTGCGTGCCTTTGTCGAGATCGAGCGGTCCGAAAAACCCAGCCCCGCAACCACGAAGGCGCAGCGCCAGAGCGGGCGTGGCGCCGATGCCGGTCGCAGGATGGAAGAATTCGTGCGCATCGAGAAGGGACGCGAAGCCTGATGGGGGCGGCGTGACCGCCCCCGCAAAGGCCTAGTTGCGCACCAGCTTTTCGTAGTCGGACGCAATGTCTCGGGTCAGTGCGCCGACTTCAAAAGTATAACCGCCGATCTGGCCCACTGGCGTGACTTCGGCGGCGGTGCCGGTCAGGAAGCACTGCTGGAAGCTTTCAAGTTCATCGGCCTTGATGAAACGTTCGTGCACGGTGATGCCTTTGGCGCGCAGCATGCCGATAACGGTCTGCCGGGTGATGCCGTTCAGGAAGGCATCGGGGTAGGGCGTATGCACCTCGCCATCGCGCACAAAGAAGATGTTGGCGCCGGTCGCCTCGGCCACATAGCCGCGATAATCGAACATCATCGCATCGGAACAGCCCTTGGCCTCAGCAGCGTGTTTGGACATGGTGCAGATCATGTAAAGGCCGGCCGCCTTGGCGGCATGGGGGATGGTTTCGGGGCTGGGGCGTTTCCATTTGGAGATGTCGAGCTTCGCACCGCGCGTCTTGGCGTCGCCGTAATAGGCGCCCCATGTCCAGACCGCGATGGCCAGATGCACCGGGTTGCGCTTGGCTGCTACGCCCATGTCCTCGCCTGAACCGCGCCAGGCAACGGGGCGAACGTATGCATCGGTCAGGCCGTTGGCCTTTAGCGTTGCCTCTTTGGCCGCCTCGATCTCGGCCACGGTGTAGGGGATCGGCATGTCTATCAGCGCGCCCGACTTCAAGAGCCGCTCGGAATGTTCGGCCGATTTGAAGATGCGGCCGTTATAGCAACGCTCGCCCTCGAACACGCTTGAGGCATAATGCAACGCGTGGGTCAGCACATGCACCTTGGCATCGCGCCATTCCACCAGGTTGCCATCCATCCAGATCTTGCCGTCGCGGTCGTCATAGGCACCGGCCATATCATCCTCCTTCGGGCGCACCCGTTTTGCGAATGTTGCGCGCAATACGTCCACTGCGGACATATTATTGCGCGAAATCTGGGTTTCGGTAGCAATTGATTCTTGGAAAGTCAACAAGGCTGACATAAAATCCGAAAAAAGTGAGGGCGCAATGGCAGACACGGGGGCAAATGCGGCGGGCGGTGAGGGGCTGCTGTTTCTGACCGACGAGCAGTTGCGCAAAGGCATCGAGGCGATGTTCTTTGCCTATCGCGGCTTTACCGCCGACCCTGACCGAATTCTCGATGGGCTCGACTATGGCCGCGCCCATCACCGGGCGCTGCATTTCATCCAGCGCCAGCCGGGATTGACGGTCAACACGCTGCTGGCGGTCCTTGGGGTAACCAAGCAAAGCCTGAATCGGGTGTTGCGTACGCTGATTGAAGATGGGCTGGTCGAAAGCCGGGTCGGACGCAAGGACAAGCGCGAGCGCCTCCTTCACCTGACCGAAAAAGGCGCGGCGCTGGAGCGCGATTTGAGCGAGGCGCAGCGGGTGCGCATGCGCGCCGCCTACCGTGCCACGGGGCCGCAGGCGGTTGCGGGTTTCCGGCAGGTTCTGGAAGCAATGATGGACCCCGAAATGCGCCGCCAGTACCTGATGTTGCGGGATCGGGCCTGATGCAGGTTCAGCCGCATATCCTGATCGTGGATGACGACGAGCGCATCCGCGGCCTGATGCAGAAGTTTCTAGCGCGCAACGGCTTTCTCGTGACCGCCGCGCGTGATGCCGCGCATGCGCGCAGACTGCTTGCGGGGCTGGAGTTCAGCCTGATCGTGCTCGATGTGATGATGCCGGGCGAAGATGGCATCAGCCTGACGCGTGACCTGCGCCGCAAGCTGGCCACGCCGATCATGCTGTTGACCGCGCGAGGCGAAACCCGCGACCGGATCGAGGGGCTTGAAGCGGGCGCCGATGACTACCTCGCCAAACCGTTCGAGCCAAAAGAGTTGCTGCTGCGGATCGGCGCGATTCTGCGCCGGGCGCCGCAACTGACCGTGCAAGGGCCAAAAACGCTTAACCTCGGGCCGCTGCGCTACGAAACCGAGCGCGGCGAGCTGTGGCGCGGCGAGGCGCCAGTGCGGCTGACCGCGACCGAGGCGGCCTTGATGCGGATTTTTGCCGAGCGCGCGGGCGCGGTGGTTAGCCGCGCCGAATTGATCGAAGACCTTGGCCGCGACCGGGGCATTGACCCGGCCGCCGCGCAGGACCGTGCGATAGACGTGCAGATCACCCGCCTTCGCCGCAAGATCGAGGCGGACCCGCGTGAGCCACGCTATTTGCAGACGGTGCGCGGCGCGGGCTACATGTTGGCCCCCGAATAGCTCCGAAATTCCGATTGTTTTCCCCGTCATCGCTTTGCCGCAACAGCGAAAAAGACGCCCCCTGCGCGTTATTGTCCGCTGGACTGACGGATATGTGATTGCTACAAGCCCGGTGCAGGCTGCGACGATGCGGCCCGACCAGTCTTATCGGCCTGATTCCAGGCCCGGGAAGGGAGAAGAACTCGTGTCCCAAGCAGAAGTTACCGGCACCCGCAGAGATTTCATTCACTATGCTGCCGGAGGTGTCGGCCTGGTAACCACCGGTGTCGCGGTCTGGCCGCTGATCGACCAGATGAACCCGTCGGCTGACGTGCAGGCGCTTTCGGCAATCTACATCGACATCAGCGAGGTCGCGGTCGGCACCCAGCTGACGGTGAAATGGCGCGGCAAACCGGTTTTCGTGCGCCGCCGGACGGCGGCCGAAATTGAAGCGGCACGCGCCACCAAGGTTGAAGATCTTCCGATCGACCGGCTGGCGCAAAACGCAAACAAGCCGGGCGCCGATGCCGCCGACGAAAACCGAGCACTTGATGACGCGGGCGAATGGCTGGTGATGATCGGCGTTTGCACGCACCTTGGCTGTGTGCCGGTGGGCAACGCCGCTGGTGATTTTGGTGGCTGGTTCTGCCCCTGCCACGGGTCGCACTACGATACCTCGGGGCGCATCCGTAAAGGGCCTGCGCCGCGTAACCTCGATGTTCCGGTGGCCCGCTTCACCGACGCAACAACCATCCTCTTGGGCTGAGGGAGAAAACCACATGTCTGGTATTCCACACGACCATTATGAGCCCAAGACGGGCATCGAAAAATGGCTGCACAAGCGCCTGCCGATCGTGGCGCTGGCGTATGACACGCTGATGATTCCAACCCCGAAGAACCTGAACTGGTGGTGGATCTGGGGCATCGTTCTGGCTTTCTGCCTTATTTCGCAACTGGTCACCGGCATCATTCTGGCGATGCACTACACGCCGCATATCGACCTTGCGTTCGCCAGTGTCGAGCACATCATGCGCGACGTGAACGCGGGCCACATGCTGCGCTATGTGCACGCCAACGGCGGTTCGCTGTTCTTCTTCGCCGTCTACATCCACATTTTCCGCGGCCTCTACTACGGCAGCTACAAGGCACCGCGCGAAATCACCTGGATCTTGGGCATGCTGATCTATGTGGCAATGATGGCTTCGGCCTTCCTTGGCTACGTTCTGCCATGGGGTCAGATGTCGTTCTGGGCCGCTACGGTCATTACCGGCCTCTTTGGCGCGATCCCGTGGGTGGGTGACGCGATCCAGACCTGGCTTCTGGGCGGGCCTTCGGTTGACAATGCCACGCTCAACCGCTTCTTCAGCCTGCACTATCTGGTGCCGATGATTCTGGTGGCGCTGGTCGCCATCCATATCTGGGCCTTCCACTCGACTGGCAACGGCAACCCGACCGGGGTTGAAGTGCGCCGCACCTCGAAGGCCGAAGCCGATGCCGATACCCTGCCCTTCTGGCCCTATTTCGTGATCAAGGACCTGTTCGCGCTGGCGGTCATTCTGGTGGTCTTCTTCGCGGTCGTCGGCTTCATGCCCAACTTCCTCGGGCACCCCGACAACTACATTCCCGGCAACCCGCTAGTAACACCCACGCATATCGTGCCGGAATGGTACTTCCTGCCGTTCTACGCGATCCTGCGCGCTTTCACCTCGGATGTCTGGGTGGTGATGCTGGTCGAATGGGTCACCTTCGGCGTGATCGGCGCCAAGTTCTTCGGCGTGATCGCCATGTTCGGCTCGCTGATCGTGCTGGCGCTGGCGCCGTGGCTTGATACCTCGAGCGTGCGCTCGGGCCGCTACCGGCCGATGTTCAAGTGGTGGTTCTGGCTGCTGGTGCTAGACTTCGTCGTGCTCACCTGGGCCGGCGCGCAAAGCACCGACGGGATCTACGCCTATATCTCGCTGATCGCGGCAACCTACTGGTTCGCCTACTTCCTCGTCATACTGCCGGTTCTGGGGCTGATCGAAAAGCCGCTGACCCCGGTGGCGACGATCGAGGAAGATTTCAACGCCCACTACGGCGTCAAATCGCACCCGGCCGAGTAAGGAAAAGGACCGATATCATGAGAACTCTGTTTATCTCTGCCATCGCGTCGCTGGCCCTTGGCACCGGCGCAGCCTTCGCCGCAACAGGCGGGCACATCGAAGACGTGGCCTTCAGCTTTGAAGGTCCGTTCGGCACCTATGACGAGGCGCAGCTGCGCCGCGGCCTTCAGGTGTATAATGAGGTCTGCTCGGCCTGCCACGGCATGCAATATGTGCCGATCCGGTCGCTGGGCGACAAAGGTGGCCCGGCAATACCGGGCGACGAGCTGCGTGCCTTCGCGGCGTCGCTGAGCATCATCGACAGGGAAACCGGGGAAGAGCGCCCGCGCATTCCCGCCGACATGTTCCCGACGGTGACGGGCGATGGCATGGGCCCGGACCTGAGCGTGATTGCCAAGGGCCGTGCCGGTTTCCATGGCCCTTACGGGCTTGGCATCAACCAACTGCTGAAGGGCATGGGCGGCGCCGAATACCTCTACTCGATCCTGGTTGGCTACGAAGATGCGCCAGCTTGCGCGCCCGGCGACTTTGACGGTTACTATAACACCGCCTTCGCGGCTGGCGGCGTGCCCGATACCTGCAAGGACGCGAACGGCGTATCGACCGTACCCGGCACCTGGATTGCGATGCCGCAGATGATCTTCGACGATGCGGTGACCTATGCCGACGGCACACCGGCGAGCGCGCATCAGGTGGCCGAAGATGTTTCGGCCTTCCTGATGTGGGCGGCGGAGCCCAAGATGATGGCGCGCAAGAAGGCCGGCTTCATCGCCATCCTGCTCTTGTCGCTGCTCAGCATCACGCTCTACTTCTCGAACAAGCAGCTCTGGGCGCCTTACAAGGGCAAGAAGACGGCCTGACCTCAGGGCCGGGGGCCAGCCCCCGGACCCCCGGGGTATTTGGACATTGAAGACTCAGGGCGTCCCGCAGGGGGCGCCCTTTTCAGTTTCCCAGATAGCGGGCAAGCGCCGGGGGCGGATTGTCCAGCAGCTTTGCCGTTGGCTGCGGCGCCAGCGCCTGCCCTTCGACCACGAGAATTGCCAGCGGCGCGAAGTTGCGGGCATCTGCAGGGTCGTGGCTGACCATCAGCACGGTGGTATTGGCCTCGGCGGCAATCTTTGCCACCATCGCAAGCATTTCAGCCTTGAGCGCCGGGCCCAGCGCGGCAAAGGGCTCATCCAGCAGCAACAGCGGGCGCGCCCGCAGCAATGCCCGCGCAAGCGCGACACGGCTTTGCTGGCCGCCCGAAAGCTGGCCGGGACGGCGGTCGGCCAGCCCCTCAAGCCCGGTGCGTGCCAGGGCAGTGGCAATGGCGGCGCGGTCGGTTGCGGTCAGCCGCAGCGACGGGTTGACCCCGAGGCCAAGGTTTTGCGCGACGGTCAGGTGCGCAAACAGGTTCTGGTCCTGAAACAGGATCGACAGCGGCCGCGCGCCGGGGGCGAGCGGGGCGAGGTCTTGCCCGTTCCACAGGATGCGCCCCGAGGCGGGCGCAAAGAACCCGGCGATGGCCGAAAGCAGGGTTGATTTGCCAGCGCCCGAGGGGCCGATCACCGCGACCCGGGCGCCGTCTGGCACCGTGAGGTCGGCGGTCAGGCGGAAGTCGTCTTGCTCAAGCACAAGGTTTTCAAGCGTCAGCATGGGTACCGATCCGGTCAAACAGCCAGAAGAGGCCGAAGGAAAGCACCATCAAGAGGCTCGCCGCGGCGGCGGCATCGGCCATGCGGTAAGCGCCCATAAGCGCGTAAAGTTGCAGCGGCAGCGTCGCCTGCGCCGGGTCGGCAAAGAGCGCGATCACCCCCAGGTCGCCCATCGATAGCGCCGCTGCAAGCCCCGCCGCAAAGCCGAGCGGCCGGGCGAGGCGGGGCAAGATGAGCAGCCGCAGCCGGGCAAGCCCGGTAAGCCCTAGCGAGGCGGCAAGCCGGGCATAGTCGGCCTCAAGTGCGCGCGTCGCTGGCAGCAGGGTGCGCAGCGCAAACGGCAGCGCAAGCGCGGCGTTGACCGCCACCGTGACCGGCAGCGCCAGCGTGCCGGGCGCCGCAAACGGGCGCAGCATCAGGAACAGCCCGGTGCCAAGCACCAGCGGAGAGGCCACAAGCGGCAACGTGCCCGCCCATTCAAACCGCCGCTGCCGGACGGCTGCGAGCGCCAGCGGCAGCGCCAGCGCGAGCGTAAGCGCGGTGGCGGCGAGCGCGACCGCAAGCGAGCGCGCAGCAGCGAGCCAGACTGCGGCGGGCAACACCGCCACCGCTGGCAGACCGCGCGCCAGAACCGCCGCCATCGGCACGATCAGAAAAGCCGCCGCAAGAGCAATCGCCACCGCGTCTTGCGCTCGCAAGACGTGCCCCGCAGGCGGAGCCAGCACCGCGCGACGGTCGAGCCCCGCGCCAAAACCCTGCGGCAGCGCGATGCGCGTGGTCGCGGCAAGCGCCGCAATGCAGAGCGCGACCTGCAGCAGCCCGAGGCTCGCGGCGCGGGCAAGGTCAAAATCGAAACGAAAGGCCTGGTAGATGGCAAGCTCGATAGTGGTGGCGGCGGGGCCTCCGCCCAAGGTCAGCGCCACCGCGAATGAGGTGAGGCAGACGAGAAAGATGGCAAGCCACGCGCCCGGCAAGGTGGCGCGCAGCATCGGGCCCTCTAGGTGGCTAAATGTCGCGCTTGGCGTAAAGCCCAGCGATGCAGCAAGCCGGAACCGCTCAACCGGAATCGCCTGCCAGCCTTGCAGCAGCAGGCGCGTGGCGAGCGGCAGGTTGAAGAACACATGTGCCAGCACCACGCCTTGCGCGCCATAGATCGAAACGCGCGGCAGGCCCAGCAGGGCGAGCCCGTCATTGAGCACACCGGCGCGGCCGAAGACGGCCAGCAACCCCATGACCGCAACCACGGCAGGCAGAATGAACGGCGCGCCCATCAGCGAGATGAGCGCGCCGCGCCCCGGAAAGCGGCGGCGGTGCAGCGCGCGCGCCACCGGCACCGCCAGCAACGCCGAAAGCGTGGCCGAGACAAGCGCCTGCAGCACGGTAAAGCGCGCGGCGCCGAGGTCTGCCGTTTGCAGCGCGCCCAGACCGCCCGCCCGCCATGCCACCGCCCCAAGCGTGCCGAGCACCAGCGCCAGCACCGCCAGCGCCGCAAGCCTTGCTGCCATCACCGCGCCAGGGCTGCGCGCCATTCGGCAAGGGCCGGGCCCCGCGCCGCCAGCGCCTCTTCTGGCGACATCAGAAGCGATTTCACCGGCAAGATCAGCCAGTCAAATGCCAGCGGCAAGCCCGCAGGCGAGATCGTGGCAGGATACATCCAGTTCGTTTCGGGGATCGTGCCCTGCACTGCGGGCGAATGCAGGAACGCCAGAAACCGGTCCGCCAGCGCGGGCTGGTCTGACCCCACCAGCCGACCCGCAACCTCGATTTGCAGGTAGTGGCCTTCGGCAAAGGACGCCGCCTCTTTGGTCACGTCGCCCTCAGCGATTACATGGTAGGCGGGCGAAGTGGTGTAGCTGAGCACCATGTCAGCTTCGCCCTCCAGAAACATGCCATAGGCTTCGGACCAGCCGGGGGTCACGGTCACGATGTTGTCGGCAAGCCCCTCCCAGACTTCGGCGGCGCGCTCGCCATAAGCCGCCTTGACCCAGAGCAACAGGCCAAGGCCGGGAGTCGAAGATCGGGGATCCTGAATCACGATCTTCACATCTGATGCGCCAAGCGCCAAGAAATCGGCGGGCGGCACAGCAAGGCGCGTGGTGTCATGGACAAAGGCGAACCAGCCCCAGTCATAGGGCGTGAACAGCGGGTCATCGTAGGGCACCGGCAGATCGGGCGCGGGCGCAAGCCCGTGCGGCGCAAAGAGGCCTGTGGCGGCGGCCTGCGCGGTCAGGCTGGTATCAAGCCCCAGCACAACGTCAGCTTCGGTCCTCGCGCCTTCCAGCAGCAACCGCGCCAGCAGCGCCGCACCATCGCCCGCGCCGACAAAGCGCAGATCGCAGCCGCAGTCGCGCTCAAACACCTCTTCGATCACCGGGCCGGGGCCCCATTCGGAAATGAAGCTGTCGTAGGTCAGCACTGTCAGAACGGGCTTGTCCTGCGCTTGTGCCACAAAAGCCGTAGCTGTGGCGCAGAGCAGGCCCGCAAGCATCAGGAATGGTCGCATCGCATCCTCCAATGGCTTGACGGGCGGGGTCAGGCCGGGGAATGCCCGGATACCTTCCCTCCGCCGGTCTTAACCGGTTCAGGTTCGACGGGTTCGCGGGTCATTCCGCATCTCAGCCCGGCACATGGGCTCCCCGAGGTGTGGCGCAGCATATGCTGTGGGGCGGAGTGCGCAAGGCAAAATCGCTTGAGCCGTGGCGCCCGCGGGGCTAAGCGATGCGCACGCCCCACAAGGAGTCCCCGCGATGAGCTTCAACACCTTCGGACAGATGTTTCGCGTGACCACCTGGGGCGAAAGCCATGGGCCGGCACTTGGTGCCACGGTTGATGGCTGCCCGCCAGGCATCACGCTGAGCGAGGCCGACATTCAGCCGTGGCTCGATTTGCGCAGGCCGGGGCTGAACACGCTGACAACCCAGCGGCAGGAACCCGATCAGGTGCGCATTCTTTCGGGCACCTTTGAGGGGCGCACCACCGGCACGCCAATTCAGCTGATGATTGAGAACACCGATCAGCGCAGCCGTGATTATGGTGCAATCGCACAGGCGTTTCGTCCCGGCCATGCTGACCTGACCTACCATCAGAAATACGGGCTGCGCGACCACCGCGGCGGCGGGCGATCATCGGCGCGCGAAACAGCGGCGCGGGTGGCGGCGGGCGGTGTGGCGCGGGCGGTACTGGGGGCGCTTTGCCCCGGCCTGACCATCACCGGCTACATGGTGCAGATGGGCACAAAGCACATCAACCGCGCCCGTTTTGACCGTGACGAGATCACCCGCAACGATTTCTTCGTACCCGATGCCGGGGTGGTGGCTGAATGGGAAGCCTACCTGCGCCACATCCGCACGGATGCGCAGAACTCGGTCGGTGCGGTGGTCGAGGTGGTGGCCGAAGGCGTGCCGCCGGGGCTTGGCGCGCCGGTTTACGGCAAGCTCGACGCCGACCTCGCCGCTGCAATGATGTCGATCAACGCCGTGAAGGGGGTTGAGATTGGAGAGGGCATGGGTGCCGCCGCGCTGACCGGCGTCGAAAATGCCGACGAGATGCGCATGGGGCCGGGGGGTATCAAATTCCTCTCAAATCACGCAGGCGGTATTCTGGGCGGTATCTCGACCGGGCAGCCGGTGGTGGTGCGGTTCGCGGTCAAACCAACTTCGTCGATCCTGACGCCGCGCCGGTCGGTCAATACGGCGGGCGATGAGGTCGAGGTGGTCACCAAGGGCCGCCACGACCCCTGCGTGGGCATCCGCGCCGTGCCGGTGGGCGAGGCAATGATGGCCTGCGTGCTGCTCGACCACGTTTTGCGCGACAGGGGCCAGACGGGGGGCGTGCGCGGGGTGGTGGGCAACCGCAGTCTGAGCTCTTCCTGACTCGCAAAAATCGCCGTTCCTGTTTCTTTAACCGCGTAAGGTCGAAAAACTGGTCCGCTCTATTCGGAAAGCGCCTTCACGTCCGCCAGTTTTGGCTGGAGCCGTCCACTGGGGGCAATAGACCCCGCATCAGTTCAGGTTTTGCGTTGGCGGCTCAGAACAGCCAAGTGGCGCCCGCTTTGTCACCTGAAGGTTCGCACGGCAGAATTCAAGCAAATCTGCCGAGTCCGCAGTTTCACCGATCCGCAGGAACTCGCGCCGATGATGCTCAACCGCCGCGCGGGTCAGGGCCGATAGCCGACCACCCGTAAGTGCGTCCATAGTCTTCATCGCTTCGCGAAGTTCCGGCGCGCGCCCCGCAATTCTCAGATCCATCTGTTGATTCTTGTTACGCCCACGCCAATATTTGTGATCAATCTTACGATCTGCCTGATGCGCGCTTCCCTTGTCGTTCTTAAGAATGAAACTTGCCACGTCTTTGACCACATAGTGATTAATCTGTGCGTAGCGGCGCATCTCGGGATCGGTCGATTGGAAGTTTTTGAGCTCATAGGCCGCTTCCGGCAGCCCGGAACCGTTAATTCTACGCACCGGAAGACCGTCGCTTTTGGCAACGGGATTGTGGACACCTGGCCTTTCGAAGGCAGATCTTCGGAACAGAGATTTGAAAGGTTTGCGCGCCTTAGTGATTAAATCTTCACGCTCGCACATGACGAAATTTTCTATGACCAGACCATCTGGAATGTCTATATGGCCGCTGCATCCAAAAAGACTCCAGTTGATTTGGGCGCAGTCAAACTGGGGCACAGCCGAAAAGAAGTCTGCCAGCTTGCCGTCGCCAGCGTGAATTACGAGAAATTCGTCCAGATCAAGTGCCATGATCCAGTCTGCGTCCGCATATTCTGGGTGGCGCGCGGCGCGCTGATAGGCCCGCACCTGATGCCGCCCCCTGGCCGCGCGATTATAGCGATAGCGGACGAGCCCGTGCTTGGCCATCTCGGCTAGAATTTCGTGTGTACCGTCGGTGGAATCATTCTGAAATATTATGACGTAGTCGAAGCCAATCATCCGGTGGTAAGCAACCCATTCCCACAGATAGGGCGCTTCATTTTTTACGGTGGAAACGAGAGTGGAAGTCATAAAACCTAATCGTGGTTGAACGTCGTGACAGCGTCAAGGCCACTATTTGTGATTTCGGTATGGCGCGCAAGGCAAATCTGGCTGCAGCGGTCTGACCTGAGGCAAGTTTGGCACGGGGCAAATGACAATTCCGCGTGCCCGGCGTTACAGTGCCGCGCGCGAAATCTGCACCGCAAGAATGCCCCCGGCGATCACGGCGACACCCAGCACATCCAATGGCCCGACACGCTCGTTCAGCAGCACCGCCGCCACCGCAACGCCAAAGAACGGGTTGAGGAAGTGGAAGGTTGAGGCCTTGACCGCACCAATCCGTGCCACCAGCCAAAACCAGACCCATGTTGCCAGCACGCCCGGCACCAGCGTGGTATAGGCAAAAGCACCGATCAGGCGCGCCGACCAGTGCACGGTGAAATCTTCAAACAAAAGCGCCGCAACGGTCAGGATCGCGGTGCCCACAAACATTTGCAGGCCCACGATCATCATCACATTTCCGCCCGACGAGGCACCTTTGACCGAAAGCGTGGCCGCAGCCAGCGCCAGCGCCGCCACCAGGCACATCACCACCCCGAGCGGGTCCACCCCGCCCGAAAGCCGCGCGCCCATGATCAGCACCACCCCCGCCACCCCGGCCGCCATGCCGAAAACACCCAGAGGCCGCAGACGCTGCCCCATGAACAGCCACCCCAGCAGCGCCACCAGTAACGGCATCGCCGAGGCGATAATGGCGGCAAGGCTGGCCTGCACCCACTGCATCGCCATGAAGTTGAGGCCGAGGTAGAGCGCGTTCTGGCTAACCCCGAAAATGATCGTGGCGCGCCATTGCGCGCGGTTCAGCCGAAAGCTCTGCCCAAGCGCCAGCGCAATGGCAACCGCAACCACCCCCGAGACCAGAAAACGCGCTGCAAGCGCGGTCAGCGGCGGCGCGTCGGCCACGATCATGCGCGCCGAAGTGAAGGCCGAAGACCACATGAAGGCGAAGGCCAGCCCCATCAGAATTGCGCGAATATCCATGGCTCACCAAACAAAAAGGGCCACCCCCGGCCCCGGAGGCGACCCTATCGGAATTGCGGCACCCCGCAAGGGGCGCGGCGCGAAATCAGCCGTTGACGCTGTCTTTCAGCGCCTTGGCGACCGCGATCTTGACCTGCTTGTCAGCGGCTTTGGTCAGGGTCTCGCCGGTGGCCGGGTTGCGCACCTGGCGCTCGGGACGCGCGCGGCACGAAATCTTGCCAACACCCGGCAGCGTGACCGCGCCGCCTGCAGCGACTTCGGCGGTGACCACTGTAGCAATGGCATCAAGCGCGGCGTTGGCGGTTTTCTTGTCCGCGCCCATTGCTGCGGCAACGGCGGCAACAAGCTGCGTTTTGGTCAAAGGTTTCGACATTGGTCTGTCTCCTCGCTGGCCCCATCTTGGCGGGGGTTGTTCGGCCGTTTACACGGTTTGCGGGCCTGTAACACACGTTTTTACCCAGCATGGCAAGCGATTTTCACCACCCGACCGCCGTTTTCCCCGCGTCACAGGAACGCGGTCTCTTCAAAGCTGCGCAGTTTGCGGCTGTGAATGCGCTCCAGCGGCATTTCACGCAGCTTTTCCATCGCCCGCACCCCGATCTGCAAATGGTTCGCCACCTGGGTCTTGTAGAAATCTGTGGCCATGCCGGGCAGTTTCAGCTCGCCATGCAACGGCTTGTCAGAAACGCAAAGCAACGTGCCGTAGGGCACGCGAAAGCGAAATCCGTTGGCCGCGATGGTGGCGCTTTCCATATCAAGCGCGATGGCGCGGCTTTGGCTAAGCCGCTGCACCGGGCCGGATTGGTCGCGCAGTTCCCAGTTGCGGTTGTCGATGGTGGCCACTGTGCCCGTGCGCATGATCCGCTTCAGCTCAAACCCCTCAAGCCGCGTCACCTCGGCCACCGCCTCTTGCAGCGCAATCTGAATCTCGGCCAGCGCCGGAATAGGCACCCAGACCGGCAGATCGTCATCAAGAACGTGGTCTTCGCGCAGGTAGGCATGCGCCAGCACGAAGTCGCCAAGGCTCTGGCTGTTGCGCAAGCCGGCGCAGTGGCCAACCATCAGCCATGCATGCGGGCGCAGCACCGCGATATGGTCGGTGGCAGTTTTCGCGTTTGAGGGGCCGACGCCAATATTGACCAGGGTGACGCCCTGCCCGTCAGCCCGCTTGAGGTGGTAGCTGGGCATCTGCGGCAGCTTAGACAGCGCCGGCAGCGGTTGGTCTGGCGCCGTGATCTCGGCATTGCCGGGAACAACAAAGCTGGTGTAGCCGCTGGCGGGGTCTGCCAGCGCGCGCCGCGCAAGCGCCTCAAATTCATCGACATAGAACTGGTAGTTGGTGAACAGCACGAAATTCTGGAAATGTTCGGGCGCGGTCGCGGTGTAGTGCGAAAGCCGCGCCAGCGAGTAATCGACCCGCTGCGCCGTGAACGGCGCCAGATGCCCCGAACCGTCCGGGTTCGGCACGGCGGTGCCGTTGACGATATCATCGTCCATGCTGGCCAGCGAGGGCACATCAAAGACGTCGCGCAGCGAGAAATCGAGTACACCCTCTTGCGGCACAGAGACCGAGGGCACGGCCGAAAGCGCGAAATGCACCGGCATCGGCGTTGTCGAGAGCCCCACCTGTACCGAGACGTCATGGTTGCGCATGACCAGGCCAAGCTGTTGCGTAAGATAGCTGCGGAACAGATCGGGCCGGGTTATGGTGGCCGCGTAGGTGCCGGGGTGCGAAACATAGCCCCATGCAAGTCGGCTGTCGGCCTTGGTGTGGCTCGACGAGGTAATGCGCACTTCGGGATAGAAGGCACGAAACCGCGCTACCGGGCGGCGCGCCGAAAGGGTTTCGCCAAATTTTTCAAGCAGGAAATCCGTGGCTTGGCTGTAAAGCGCCTCAAGCCGCGCCACCGCACCGGAGGCGCTGGTAAAGAGCTCGGGCGGCAATGCCTCGGGGCTGATGATCGGCAGTTCGTTATTCATGTGAAAAGTTCCGTCAATTTGAAGGTGGTCACATCCACAAGGCCAAGATCAGAAATCCGCAATTCCGGGATCACGACGAGGGCCAGCAGGCTGTGCTGCATATAGGCGTTGTTGAGCGTGCAACCGCAATCGGCCATTGCGGCCACCATGCGCGCGGCGGCGTCGGCAACCGTTGCCGCCGGGGCGTCGGACATCAGGCCCGCAATTGGCAGCGCCACATGGGCAAGCTCTGCCCCGTCTTTCCAAACGGTTATGCCGCCGCCCAATTGGCCAAGCCGGTTGGCAGCTGCGGCCATTTGCTCGCGGTCGGTGCCGACCACGATCATATGGTGGCTGTCATGCGCCACGGTCGAAGCCATCGCCATACGGCCCGTGTACCCAAAGCCCGAAACAAAGCCATTCACCACCGCGCCGCTGCCCCGGTGCCGTTCCACCAGCGCGATCTGCGCAAGGTCGCGCGCAGCGTCGGCAGGCACGAGGCCGTCGGCCACATCCATCTTTGCAATCAGGGCTTTGGTCGGCGCCTGATTTTCAACCACGCCGATCACGCGGGCGGTCACGGTGTTGGCGCCTTCAGGGGCAGCAATGGCGAAATCCTGCGCGGTCAGGTGCTTGCCAAGGTGCACCGTCTGCCGCGCCGTAACAGGCCAGGGGTAGTGCGGGCAATTGGCCAGCAAGACACCATCCCGCGCCACCGTCAGCCCGCGCGCAATCACCTGCTCAACCGGCAGCGCGCGCAAATCAGAGGTCAGGATCAGGTCGGCCCGCCGCCCCGGCGTGATACTGCCCAACTCTCGTTCCAACCCGAAATGGCTTGCGGTATTGATGGTGCACATTTGCAGCGCCACCAGCGGGTCGCATCCGCAGGCCACCGCGTGGCGGTAAACGCGGTTCATGTGGCCTTCATGCACCAGCGTGCCCGAGTGGCAGTCATCGGTGCACAAAATGAAATTGCGCGGGTCGAGCCCCTTTTCGGTAACAGCGGTAATCTGCGCCGCCACGTCATACCACGCGCTGCCCAGCCGCATCATCGACCGCATCCCCTGCCGCACACGGGCAATGGCATCGGCCTCGCAGGTGCCCTCATGGTCGTCGGCAGGCCCACCCGCCGCGTAGGCGGCAAAGGCGCGGCCAAGATCGGGGCTTGCGTAATGGCCGCCCACGGTCTTGCCGGCAGTCTGGGTCGCGGCAATCTCGGCCAGCATCTTGGCGTCACCTGCCACCACACCGGGAAAGTTCATCATCTCGCCCAGCCCGATGATGCCGGGCCAGCCCATCGCCTCGGCCACATCTTCGGGCGTGATTTCAAACCCGGTCGTCTCCAGCCCCGGCGCGGAAGGCGCGCAAGAGGGCATTTGCGTGAAGATGTTGACCGGCTGCAACAGCGCCTCGTCATGCATCATCCGCACACCCGCAAGCCCCAGCACATTGGCAATTTCATGCGGGTCGGTGAACATGCTTGTGGTGCCGTGGGGGATAACGGCGGCAGCAAATTCGGCCGGGGTCAGCATGCCGCTTTCGATATGCATATGCGCGTCGCATAGGCCGGGCAGCATGAATCGGCCCCGCGCCTCAATCACCTCGGTTTCTGGGCCAATACAATGGCCGAGGTCGGGGGCAATGCAGGCAAAGCGCCCTTCGGCAATGGCGATGTCATGGCCGGGCAGCACCTCGCGGCTGTGCACGTTGACCCATTGCCCGCCACGAATGACCACATCGGCAAAGGCGCGGCCAGCGGCGACGGCGATCAGGCGCGGCGCGGCCTCGGGCCAGGATTTGAATGAAGTGTGATTTTCCATGCCGAAATCTGCCACCACCACGACGGGCTTGCAAGTGACGTTGTGATGACGGCTTGCGCAGGCCGGGCGGGGTGCCGATAGTTGCGGTATGAAAACGTTGCTTTGCCTTGGTCACGGCTACTCGGCGCAAGCGCTGGCGCGGCTGCTATTGCCGCAAGGCTGGCGCATTATCGGCACCACGCGGGGGCGGGCGGATTCGCTGGTTTCCGCTGGAATAGAGCCTGTTTTGTGGCCCGCAACCGCGCTTGGCCCGGCGCTTTCCAAGGCCACGCATGTGCTCATCTCCATCGCGCCGGGGCCTGATGGCGACCCGGTTCTGGCCGCCGAGGAGGGCGCCTTGGCAGAGGCGGCGCCGCATCTGGAATGGGTCGGATACCTTTCAACAACCGGGGTTTACGGCGACCACAGCGGCGGCTGGGTGGATGAAGCAACCCCGCTGACCCCCAGAACCGAGCGCGGGCGGGCGCGGGTGCAGGCCGAAGCAGCCTGGGCCAAGCTGGCTGACACGGTCGGATTGCCGCTGCATATCTTCCGGCTGGCGGGCATTTACGGGCCCGGTCGCGGGCCGTTCGAAAAGATCCGCAATGGCGCCGCGCGGCGGATCATCAAGCCCGGTCAGGTGTTCTCGCGCATTCATGTAGATGACATCGCCGCCACGCTAGCCGCCTCCATCGCCCGGCCAAACCCCGGCGCCGTCTACAACGTCTGCGATGATGACCCCGCCCCGCCCGAAGATGTCATCAGCCACGCTGCTGGCCTGCTCGGCCTGCCGCCACCGTCCGCCGTGCCCTATGACACGGCCGACCTACCCCCAATGGCGCGCAGTTTTTACGCCGAAAGCAAGCGCGTGCGAAACGACAGGATCAAGACCGAACTTGGGGTGCGCCTTGCCTACCCGAGCTACCGCGAGGGGCTTGCCGCCGTGCTGAAAGCAGAAAGCTCAGGGTAGCGGCGAAAGCCCTATGATGATCGGGTGCAGCCAGAGGAACGCGCCCCAGATGCCTATCGCCACGGCGGCGCGCCGACCTGATGGCAGCGCAGAACACCGCCACCGCCCGGCGAACAGCGCGACAAAGGGCACAAGCCCGGTGCGCGCGCTCAACCGCGCCCATTCGGCGCTGCCCATTGTGCGCCGCCGTCGCCGCTCGACCAGCACAAACCCCGCTGCGGCCAGCACCGCAAAACTGCCAAACATCAACCCGTGCGCAAGGTCGCCATTTGCGGCCAGATGCGCCAGCGACCACCCCAATAGCGCCCAGAGCAGCGGTTGCCGCGTTACGCCCGCGATGCCGGGATGGTCGGGGTTGAACCCTGCCGCGCGGCCTTCAAACGCAAAGGGGTTGGCGGCGCCGACCCCGTAGCAGCCCAGCACAATCACCAGCGGCATCACGATATTCACAAGCCAGCGCTGCCACAGTGCTGGTGGCCAAAGCTCCAGATACGGCGCGCGGCCAGCCGCGACGATCAACCAGTAAAGCAAAGCGGTGGAGAGGATAGAAAACGCCACCGCGTAACCCGCCCGCCCCAGCACCGCGACCACGCGGGCCTTTAGCCTCGGGCGCCCGGGCAGCGCATGCGAAAGAAAGAAGGCGACAAACGCTGCCGCCAATTCACCCCAGCCCTGCAAGAACCCTGGCGTCATGGGCCGTAGGCTAGCGGCGTCGAAAGCGCCAGACAAGCGTGACAGAAGCAGAGCGGCATCAGCGCGGCGATAGCCTGGCGCGCGCCGGGGCCATGCGATGAAGGTTTACCAGCGCTCTGCCGGCGGCTAGAGAGCGGTACTGCCAATTGTGCCGGAGTCATTCATGCTTGCCGCCGCCCGCCGCCTTTCCATGCGCTCACGTGTGGCAATCATCATGGTCGCGTTGGCGCTGGTGGTCGCGGCCACACCGCGCAGCGTTGAGCGCTACGGCGACAATCTGCAAATCGCGCTGCCGATTCTGGCGATTGGCTGCTCTGCGCTCAATGGCGAGGTGGGCCAATACCTCGGGCGATATGTGGTCATGTTCGTCGGGCTGCACGGCACCAAAATTGCTTTGGGCGATGCCGAAATCAACCACCGCCCGAATGGTGGATTGAAGGGTTTCCCATCCGGGCATACGGCGACTGCGGCTTTTGGCGCAAGCGCGCTGGTGCAAAGCTGCATCACAGGTAACCCCGTTGCCAAGACCGTCGTGATTTTGGCAGCCGCCTTTACCGGGGCCTCGCGCATCGAGGCGGGGGCGCATAACATCTGGCAAGTCCTTGCGGGCGCGATCTGGGGCATTTTTTGCGACCGCTTCCTGCGCCCCGGCAGCCGCTGGCGCAGTCCGGTCAGGCGCGCCCTCGCGCGGCTATGGCGCCGTAAGCAGAGCTAGCTCAACGCCCCGGTAATTCCGCGCGCCACCAGATCTGGCCAGAGGCCGTCTAGCTGGCCGCAGGTGCCGCTTCCGGCGCAATCGGGTGAATTGGTGCCGCTGAAGGGACTCGAACCCCCGACCCCATCATTGCGAATTGTTTTTCTATTTCGTTTCATGAGGTTGCACCACTGCCTACGCCGTTGCACCTACTGTCACAACTCGTTGGACTAATTCGTCTTTTTCGGGACGCGTAGGTGGATGCGGTCGCAACTCGCCGCATGGTGCCTCACCCCACTTCCATACTATTGCCCTACTAAATCGCCAGCGCCCTACTAATTTGCGGACAGTCCGCCCGTTAGCTGGCCCCCACCCCGCCCCAAGCAGGCAGCCTCAGGTATCGCGGTGGGTATGCCACCTCGAGTTGAGCTCTCTTGGGACCATTACTATACTGCGAGTCCTGCGGAAGCCGAATTTGGTGACTTGACGTCTGGGCTTGGAACGATTCAGCTACGCCTATGATCCGCCCCGGCTTTCTTTCCTCATCAGACCGTATCGAGCTTGAGGCTTGCGT
>JAHYIZ010000002.1 GCA_019429405.1 Paracoccaceae bacterium
GGGCCAGATCGTGACCTTGTCGAACTCTTCGCGCAGCACGGTTTCGACCAGCGCCGGGGTTGAGGGCCGCTCGCCCGCGCGCAGATCGTCGTAACAGGGCACCGAGGGGTCGTTGTAGAGAATCCCTACCGGAATTTCGTCGGCAATCGCCGCAATCGCCAGCGCGCGGCCCATGTCGAGCGGGTCGTGGGTTTCCTGGTTCTTGTAAACGCGCGAGACCTCTGGGCTGAGCCGCAGGCCGTTGCCATGGGTAAGAATGCGCATCTTCGACGGGTCGCGCACGAAATCATCGAACCGATGGTCCATGAACTCGGGGCAGCGTTGCAAGATGCGCACGAAGGAAAGGCCGCGGTGGTGATAGGCCTTTTTCAGGATGTCGTAGAGCAGATCGGGGATCCAGTCGACCGCCTGCGCCACGAACGAGACGTTGGCGACCCCGAGCGTGACCGTAAGCGGGTTGATCGGCAAGAGCACCGAGCCAAAGGGCGTCGTGTTGCTTTTCTGGCCGATGGGAGAGGTCGGCGAGGCCTGCTTTTTGGTCAGCCCGTAAATCTGGTTGTCGTGCAACAACATGGTCATGTTCATGTTGTAGCGGATCGCGTGAATCCAGTGCGCGGCGCCGATGCTGCAACAATCGCCGTCGCCGGTGGTGACGAACACATTCAGGTCGGGGCGGCGGATCTTGACGCCTTCGGCAATCGGCAGCGCGCGCCCGTGGATGCCGTGAAAGCCGTAGGCGTTCATGTAATGCGGCAGGCGGCTGGAACAGCCGATGCCCGAAACGCAGACGGTCTTTTCGGGTGCCAGTTGCTCATCGCGGCAAAGCCGCTGCATGGCGGTCAGAATGGCGGTATCGCCGCAGCCCGCGCACCAGCGCGGCGTGATGTCGCTTTGGTAATCCGACAGCACATAATCGGTCTCGACCATGCGCATCATGCATTGGGAAAGGTTCTCGGTCATCGGATCATTCCTTTCCCAGTTTGGCGCGCACGGCGGCGACGATGGCGGCGGGTTTCAGCGGTTGCCCGCGCGCGTTGCCCCAGCAATCAATGTCTACGAGGTAGCGCGAGCGCAAAAGCAGCGCGAGATGCGAATAGCGGCGGTTTTCTGGCGTGATGAGCGGGTCTGAAAGCGGGTCGTTCCAGTTGTTCTCGATGCTCATCACATGGGTAAAGCGCTTCATCACCTCGCCAATGCCCGATGCCATCGGTTGCAGGAACTTCAGGTGCAACGACGAAACCGCCAGCCCCTCGGCGCGCAAGATGCCCACCGCCTCTTCGATCGCGCCCAGCGTGCTGCCCCAGCCCAGCAGCAACATCTCGCCGCTCTCGCCACCGCAGAGCGGCGGCAGGCGAAGCGTGGTTTGCAGCGCCGCCAGCTTGCGCGAGCGGTTGAGCAAGCCCTCTTCGTTGATCTCGGGGTCATAGGCAACGTGGCTGTCGCGGTCATGCGCAAGCCCGGTCAGGCAATGCATGCCATTGGGCTGACCGGGGATGAAGCGTGTGGCAATGCCGGTGCGCGGGTCCCAGTCATAGGGCCTTGCATCTTCGGGCACCGCACTCTGGTTCACCGGCGGGGCCAGCCAGTCTTCACTGAACTCGGGCCGGGCAAAGGGTTGCTGCGCGGTGGCAAGGCTCGCGTCCGACAGGATCATGACGACCATGTTGAAGGTCTCGGCGATCTTGCGCGCGGTGATGACAGAATAAAAGCAGTCTTCAATGGTCGAGACCGCCATCACCACCTTGGGCGCGTCGCCATGGCCACCGTAGATCGAGGCCATCAGGTCGCCCTGTTCCACCTTGGTGGGCAGCCCGGTTGAAGGCCCGCCGCGCTGCACGTTGATCAGCACCAGCGGGATCTCGGCCATCACCGCCAGCCCCAGCGCCTCTTGTTTCAGCGAGAGGCCGGGGCCGGATGTGACCGTGACCGCGCATTTGCCCGCGTAGCTTGCGCCAATTGCAAAGGCGCAGGCGGCGATCTCGTCTTCGGCCTGATGCACGACGCAGCCGACCTTCTCAAAGAGGTTGCTCAGGTAATGCGAGGTCGAGGTGGCGGGCGTGATGGGGTACATCGCGCACACTTCCATGCCCGAGGCGACCACGCCCAGCGCCAGCGCCGAATTGCCGTTCATCACCACCTGGGTCTGCGACGAGCGCTTGGCGGGCACCGAAAAGCGCAAATCGAGGTTGGCTTCGGCCCAGGCGCGCCCGGCGTTCAGCAGTTCGATGTTGGCGTCGATGATCTTCTGGTCTTTCTTGCCGAAAATCCGCGCCACCTGGGCCCGCGCCAGCTCTTCGTCAAGGCAGTAGATGCCGCAGAGCATGCCGAGCACGAACATGTTCTTGCCCTTGCGCGGATCGGGCACGAGTTTCAGGCATTCCACCTCCATCGGCACTTCATAAACGCGAAAGCCACGCGCGCGGACATCGTCGAGAACGCGCGCGTAAGAGGCCGCGATGCCCGCGTTGCGGTCGGTGCGCCACTTGCTTTCCATCAATATGATGCCGCCGGGTTTGATCTCGCCCGCATTCAGGCGGCTTAGCAGCACCTGTTCGTTGAAGGCGACCACCAGATCGGCCTCGTTGCCGCCGTTGCTGACCGGCCCGGTGGCAAAGCGCACCCGGTTACCGCTGGCGCCCGCGACCGACCGGTGGGGGGGCTGAATTTCGGCGGGGATGATCTCCACCGTCCAGATGCCATTGCCCGACCGCGCCGCGATGGCGCCAAAGCTCTGGCCGCAGCGCTGTGCGCCTTCGCCCGAGTCCGAGATGATCTCGATGATATGCTCGTTCACAACCAGTGCCGGGCGCGGTTGTGGCGCACGCGATTGCTGTTCGATGACTGCCTGTCCGGCTGTGTTGCCCATGGTTTGACCGCCTCCCTAGATCAGTCGCACATGCGTGAAGTTGCGTTCCGCCAGATCGATGCCGAACAGGCTGCCCTCTAGCCCTGCCGGCTCTGGCGCGTAGACACGGGCCGAATCGCGGATGCCGAGGTAATCCTTGATGCTTGCCGCCGCCTTGCGCCCGGCACCCATCGCCAGAATGACCGTGGCGGCGCCGGTAACGATGTCGCCCCCGGCATAGACGCCCGCCAGCGAGGTGGCGAGCGTGTCGTCGCACTGGATATAGCCACGCTTGTCGAGCTTCAGCTTCGAGGTTTGCCCGAGGATCGGGTTTGGCGAGGTGCCGATGGCATAGACCACGGTATCGGCCTCAAAGTCGAACTCGCTGCCCGGTATCACCACCGGGCTGCGCCGGCCGCTGTCATCGGGCGCGCCCAGCTCCATGCGTACGCAGCGCAGCGCGCGCACGTTGCCATTTTCATCGCCAAGGATTTCCACCGGGTTGGTCAGCCAGTGAAACTCGATGCCCTCTTCTTCGGCGTGGTGCAGTTCTTCCTTGCGCGCCGGGCATTCGGTTTCGGTGCGCCTGTAGATGCAGTTCACCTGCTCGGCGCCCAGCCGCAGCGACACCCGCATCGCATCCATCGCGGTGTTGCCCGCGCCGATTACCGCCACCCGCTTGCCAAGCCCCAGAGGCGTGTCATAGGCCGGGAACTGCCCGGCCCGCATCAGGTTGCAGCGGGTCAGCAATTCGTTGGCCGAAAGCACACCGTTCAGCCCCTCGCCCGGCAGGTCCATGAAGCGGGGCGAGCCTGCGCCGGTGCCGATGAACACCGCGTCATAGCCCATCTCGCCCAGCATCTGTTCAATGGTGAACAGGCGCCCGACCAGTGTGTTGCACTTGATTTCCACGCCCAGCGCCTCGATCGCGCCGATTTCGGCATCGACGACCGAGTTGGGCAGGCGGAATTCAGGGATGCCGTAGCGCAGCACCCCGCCCGGTTCGTGCAGCGCCTCAAAGATGGTGACCCTGCAACCCGCCTTGGCGAGGTCTGCCGCGCAGGCCATGCCGGCGGGGCCAGACCCGACGATGCCCACGCGGAAGGGCTGGCGCTCGATATGGCTGACCTTGCGCCAGCCTTCGGCAATTGCCTTGTCGCCCAGCCAGCGTTCCAGCCGCCCGATGGCGACGGGTTCGAGCGTGCCGCCCGCGCCGACCGGGCAGACACCTTCGCACTGATCCTCTTGCGGGCAGACGCGGCCGCAGACGGCGGGCAGCAGGGTGCTGTCGGTCAACAGGTCATAGGCGGCGCGGTAATCGTGCTTGATCATCCGGGTGATGAAGCCCGGAATGTCGATATTGACCGGGCAGCCCTCGATGCAGGCGGGCTGCGGGCAGACCAGACAGCGCTCACATTCCACCAGCGCGTTGTCGAGATCGAAGCCGAGCGCCACCTCGTCAAAGTTGTGGGCGCGAACCTCGGCCTCCTGCACCGGCATATGCGCGCGCAGTTGCGGAATCGAACGGATCGTCTTGCGGGCCATCAGCGCACCCCCCCGGCATCTTGCGGCACTTGCAGGCGGCGGCAATTTTCATCGTAGCGTTCCAGCGCGTCGCGCTCTTGCGCCTTGTAACGCTTGAGCCGCAGCATCAGGTCGTTGAAATCGACCTTGTGGCCATCGAAATCGGGGCCATCAACGCAGGCAAAGCGGATGCGGTCATCGACCTTGACGCGGCACCCGCCGCACATGCCGGTGCCGTCAACCATGATCGGGTTCAGGCTGACCATGGTTTTCACTTTGTAGGGGCGGGTGGTTTCAACGCAGCCCTTCATCATGATCGGCGGGCCGATCACCACCACCTCGTCAACATCGACATGTTCACCTAGCGCCTTTTCGATGCCCAGCGTCACCAGGCCCTTGATGCCGACCGAGCCATCATCGGTGCAGATGATGAACTCGTCGCAGACGGCGCGGAACTTTTCCTCCCAGAAGACCAGATCCTTGTTGCGAAAGCCGACCACGCCGATGACATAGGCGCCCGCTTCCTTGAAGGCGCGCGCCTGCGGGTAGACCGGCGCCACGCCAAGGCCGCCGCCGACGCAGACCACCTTTTTTGCGCTTGAAGTATGGCTCGGCACCCCCATTGGCCCGACAAGGCCGTAAAGCGTGCCCCCCGCGTGCAACGTCGCCTGCATCTGGCGGGTCGATTTGCCCACCGCCTGCACCACCAGCGTCACCGTGCCGCGGTCGCGGTCGAAGTCGGCGATGGTCAGCGGCACCCGCTCGCCGTGCTCATCGAGAATCACGATCACGAACTGGCCGGGCTTGGCGGCGCGCGCCATCGCCGGGTGCTCGACCTCCAGCAGAAAGGTGACATCCGAAAAATTGGTGCGCGTCAGGATCGGGAAACCCTTTGATCGGATGTCGTCATAAGGGTTTGCGCCCGCCTGGGGCGCGGCTGTCGCACCGGCTGCACCCGCGTCGTTGTGGTCGGTCATTCCCTTCCCCCCCCGCCTTTGGCCTTGAGGGACCCTACGCCGATGCGCCCGTGCTTCCTTGATCTGCATCAATGGTGCCATTCGTCTGGCGGTCTGGTGCGAGACTGCCCGGCAAGACGACCTCGAATCCCCGGTCAAGCCGATCACGAAACTATGATGCATTAAAGATATTTATTATTGACGGGGATCAATGCCGCCATCCCCGGCAATGCCCATTGTTGCCGCGTGGGGCGGCTCGGTCTGCCCTTGCCACGCCACCAGGCTGGGGCCGTGGCGGGTGGGCAAAAGGCCTTTGTGCCCTCATACAAGGAGGACGTCATGAAACTGCACTTCCTGAGGAATTCGGCCGTGGCACTTGCCGCCGTGGTGCTTGCGGCCTCGGCGCCGGGGTGGGCGCAGACCGCGCCCGATGCTGCGCTTGTGGCCAAGGGCAAGGCGATCTTCGAGGCCGGTGTCGACGGTATTCCTTGCGCGGCCTGCCACGGCGAAGACCCGACGGGGGTCGTGGGCGGCGCGATTGCCGGTCAGGATGCGGCGACGGTTCACGCGGCACTGGCCGATAATGCCGTGATGCAATCGCTGGCCCTGACCGAAGACCAGATTGCCGCCGTATCGGCCTATCTGGTGAGCATCGGCACCGCGACCGTGGTCTCGATCGCGCCGGCGGCGGGGGGCACCCCCGCAAGCGTCTCACCGACTTACATTCAGCTCGCGACGCTCGGTAAAGAGATATTCGAATCCGGTGCGAATGGTCTCGGTTGTAAGGAATGCCATGGCCATGACGCGACCGTGCTGGTGGCGCCGAACCTTGCCGGACGGAAAGCAGGTGATGTGCACATGGCGATCATGTCGGTTGACGGGATGGCCGGGATTACGCTGACCGCAGACCAGCTTGCGGCCGTGGTGGCCTATCTGACGCAGGCGGCGCAATAGGCACGGGTCCCCCGTCGGTTGGAACCTCTCGGGGGGGCTTGCCTCATGCGGCGGGGGGGGCCGCCGGCTTCACCCCCACCCATGCCGCGGCTTTTTCGCCCATGGTGCGAAACTTGGCCGAGACGCTGGTCAGCTTGGCTTCCCATTCCGGGTTGGGGGTCTGGCCTTCGGTCACCTTGAAAAACACCTGCAACATGCAGGCAATGGCGAAAGGTTCAATCAGCGCCGCCTTGGCTGCCCAGGCAAACAGCAGCGCGAAGACCACGCCGCCCGCCGCCAGTGTGCCCGGCATCAGGTAGACCACCGCCGCAGCGGGGGCGAGCATCACCAGAAACACCACGAACGACAGCACATAGACAATGGCCGTCAGCCAGACCGCGTTGATCATGATCGGCTTGGCGTTCTGGCCATAAAGCACCAGCGCCTCGCGCGCACTGGCATAGGGGTTGTCGGACCGGGTGCGGATCGCATGCGCCAGCATCACTTCGTCCAGCAGCCCCACCGCGACCCGCAGATAGGCGCGCACCAGCCCCATGATCTTGTTCAACCCCGGTATCGGAAGAATCGTCAGCAACCCTTGCACCAGCCCGGTGATGGCGCCCAGCACGCCCTTGATCAGACGGTCGAGCAGGAACAGCGCCGAGGCCTGCCCGAAACGCTCGGTCACCACGGCGCGTGCGTGTTCGATCTGGCCGCGCCCCTGCGGCAGGGTGCCGCCCTGCAACAGCTCGACCATCACCGCGATATGGCCTGCCTTGACGACATAGAGCAGATAGTCGCGCAGGAAGAAGAGCACCCCGGCGACCGCACCAAAGCCGATGGCGCCGCCCCAGAACGTGGAGGAGGCCCGAAATTCCTCATCGCCAAAACCGCCGATGCCCCAACCGATACCCGCACCGGTGCCGGTGGCGAGGATATAGGCGGCGGTAATGGCGAAATAGACGACCATGCGGAACAGCACAAAAGGCGCCGTCTGCCGCATCAGGCCAAGCCCGCGTGAAATGCTGAAATCCATGTGCTGTCTCCCGCTTGGCGGCGCGCAATGGCGCTGCATCCGCGCGTCAGCTTAGCGTAAATCGTGACAATTTTGTGCAAGAAAAACACGCGCTAGCCCCGAAAACCCGGCGCGAAAACGAAAAAGCGCCGCGAGAGCGGCGCCTTGCAGATTCGGCGGTTTGGGTGGCTCAGGCGCCCCAGGTGCGGATCGGGCCGCAATCCATATGCACGAAGTTCGAGCCGGAATATTTGCCGACGCCGCCCGCGTTGCACGAGGCCGCAGCGCGGTAGATTTGCGAGACCGAGCGGCCCTCAAGCCGCATGTCTGCCGCCTGGCCCTGAATATGCAGCGAGTTTTTTGCAACCCCGCGCGAGACCTTGCGCATGGCGTCATTGGTGGCTTGCGAGCGGTAGCCTGAAAGCATGTTGTAAGGAGCCGAGGCTTCCATCAGGCGATGCGACGCGGCGGCAATGTCGATCGTGCGCGGGTCAATGCTGATGACCTGATTGTTGCGCACATCGCGCATGAAGCGGCTGATCTCGGCCATCGCTTCCTTGATATACTCGCCCTCGACCCAGTAAACCATGTCAATCGATTCACCGGTTCGGCCCGAAAACATGCGGATGCGGCGGATGTCACCTGCGCCCCTGAGAAAGCCGAAAGCCTTGCTGGACGTCGGAGCTGCGACAACCATTGTTGCCGCGAAGGCGCCAAGAAGGCCGCGCCTTGAGAATGCCGCTGTGTTCATTTCGCGTCGCCTGTCCCGTATTTTGCCGTATTTGCCAACGGCTTAACTGATCGTTCACACTCAACCACCAAAACTTTATGGCACAAAGTGATTCGCCTTCCAACCTCGCATTTGTCGCATCTGGGAAAATCCAAGTGCGATCGGCTGGTTTTTGCCGAATGGCGCAAGGTGTGGCTTTCGCGCATCTGGCTGCGCACTGACCGCGCCAAAGCCTGCAAATGCACGGCATTGTGTGTGCCCTGGGGTGGACAGATGCGGCATTTTGTCAGAGATTCCCGAGACTGTTTCGGGCGATTTGAGGGGTAGGCGGCATGTTGGAAGCGATGCGGGCGGCGGGTCAGCGCTGGATCTGGGCACGGCTTTTCGCCGCCATGTTCGTCGTTGTCGGTTTTGCGGCAGCGCCTGCCACAGCGCAGCTTTCCGGGTTTGGGCAATCTTTGGCCGAAGCCGCCTCGGCCGACCCCGCGCTGGCCGAGTTCTACGGCAACCGCGGCTATGCGCCGATCTGGACCACCGGCGCCGATGCTGAGCGCCGTGCCGCGCTTTTCGCGGCCCTTGCCGCGGCACCTTCGCATGGGCTGCCCGCTGCCCGTTATGGCGCCGAGGCACTGGCCGTGCGTTTTGGCACGCTGCACACCGAACGCGACCGCGCGCGGCTGGAGGCTGCAATGTCGGTGGCGCTGCTGAGCTATGCGCGCGATGTGCAGGTTGGCGTTGTCGCCAACCCCGCCGCCATTGAACAGGGCATGGTGCGCAAGCCCGCGCGGCAAGACCGGCTCGCGATTCTCGAAGCCTTCGCGGCGGGCGATCCGGCAGCGGTGCTGCGCGCGCTGCCGCCGCAGATGCCTGAATACGGCCAGCTGATGCGCGCCAAGTTCGATATCGAGGCCGCGATGGCGCGCGGCAGCTGGGGGCCGCAAGTGGCGGTTCAGGGCAAGATCGAGCCGGGGGCGTCGGGCCCGCGCGTGATCGCACTGCGTGACCGGCTGATCGGGCTTGGCTATCTGGGGCGCTCGGCCTCGGCGAGCTATGATCTGCCAATGCAGCAGGCGGTGCAGATGTTCCAGCTCGACAACGGCCTGCTGGCTGATGGCGTAGCCGGCGAGACGACCTTGCGTGAAATCAACCGGGCGCCCGAAGAGCGCCTGCGCGCAATCGTCGTTGCGATGGAGCGGCTGCGCTGGATGCACGGCACCGAATGGGGCCAGCGCTACGTCTGGGTGAACATTCCCGATTACCACGCCAAGATCGTTGACGATGGCAAGGTCACGTTCGAGACCGTCACCGTGGTCGGTCAGAACCTGAAAGACACGCGCACGCCCGAGTTTTCAGATTTCATGGAACATCTGGTGATCAACCCGAGCTGGTATGTGCCGCGCTCGATCACCGTCAAGGAATACCTGCCGATGTTGCAGGCCGACCCGAACGCGGTTTCCTACCTGCAACTGATCGACGGCAGCGGTCGGGTGATCCCGCGTGATGGCCTTGATTTCACCCAGTTCAACGGCAACACCTTTCCCTTCGACATGAAGCAGGCGCCGTCAAACAGCAATGCACTGGGGTTGGTGAAATTCATGTTCCCGAACCCGCACAACATCTATCTGCACGATACCCCGTCAAAATCGCTGTTTGCACGCGAAACGCGGGCGTTTTCGCATGGCTGCATCCGTTTGCAGCAGCCGTTCGATTTTGCCTACACGCTGCTGGCGCGTCAAAGCAGCGACCCAAAGGGTCTGTTTGCAAGCTATCTGCGCACCGGTCAGGAATCGACGTTGCCGCTTGAACAGCGGGTGCCGGTGCATCTGGTCTACTTCACCGCATGGCCCAACGCCAAAGGCCGCACCGAGTTTCGCCGCGATATCTATGGCCGCGATCAGGCGATTTATCAGGCGCTGCAAAACGCCGGGGTGGCGCTGCCTTCGTGGCAGAGCTAAACCGGAACCGGAAGTGGCGGGGCAGGGGTGCCCCGGCCGCACGATCCGGGGCCTGCAATGGAACATACAGTTGCTTCGATTGCCCGCGCGCTTGGGCTTGCCGCCGAGGGTGAGACCGCTTTGGCGATCACCGGCGTGGCCGAGCCGGCGCTTGCGGTGCCCGGCGATCTGGCGTTTGCAGGCAGCCCGAAATATGCCGAGGATCTGGCGCGAGGGCAGGCGCGGGCCGCCTTGCTCTGGGCGGGTGCAGACTGGCGCGGGCTTGGCCTCGCCGCGGCGATTCTGGCCGAGCGCCCGCGCCACGCCATGGCAGGCATCAGCCGCCTGTTTGACCCCGGCCCCGAAATTGCCCCCGGTATCCACCCCGGCGCGGTGATCGACCCCAGCGCGGTGATTGGTGAAGGGGCGGCCATCGGGCCGTTCGTGGTGATAGGGCGGGGTGTGCGCGTTGGCCCAGGCGCGCGCATTGGCGCATACACCAGCATTGCCGAGGGCAGCGTGATCGGCCCCGACGCCTTGCTGCACGCGCGCGTGACCATCTGCGCCCGCGTCGAAATTGGCGCGCGTTTCATCTGCCAATCGGGCGCGGTGATCGGCGGCGACGGGTTTTCGTTTGTGACGCCTGAGAAATCGGGCGTCGAAGAGGTGCGCGAAACGCTGGGGCAGCGCAGCGCGCTGCGGCCCCAGGCCTGGGCGCGCATTCACAGCCTCGGTGGCGTGGTCATTGGCGACGATGTTGAAGTGGGGGCAAATTCGGCGATTGATCGTGGCACGGTGCGCGCCACTTCGGTTGGCTCTGGCACCAAGATCGACAACCTCGTGCAAGTTGGCCACAACGCGCAGATCGGGCGTGATTGTCTGTTGTGCGGGCAGGTGGCAATCGGCGGCTCGGCGCGCTTGGGCGACAGGGTGGTGCTGGGTGGCAAGGCCGGCATAAGCGACAACATCTCGGTGGGCGATGATGTGGTGGCGGGGGCAGGCACCATCATCATGTCGAACGCCCCGGCCGGGCGCGCCATGTTTGGCGCCCCGGCGATCCGGATGGATCAGCAGATCGAGGCCTGGAAGCACATGCGCCGCCTGGGGCGACTATTCGCGCAGGTGGCAGAGTTGCGCGAAGCTGCTAAAAGAACGCGCGACAAGGATTGAACGGAGGCATTCATGACCAGTGCAGTTGCGGACGAAATCATTACCATCATCGCCCGGCAGGCGATGCTCGACCCATCCGAGGTGCGGCTTGACATGACGCTGGACGAGCTGGGGTTTGACAGCCTCGTGCTGGTCGAGGCGCTCTTTGCCATCGAGGAAAAATTCGACGTTTCGGTTCCTTATAACGCGAACGAGCCGGATGAGGCCGATTTTGACATCTCGTCTGTTGCCGCCGTGATCGCGGGTGTCGAGGCGCTTGTGGCGGCCAAGGCCTGACGCGGTGGGCCGGGTTGTCATTACCGGGGCGGGCAGTATCAACCCGCTCGGCGCAACTGTTACCGAAACCTGGGCGGCAATGCAGGCGGGGCGCTGCGCGATCGGGCCGATGGCGTTTCGCGACAGCGATCGGCTTTCGGTGCAGATCGGGGCGCAGGTGCAAGGCTTTCGGCCCGAAGACCATCTGAGCCGCGCCGAATTGGGCTTTGCCGACCGCTTCGCGCAATTTGCGCTGGTCGCGGCACGTCAGGCCGTGGCGCAATCGGGGCTGGCGTTTGACGGCGCGCTGGCGGCCCGCGCGGGCGTGGTGATCGGCACCGCAGGCGGTGGGCTGACCACCTCGGATGATGCCTACCGTGCGGTCTATGCCGAGGGCAAGAACCGCGTGCACCCGTTCACCGTGCCGCGCCTGATGCACAATGCCGCCGCCAGTCTTGTGGGCATGGCTTTTGGCCTGCAAGGCCCCTCGTTCTCGGTTGCCACCGCCTGCGCGGGCTCGAACCACGCGATGGGGCTTGCGTTTCAAATGGTGCGCTCGGGCGCCGCGCCGGTGATGCTGGCGGGTGGTGCCGAGGCGATGCTGTGCTTTGGCGGCATCAAGGCGTGGGAAGGGCTGCGGGTGATGTCATCCGATGGCTGCCGCCCCTTCAGCGCCGACCGCAACGGGCTGGTGCAAGGCGAGGGCGCCGCCGTCTTCGTGTTTGAAGATTACGACCACGCGCGGGCGCGCGGCGCCGTGATGCTGGCCGAGGTGGTGGGCTTTTCGATGGGCGCCGATGCCGCCGACATGGTGATGCCTTCGGTCGAGGGGGCGGCGCGCGCCATGGCGGGCGCGCTGCGCGATGCGCGCCTTGCGCCCGAGGCCGTGGGCTACATCAACGCCCATGGCACCGGCACAGCTGCCAATGACCGCACCGAATGCGCCGCCGTGCGGCAGGTTTTTGGCGCGCATGCCGACCGGCTGATGATCTCATCCACCAAGTCGATGCACGGCCACCTGATTGGCGCCACAGGCGCAGTGGAACTGCTGGCCTGCCTGATGGCGCTGTCGGAAGGGGTGATTGCGCCAACCATCGGCTACCGCGTGCCCGACCCTGACTGCGCGCTTGACGTCGTGCCGAACGAGGCACGGGCCGCGCGGGTCGATGTGGTCCTCTCGAACGCCTTCGGCTTTGGCGGGCTTAATGCGGTGCTGGCGCTGGCGCGGGTCTGACCCAAAATCAAGGCGCCGCCCTTGGGGCGGCGCCTGATCATTTCGGGTGTGCCCCAATCAGCGGCCCCAATCAGGGACGCGGCGTCGGCGCGTCGGCGGGGGCCGCCGGGGTAGCTGCTGCCGCAGCCGCTGCCGCAGCATCCGAAGCGGCGTTGGCGGCGTTGACCGCCTCATAGCCAGCGGTGAAACCGGCGAGCGAAATCAGCACATCAACGGTCTGGTCGGGCGCCACCATCGGCACCAGCGACATTGTCGCGGTCGTGCCGGCCTTCATCTTCTGGATGTCATCGGCGCTCAGCCCGGCGCGCGAGACGCAGCCGATCGAGGTGCAGAAGGTGAACGGATAGCGGCGCGGCTCGCCCCCGTCGAATGAGATCGAAACCATCTGCGAGAGCAGCGTTTCCAGCGGTGCCACGATGGTCGCCCCGGCTGCGGCGGGTTGCCCCGGAGGTAGCGCGAACAGGCTGATTTCGGCGACCGCGTTGCCATCGGCGTCGGCGAGCAATTGATAAAGCTGGCAGGGGTCGAAGCCGTCTTCAGTGCGGATGCACTGCATCTCCCATTTGCCATGGGTCGAGGCGACGTAGGTTTCGCCGATTGCGGTCTCGGAGGCCACTTCGGCATCCGCCGTCGCGGCGGGTGCGGCCGCGTCTTGCGCCAAAGCCGGGGCTGCAATGCCCAGTGCCAGCGCGAGCGCAAGGGGTCTGAAGAAATCTGCCATGGGTTCCATCCTGAAATTTGCGGTATGGCGCCGGATTAGCACGGCGGGCCGCAGGTGTCAGCGGCGAAGATGCCACAGGGGCCGCGGCGGCTGGCGGAAAACTGCCACGTTCGCGTGAATGTGCCCCGGTCCCGCGCCGCGCGTGAAAAAGGGGCCCCCACAAGGGAACCCCTTCCAACAGTTTCTCCCCGTCGGACTGGCCGACTTTCATTGAGCCGAAAACTAATGCGCCGGAATGTTTCCGTCAACAGTCAAGAATCGGCGTTGCAACCTTGGGCGGAACGCCGAAAAAAGAAGGCCGCGCCCCGATGGCGCGGCCAGTCTGACAGGGAGGAAGTAACCCGCGCGAGAGGACTGAGGCGCGGATTGAGGGAACACTGGCACATGTTGGTTAACATTGTATTGTGGCGCCGGGTGGTTTGCAGGGAGCTGGCGCAGTGTTGACGGAAAACGGCATTTTTGTTGGTGGCGGTGGTGAAGGCTATGGGGTGCCGCAAGAGCTTTTGTTGAAATATGGCAACCGCCACGGGCTGATTGCGGGCGCCACCGGCACCGGCAAGACCGTCACGCTGCAAGTGCTGGCCGAGGGCTTTTCGAGCGCCGGGGTGCCGGTGTTTCTGGCCGACGTGAAGGGCGATCTTGCGGGGCTGGCCATGCCGGGCGTGGCCGACGGCAAGCTGCACGAGGCTTTTGCAAAACGCGCCGCGACGATCGGATTCGAGCTTGCCTACCGCGATTTTCCCGTGACCTTCTGGGATATGTTCGGTGAACAGGGCCACCCGGTGCGCACCACGGTCAGCGAAATGGGGCCGCTCTTGCTGTCGCGACTGATGGACCTGAGCGAGGCGCAAGAAGGGGTGCTGAACATTGCCTTTCGGCTGGCCGATGAAGAGGCCTTGCCGCTGCTCGATCTGAAAGACCTGCAGGCGATGCTGGTCTTCATCGGCCAGAACGCCGCCGAAATCGGCCTGCGCTATGGCAATGTTGCACCTGCGACCATCGGCGCGATCCAGCGCCAGTTGCTGGTGCTTGAAAATCAGGGCGGGGCAAGGCTGTTCGGCGAACCCGCGCTCGATCTGGCCGACCTGATGGCAACCGCGCCCGATGGCCGGGGCCGGGTCAACATTCTGGCCGCCGACAAATTGATGGCCTCGCCCCGGCTCTATGCAACCTTCCTGCTCTGGCTTCTGTCGGAACTGTTCGAGGAACTGCCCGAGGTCGGAGACCCGGAAAAGCCGCGCCTCGTGTTCTTCTTCGATGAGGCGCATCTGCTGTTTGATGATGCGCCCAAGGCGCTGATTTCAAAGGTGGAACAGGTTGCGCGGCTGATCCGCTCCAAGGGTGTTGGGGTCTATTTCATCACCCAGAACCCGACCGATGTGCCCGACACGGTGCTGGGCCAGCTTGGCAACCGGGTGCAACACGCGCTGCGCGCCTTTACCGCGCGCGACCAGAGAGACCTGCGCCGCGCCGCCGAAAATTACCGCGCCAACCCGCGGTTTGACACCGAACTTGCAATCAAGGAGGTGGGCACCGGCGAGGCCGTCACCTCGTTCCTGCAAGCCAAGGGCGCGCCGGGCATGGTCGAGCGCACGCTGGTGCGCCCCCCGATGAGCCGCCTTGGCCCGATCACCGCGGCCGAGCGCGACCTGATCTTGCGCGCGTCGCCTCTGGCGGCAAAATACGACCGCACCATCGACCGCGATTCGGCCTATGAGCGTCTGGCGGCGCGGGCGGCGCAAGGCGCGCGTGAAACGGGTGCGGCGGTCGAGGCCGAGGTTGGCGCGCGCGAGTTTTCCAACGCGCGGCGCTATGGGGGCGCTGCTGCGGCAAAGCCCGCAAAACCAGCCAAGCCCGCCGCGCGCGCATCGCGGTCTGACAGCATCGCCGAGGCTTTTGGCAAGAGTTTTGCGCGCCAGCTTGGCACCAGGACCGGGCAGGCCGTGGTGCGCGGCGTTCTGGGCGGGCTGTTCAAGTCACGCTGAGCCGCGGCCCGGTAAGCAGCCGCGCCTCTGCCAGAAGCGCGATCAGCACATCGATGTGCCGCACAAGGCTGTACTGCGCCGCGCCCGCGCGCCGGGTCTCTTCCATCTCGGCCTCGGCGGCTATCAGATATGCAACCGCGCGCTCCGGGGCTATTGTTTCCGTACTGCGAACAATGCGCCGTAGGTCGCGCGACCGGTTATAGTCGGCCAGGCCCAGCCGCGCCGCACGAATCAAAAGCCGGGGGCGGCGCAATTCTGCAAGAATACTGGTAAAATCGGTCATGGCAGGTCCTTCCCAGGGGTTCCTGCTGAACGTAACGCAACCTGAGCGGGTGTTGCGCATTGTCGCGATTCTGCGAACGGTGACGTGGTGATTGTTTATCATTTAGCAACAATTATCCAAATCCGGGCGTTTTGTTAACGAATGGGTAAGAAATACAACCCACGGTTGAGTAACCACATTGGCTTCGGCCTGCAAACCAAGGATTTCAGGCGAAAATGTCGAACCTGGCCATGCCTTCAGCGGATCTGCCCGCCTGGCTACCCGAGTTCACGCGGGTTTACCTGCGCCACGTCAGCGACGGCGTGCCGATCCGCCAACTGGCGCGAGATGAAGGCGTGCATGCCTCGACCGTGATGCGCCGCCTTCGCCGTATCGAGCAGCGCCGCGACGACCCGCTGATCGACGAGGCGCTTACCCGCTTTGCCCATTCGGCAGGATGCCCGCCCCGCAACCATTGCTTCCAAAAGGAATCCTCTGCCATGAGCGCACCTATCCGCAACAGCGTCGCCGCCACTTCCGAAGACATCCTGCAGCGCGAAGGCCGCAGGATTCTGCGCAGACTGTCTGAACCCGGCGCCCTGCTTGTGGTCGCCCCCGATATGGACAAGGCTGTGGTGCTAAAGGGCACCGTTCGCACCGCCGTGCTTGACCGCAACGTGGCGCAGTCTTTCGCGCTGAAGGACTGGATCGCGGTTGCCCATACCGGCCGCGTCACCACCTATGAGATCACGTCGGCGGGGCGCGCCGCACTGCGGCGGATGCTGGAAACCGACGATGACGCCCGCAGCTGCGGCTTTGCCGAGGCGCAGGCGGGCTTTGGCATGCCGTTTGCCGGCCAGCACCGCGACTGGGAAACTCGCGATTTGCCCGGTTCGGGGGGTGAGGGTTCGCGCCGGATGCGGCTCAATCTGGCCGAAAGCCCGCTTGGCGTGCTGGCGCGGCGGCGCGACAAGGATGGCGAACCATTCCTGACGCAAGAGCTGGTCAACGCGGGTGAACGGTTGCGCGAAGATTTCGAGCTGGCGCAGCTTGGCCCCCGCGTGGCGCAGAACTGGGAACGTTTCCTTTCGGGGGGCGAGCGTGGCCAGTATCGGCCCGACGCGGGCCAATCGGGCGGGTCTGAAAGGGCGCGCGAACGCGTCGCGGCGGCCCTGCGCGACCTTGGACCCGGCCTTGGCGACATGGCGCTGCGCTGCTGCTGTTTTCTGGAAGGGCTTGAGGCCGCAGAAAAGCGGCTGGGCTGGTCGGCGCGGTCGGGCAAGATCGTGTTGCGCATCGCGCTGATGCGCCTGAAGCGGCATTACGAGGAAACCTATGGCAAGCAAAGCCCGCTGATCGGCTGACCCTGCCGGGGGGCGCCGCTGGTGGCGCCCCCTCAGGCTTCCAATTCGATCAACAGATCCTTGGCGTCGATTTGCTGGCCGGGCGCCACATGCACGGCCTTCACCACGCCCGCGCGCTCGGCATGGATAACGGTTTCCATCTTCATCGCCTCGATGGTCAAGAGCATGTCGCCCGCGTTCACCTTCTGCCCGACGTGCACCGCAACCGAGGCCACCACCCCCGGCATCGGCGCGCCGATCTGCGCCGCGTCGCCCTCGGCCGCCTTGGGCCGCGCGGCGGTGGCGGCTTTTACCGCGCGGTTCGCCACCCGGATCACGCGGGGCTGGCCGTTGAGTTCGAAAAACACCTTGGCCTCGCCTTCGTCATTGGTCTCGCCCAGTGCTTGCAGGCGGATTTCCAGCGTCTTGCCGGGGTCGATTTCGGCGGCAAATTCTTCGCCGGGCTGCATGCCGTAGAAAAAGGTCGGGGTTGGCAGCGCGCGCACGGGCCCGTAAAGCCGGTGGCGGCCCATGTAATCCAGAAACACCCGTGGATACATGAGGTAGCCCGCGAGGTCTTCGTCATCCACCGCAAAGCCGTTCAGCTCTTGCGAAACCTTGGCCCGCACCGCTTCCAGATCAACTGGCGCCAGCGCCTCGCCGGGGCGCGTGGTGGCGGGGGGTTCGCCCTTCAGCACCTTGGCGGTAATGCCCTTCGGCCAGCCGCCGGGCGGTTGCCCGAGGTTGCCGCGCAGCATGTCCACCACCGAGTCGGGGAACGCCACCTCAACGCCGGGGTCTTCGACCTGCGCGCGGCTGAGGCCCTGCGCCACCATCATCAGCGCCATGTCGCCCACCACCTTCGAGCTTGGCGTAACCTTGACGATGTCGCCGAACATCGCGTTGGCATCGGCGTAAGCTTGCGCCACCTCGTGCCAGCGGTCTTCCAGCCCCAGACTGCGCGCCTGCGCCTTGAGGTTGGTAAACTGGCCCCCCGGCATTTCGTGCAGATAGACCTCTGAGGCGGGCGCCGGAATGCCGCTTTCAAACGCCGCATATTGGCCCCGCACCGCCTCCCAATAGTTGGAAAGCGCGCGAATCGCGGCAATGTTCAGCCCTGTGTCGCGGTCGGTGTGGCGCAGCGCCTCGACGATCGAGCCAAGGCAGGGCTGCGAGGTGCCGCCCGAAAACGCATCCATCGCCGCGTCGACCGCATCCGCCCCGGCATCTGCTGCGGCAAGCACCGTGGCCGCCGAAATGCCCGAGGTGTCATGCGTGTGAAAGTGGATCGGCAAGCCGACGTCTTCCTTCAGTGCCTTCACCAGCACCCGTGCGGCGGCGGGCTTCAGCAGCCCCGCCATATCCTTCAGCCCCAGCACATGCGCACCCGCCGCGCGCAATTCGTGGCCCATGCGGACGTAATAGCCGAGGTCATATTTGGCGCGGTCGGGGTTGAGAATGTCGCCCGTGTAGCAAATCGTGCCTTCGCAAAGCTTTTCCGCCTCAAGTACGGCATCCATCGCCACGCGCATGTTCTCGACCCAGTTCAGGCTGTCGAACACCCGGAACACGTCGATCCCGGTCTTGGCTGCTTGGCCGACGAAAAAGCGCACCACGTTGTCGGGGTAATTGGTGTAGCCCACGCCATTCGAGGCGCGCAGCAGCATTTGCGTCATCACATTGGGCAGCGCTGCGCGGATGTCGCGCAGGCGTTGCCACGGGCATTCCTGCAAGAAGCGATAGGCGACATCAAAGGTGGCGCCGCCCCAGCATTCGACCGAGAAGAGGCCGGGCAGGTTCGCGGCATAGGCAGGGGCCGCGCGCACCATGTCGATTGACCGCATGCGCGTGGCCAGCAGGCTCTGGTGGCCGTCGCGCATGGTGGTGTCGGTGATCAGCACCCGCGTTTGCGCCGCTATCCAGTCCGCCACCGCCTGCGGGCCTTTTTCATCCAGCAATTGCCGCGTGCCGGGGGCAGGGGTGGCCTTGGCCTCGGGCGGGCGCGGTGCGCGGGCCTGTGCGTGCGGCATCGGCCGCCCGGCGGTTTCGGGGTGCCCGTTCACCGAAATATCGGCGATGTAGGTGAGAATTTTCGTGGCCCGGTCAAGCCGCTTCTTGAAATCGAACAGGCCGGGCGTGGTGTCGATGAACTTGGTGGTGTAGGTGTTGTCGAGGAATGTCGGGTGCTTCAAGAGGTTGATGACAAACTCGATATTGGTCGAAACACCGCGCACCCGAAACTCGCGCAAGGCGCGGTCCATGCGCGCAATTGCCTGCTCGGGCGTTTGTGCCCAGGCGGTAATCTTGACCAGCAGGCTGTCGTAATAACGCGTGATCACGCCGCCCGCATAGGCGGTGCCGCCGTCAAGCCGAATGCCCATGCCGGTGGCGCTGCGGTAGGCGGTGATGCGGCCATAATCGGGGATGAAGTTGTTTTGCGGGTCTTCGGTGGTGACGCGGCATTGCAGCGCGTGGCCTGACAGGCGCACCCCCGATTGCGCGGGCACGCCGGTTGCCTCGGCCAGGGTGGCGCCTTCGGCAATGCGGATTTGCGCCTGCACGATGTCGATGCCAGTGACCTGTTCGGTGACGGTATGTTCCACCTGTACGCGCGGGTTCACCTCGATGAAGTAAAAGCGCCCATCGTCCATATCCATCAGAAACTCGACGGTGCCGGCGTTGCGGTAGCCGACCGCGCGGCCGATCTTGAGCGCGAGGCCGCAAACCTCGTCGCGCTGCGCATCGCTGAGGTAGGGGGCGGGCGCGCGCTCAACCACCTTCTGGTTGCGCCGCTGCACGGTGCAATCGCGTTCATATAGGTGGTAAAGCCCGCCCTGCGCATCGCCCAGAAGCTGCACCTCGACATGGCGCGCGCGCAGGATCATCCGCTCCAGATAGCCTTCGCCGTTGCCGAAGGCGGCCTCGGCTTCGCGCCGCCCCTCGCGGATTTTCTCTTCCAGCTCGAAGGGTGAATGGATCGCGCGCATGCCGCGCCCGCCGCCGCCCCAGCTGGCCTTGAGCATCAGCGGGTAGCCAAGTGTTTCGGCGGCATCGCGTGCCGCTGCCATATCGTCGGTTAATACTTCGGAGGCGGGCACCACCGGCACTCCCGCCGCAATCGCCACCCGCCGGGCGCTCGCCTTGTCGCCAAGTGCGCGCATGGTGGCGGCGGTGGGGCCGATGAAGGCAATGCCAGCTGCATCGCAAGCATCTACAAAATCAGGGTTTTCCGACAAGAGGCCATAGCCGGGGTGAATCGCGTCAGCGCCGCAGGCGCGCGCCACGCGGATAATTTCGGGAATGCTCAGATAGGCCGCCACCGGGCCCAGCCCTTCGCCGATCCGGTAGGCCTCATCGGCCTTGAAGCGGTGCAAGCTCAGCTTGTCTTCCTCGGCATAGACCGCGACCGTTTTCTTGCCCAGTTCGGTTGCCGCGCGCATCACGCGAATGGCGATTTCGCCACGATTGGCGATCAGGATCTTGCGAAACATCGGGGGGCCTCCGGCAGGCAGGGGGGGCAGGACGCCGAAAGGTTAGCGATGCTGCGCTGCGGCGCAAGCGCTATTCGCAAACCTGTCATAACTTCTTACCAATTCGGCAGATTGCGCGGCGCTTGACAGCGCCCACGGGCGGCGCCAAGCAAGGACGCATGATCGATTTTCGCCCCGTCTCGCATATCCTCGGCCTGCTCGTAACGGTGCTGGGGCTCTTGATGTTGGTGCCGATGGCGCTTGACTGGCAGCGGGGCGATGGTAACTGGGCGGCGTTTCTAGAGGCCGCGATCATCACCACCGGCGCGGGCGGCCTGATTGCGCTCAGCACACGCAGCAACATCGCGGGCGGGCTGCAATTGCGCGAGAGCTTTCTGCTGACCTCGGGCGCGTGGCTGGTGCTGCCGGCCTTCGGCACGCTACCGTTCCTGATCGGTGCGCCGGACGTTTCCTTTGTCGATGCCTATTTTGAGGCGATGTCGGGCATGACCACCACCGGCACCACCGCGTTTCCCGCGCTCGACGGGCTGCCTTGGGGCACCAACCTGTGGCGCGCGATGCTGCAATGGCTGGGCGGGCTGGGCATCGTGATCGTGGCGCTGATCTTTCTGCCGGTGATGAAGGTCGGCGGCATGCAGTATTTCCGCTCGGAAGGGTTTGACACGCTGGGCAAGATCCTGCCGCGCGCGATCGACATATCCAACGCCATGCTGCGCATCTATGTCGGGCTGACGGTGCTGTGCGCCATCGTCTACGCCGCGGCGGGGATGACTGCCTTTGACGCCATCCTGCATTCGCTGACCACCATGAGCACTGGCGGCTTTTCCAACTACGATGCAAGCTTTGGCGTCTACAAAGGTGCGCCCGAAGTGGTGGCATCGGTGTTCATGGTCCTTGCGTCGCTGCCTTTCGTCCGCTTCGTGCAACTGACGCAGGGGCAGGTTTCGCCGATCTGGCAAGATGTGCAGGTGCGTGCCTATCTGCGCTGGATTCTCTACGCCATCGCGGTGATCGTGATCTATCGCATGGCGCGCCACGAGGCGGCGTTCTGGCCCACGCTGCGAGAGGTTACATTCAACGTGGTAACGATCTTTTCGGGCACCGGGTACCTGTCCGAAGACGTGACGCAATGGGGGCATCTGGCCTTTGTGTTGCTTCTTGTGATCGGGCTGATCGGTGGCTGCACCTCGTCCACCGCCTGCTCGGTCAAGGTGTTTCGCTACCTGATTCTGTTCGAGGCGGTGAAGACCCAGATCCGGCGCCTGCACAGCCCGCACCGGATTCTGGCGGTGCATTACAGCGGGCGCCCGGTCGAGCATGATGTGGTCAACTCGGTGATCGCCTTCTTCTCGTTGTTCATTCTCAGCTATGGTCTGCTGATCGTCGGGTTGTCGCTGACCGGTCTTGCCGCCGAAACCGCCATGACCGCGGCCTGGACCGCAATTGCCAATGTCGGGCCGGCCTGGGGGGCCGAGGTTTCAGCCTCGGGCGCGATCGACCAGTTTCCTACCGCCTCCAAGGTGCTGATGATCTTTGGCATGTATGTGGGGCGGCTAGAGCTGATTTCGGTCTATGTGCTGCTGTTGCCGCGCTTCTGGCGGGGCTGAGGGGGCGCGTGGCCCCCTCGGGTTCAATTCCAGCACGAAACCTGCACCGCAAGCCCGCGCGCCATGCGCGCAAGGTCTTCGGGCGCCATCGCGCCGCCGCCGCTTGCCGCCGCCGGGGCAAAGCCGCGCGCGCTCAGAACCGGGGCCAGCGCGGTGGCCTGGCGCGCCAACGCGATATCCTCGGGCAAAATCCGCGTGCTGTCGGTGCTGGCAGGCAGCAGCATGCCGAGCACCGCGCCTGACGCATCGAGCACCGGGCCGCCCGCATCGCCCGGCAGCGCGGTCAGGCGCAGGCGCGCAAGATCGGCCTCGCCCGCCAGCCCGTTAAGTGCCGCGAGCCGCCCGAAGGTCAGCACCGGCGCCGAAATGGCGTCGGCGTAGGGGTAGCCTGCCACCGCAATTTCTGATTCGACCCGCGCACCACCCGTGTGGAACGCCCCCGGCGTTTGTGGCGCCAGTGCCACCCTTGGGGTCAGAACCGCAATGCCAAGCCCCGCATCGGCAAACGCGAGATCAAACGTGGCGCCATCGACCGTGACGCGGCCGCATGATGCCGCCTCGGCGGTGGTCAGCACCGCGCCTGCATTGGTGATGTAGAAGCCTGAGCGCGAATGCGTGGGTTTGCGCACGTCGATGCCGGTCATCAGGTCGGCTGCGGCCACCGCCAGCGGCTCGCCCAGCGAGGCATCCATCGCACGGCTGCCCAGCGGCGTGAAGCTTTCCTGCATCGCCGCCAGCACGCGGCCCATGCGGGCGGCATCGGAAGCAGGCCAGACCAGCGTGAAGCCCTTGATCAGGCCGCCGCGCAAGCTCACTTCGGTGTGCGAATGGATTTCGGCATTCTGACCGGTCAGAACGAAGCGGCTGGCCGAACGTTCGCGCGCGCCTTCAAGCGGCACGATCTCGAAGTTCTGCATGATGTCATAAAGCGCAAACAGCGACGCTTGGTCGCCCTGCTGCGAAATCAGCAGAATGCGAATGCCCGAGCCGTCGCGGGCGCTGTAAACGGCGTAGGGTGGCTCATAACGCTCGAACTTCACGAGGCCCGTGGGCATAACCACCGAAATCGCGGCCTCGTCGTCGCTGACCACGGCCAGCCCAAGCGACGCGCGTTCTTCGTTGCTGCGCGCCAACAGGTCTGCGCGTTGGGCGCTGGTCAGCACCCCGGTCTGTTCGGCGCCGATCACCGCCTGCCACGCAGACATGCTGGCGCGGGTGCCCGGACCAAAGGCGCCGTCGATGCCCGAGGTGTAAAGCCCCTGCCATTGCAGCGCTTCTTGCAGCGCCATCCGCTCGCCCGCGCTCAGCTGCGCTTCGGCGGCGCGTGCTTCGGCAAGGCTTTCGCCTGCCTGTGCCGGGTCGGTGGGGGGCGGTAGTACCGGGGTCAGCGTCCCCGCTGCCGAAGCGGGCCAGAAGCGGGCGCGAAAGCGCGCCTCGTCGGCCACGAAGGCATCGGCCGGGATCATGCCCTCGGCGCGCAGCAGCTCAACCTTGGCGACCGCCTCGGTGCGCTCATAAGGCCCAAGCGCCACCGCGTACCAGCCCGAGCCAAGCACGAAACCCCCGACATCGGGGAAGGTCGCGGCCCAGGCGGCGGCCCGCGCCTCGGCCTCGGCTTGTGTCGGCTTGGCCTCGATCTGAACCCAACTTGACTCGGCCCATGCTGCCCCGAACACACCCGAAATGAACAACGCTACCAGCAGCGCCAAACGCCTTGCAAACATCCGTGTCAAACCCCTGATCCCTTTGCGCCAGCTTTTGCGCATCCTGCCAAATTAGACAGGAACTGCGGCGGCGTCACCCCAAAATCAAGCGATGCGTGACGGTGCCGATTGACCCTGTTGGCGCGCGTGCATAAGGAAGGGGCGCTTTTGCCCCCGCGAGGTTCCCCGATGACCCGATCCACACCACGTTCGTTTCAGGAAATCATCCTGCGGCTGATGAGCTACTGGGCCGACAAGGGCTGCGCCGTGTTGCAACCCTATGACATGGAAGTGGGCGCCGGCACCTTTCACCCCGCCACCACGCTGCGCGCGCTGGGCTCGCGCCCATGGGCCGCCGCCTATGTGCAGCCATCGCGCCGCCCCACCGACGGGCGCTACGGCGAAAACCCCAACCGCTTGCAGCACTACTACCAGTATCAGGTGCTGATCAAACCCTCGCCGCCCGACCTGCAAGCGCTCTACCTCGGCAGCCTCGCAGCCATCGGCATCGACCTTGGCCTGCACGACATCCGCTTTGTCGAGGATGATTGGGAAAGCCCGACGCTCGGCGCCTGGGGCTTGGGCTGGGAGGTCTGGTGCGACGGTATGGAGGTGAGCCAGTTCACCTATTTCCAGCAGGTCGGCGGGCATGATTGCCGCCCGGTGGCGGGCGAGCTGACCTATGGCCTCGAACGGCTGGCGATGTATGTGCTCGGCATCGACCATGTGATGGACATGCCCTTCAACGACCCGGCCGCGCCGATCCCGCTGAAATATGGCGATATCTTCCGCCAGACCGAGCAGGAATACAGCCGCTGGAACTTCGATCAGGCAGATACCGCGATGCTCTTGCAGCATTTCGAGGATGCCGAGGCGGAATGCGCGCGCATTCTTGCCGCTGATCCGACCGACAGCGCGGGCCGTCGCATCGTCATGGCACACCCCGCCTATGACCAGTGCATCAAGGCCTCGCACCTCTTCAACCTGCTGGATGCGCGCGGCGTGATCTCGGTGACCGAACGGCAGGCCTACATCGGCCGCGTGCGGGCCTTGGCCAAGGCCTGCGCCGATGCCTTCGTGGCCACCGAAGCGGGCGGGGCGGCAGCGTGAATGGCAAGGCGGTAGGGCTCATCTTGGTAGCATCGGCACTCATCACCGGCGCGGCGGTGTATTATTTGCAGGTCTACGGGTTTTACGACCCGATCCCGGCATCGGCCCCCGCTGCCGAAATCCGGCTGACTTCGGTTGTCACTGGCCAGCCTGAACCAATTCTTGCGGCAGGCTTTCAGGGCATCGACGCCGACAGCAGCCCCTTGCGATTTCGCGCCTGTTTCACCACGCCGATCAGCCTTGCCACGGCGACCGAAAGCTTTGAGGTTTACGAGGCGGCGACGCCCTTGAACGCCCCCGGCTGGTTTGAGTGTTTCAACGCCGCGCGCATCGGCGGCGATTTGCAGGCCGGGCGGGCCGTGGCGTTCCTCTCGCAGGCCGACATCACCCCCGGCATCGACCGTGTGGTGGCGCTATACCCTGACGGGCGCGCCTTTGCCTGGCATCAGTTGAACGAGACTGCGGAGAAGTGACATGCCCGACCTTCTGATCGAACTCTTTTCCGAAGAAATTCCGGCCCGTATGCAGGCCCGCGCCCGCGAAGACCTGAAAAAGCTGGTGACAGACGGGCTGGTGAACGCCGGGCTGACCTACGCCAGCGCCGGGGCGTTTTCCACGCCGCGCCGGCTGGTGCTGACGGTTGAGGGGCTCACCGCCGAAAGCCCAACTTTGCGCGAAGAGCGCAAAGGCCCCGCCGCCACCGCGCCGGCTGCCGCGCTGGAGGGTTTCCTGCGCTCGACCGGCTTGACGCGCGAACAACTGGAACTGCGCGACGACAAGAAGGGGCAGGTCTGGTTTGCCGTGCTGCAAAAGCCCGGCCGCCCTGCCGCCGCCATCGTCGCCGAGGTGCTGGACGCCGCCATCCGCAACTTCCCCTGGCCCAAGGCGATGCGTTGGGGGGCGGGGTCGTTGCGCTGGGTGCGGCCCCTGCACTCGATCCTGTGCCTGATGACCACCGAGGCGGGCGCCGAAGTGGTGCCGCTGACCGTGGAAGGCATCAGCGCAGGCAACAGCACCGAAGGCCACCGCTTCATGGCGCCGGGGCGCTTTGGCGTGACCTCGTTTGATGACTACCGCACCAAACTGCGCCGGGCCTTTGTCATGCTTGACGCGGCAGAGCGCGAGGCGGTGATCTGGGCCGAGGCGGGCAACCTCGCCTTCGCTCAAGGCCTTGAGGTCGTGCCCGACGCCGGGCTGCTGGCCGAGGTGGCGGGGCTGGTGGAATGGCCGGTGGTGCTGATGGGCGCCATTGCCGAGCCCTTTCTCGGCCTGCCGCCCGAGGTGCTGCAAACCAGCATGCGCGAGCACCAGAAGTTCTTTTCTGTCAAAAACCCCGCGACCGGGCGGATCGAGGGCTTCGTCACGGTCGCCAACCGCGAAACAGCGGACCACGGCGAAACCATCCTGAAGGGCAACAACAAGGTGCTGTCGGCGCGGCTTTCAGATGCGCGGTTCTTTTGGGAAAACGACCTGCGGCGGGTGAAGGCCGAGGGGCTGGAAGGCATGGCGGCGGGCCTTGCCCACGTCACCTTCCATAACAAACTGGGCAGCCAGCTTGACCGGGTAAAGCGCATCGAGGCCCTCGCGCGCGAGATCGCGCCGCTGGTCGGCGCCGCACCTGATCTGGCCGCCGAAGCCGCGCGGGTGGCCAAGGCCGACCTGCAAAGCGCCATGGTCGGCGAGTTTCCCGAACTGCAAGGCATCATGGGCCGCTATTATGCCGAGGCCGCAGGCCACAACGACGGCGTGCCCGAGGCCTGCCGCGAACACTACCAGCCGCTCGGCCCCTCCGACGCCGTGCCCACCGCCCCGGTCTCGGTGGCGGTGGCGCTGGCCGACAAGATCGATACCCTGACCGGGTTCTGGGCGATTGATGAAAAGCCCACGGGGTCAAAAGACCCGTTTGCGCTGCGGCGGGCGGCGCTGGGGGTGATAAGGTTGGTGCTGGGGAATGGGGTGAAGGTTCGGCTTTCTGAGTTGCTGCGGTCATCCTTTGTCATGGTCTTTGGGGATGCGTTTGTCTCATATTATGAGTTTTTCATCCCAGAGTTTGAACCGGGTGATTTGTCGGGAAAACGACCATTCTTACATACTTTGGAAGGATGGCGCAAAGGAGAGGTCGAGCTGTTTATTCTGAGGGAACTCGCTGGTCATTCTCCGCCGGAAACTGATCCAGAAGCAAGAGTTGAGGCAATTCGAAACAGAGTCCTTGCGGGAAACAAGGAAGAGGTATCAAGTCTCCTCGCTTTCTTCCACGACCGCCTCAAGGTTTTCCTCAAGGACCAAGGCATCCGCCATGACGTGATCGACGCCTGCCTCGCCCCGTCGCCACTTGTGGCGACTAGCGCCACGGGGCCCGGCAATGACGACCTCACCCTTCTCGTCAAGCGCGCCGAAGCCCTCGCCGCGTTCCTGAAAACTGACGATGGCGAGAACCTGCTGCAGGGCTTCAAGCGGGCCAACAACATCCTCGCCCAGGCCGAGGCCAAGGACGGCGTCGAATACTCCTACGGCGCCGACCTCAAATTCGCCGAGACCGACGCCGAACGCGCCCTCTTCGCCGCCCTCGATGCCGCCGAAGCGGCGATCTCTCCGGCCACCCTAGCCGAAGATTTCGCCGCCGCCATGGGCGCCATGGCGGCCTTGCGTGCACCCATCGACGCCTTTTTCGAGGCGGTGCAGGTGAATGCCGAAAACCCGGTAATCCGCCGCAACCGCCTGAACCTGCTCAGCCGCATCCGCGCCACCTGCCTAGGCGTGGCCGACCTCACCCGCATCGAAGGTTAGGTTTCTTCTTTGCCCAAATACCCCCCGCCGGAGGCGTGCTGCGGCCAAGGCGCCGCCGCCGGTGCAGGGTGCGGGCGCGGCATGGGTATTTTTGGCGCTGAAGGCCCAGCCCGGTGCAATCCGGACCTGACTGCAAAGCCCGCTTGCTCCGCTCTGCGTATCGCCTATGGTGCAGGTGAAACGGGAGTATGCCGCAGTGCAGAAACAAGCCGACTTCGCCGAATTTGTCGAACTGACGCCGACCGCGGTGGTCACGGTCGCGCGCCATGGCTGGCGTGCCAAGTGCCTGCAACGACTCATTCGCATCGACCTGCCGGTGCCGCGCACGGTGGCGTTGTCGTGCGAGGGCGTGCGCGCGATTGCGGCGGGTCAGTTGCCCGACACCGCCAAACTGGTGGCGATGTTCGGCGACGAATTTCTGGTATCGGTGCGCGGCAGCCCGGAAAACCCCGAATGGGGCGGGCCGGGCACGGTGCTCAACGTCGGCATGAACGATGCGCGGCGCGATGTGCTGGCGGCCCGGCTTGGGCGTGAGGTCGCTGAGGCGCTTTATCTGCGCTTTGTGCAGGCCTTTGCCACGCATGTGGCGCGGCTTGACCCCGACATGTTTTCGGCCGCCCCCTCGCCCACCGCACTTGCGGCGGCGCTGGCCGCCTACGAGGCGGAAACCGATGAGCCCTTTCCGCAAGACCCGGCGCGCCAGCTTGCCGACGTTCTGCGCTCGATGGCGCGAGCCTGGGAGGGGACCACGGCGCGTCTCTTGCGCCAGGCCAAGGGTGCGCCCGCCGAGGCCGCGCTGGGGCTGGTGGTGCAGCAGATGGCGCTCGGGATCGGCCCCGGCCTTTCCGGCTCGGGCACCATGCAATGCGTTGACAGCCTGTCCGGCGGGCCGCAGGTCACGGGGCGGTTTCGCGGGCAAAGCCAGGGGCGCAAGGCCGCGGTGGAAACGCTTTACCTCACACGCGATGTGCGCGGGGCCTCGCTGGAAGAGGCAGCGCCCGACCTTTTCGCGCAGCTGGTCGGCCATGCGACCGCTTGCCGGGCCCGGCTGCGGGAAGAAATGCAGATCGAGTTCACGATCGAGAATGGTCAGCTTGCGGTAATCGACGCGGTGCGGGTCGCGCGGTCATCGCGCGCTGCGGTGAAAATTGCGGTCACGCTGGCGCTGGATGGCATCATCAGCCGCGAAGATGCGTTGCTGCGGATCGAACCGCGCGCGCTGTCGGAGCTCTTGCACTATCAGGTCGATCCGCTCAGCCCGCGCGACCGTATCGCGCGCGGCATTGCCGCCAGCCCCGGCGCAGCAACCGGGCGCATCGTGTTTACCGCCGCAGCGGCACAGGCAAGTGCTGCCCGCGATGAGCGGTGCGTGCTGGTGCGGCGCGAAACGGCGCCCGAGGATATTCGCGGCATGCACGCCGCCGTGGCGGTGCTGACCGAGCGCGGCGGCATCACCAGCCACGCGGCGGTGATTGCGCGCGGGCTAGGGTTGCCCTGCATCGTCGGTGCTTCGGAAATTTCGCTCAATCCGCGCGAACGCACCCTGCGCGCCGCAGATGGGCGGATGTTCCGCGAGGGTGACACGATCACCATCGACGGCACCAACGGCGAGGTGCTGGCAGGCGTTGCGGCGATGCTGGAACCGGCGCTTGACGATGGTTTTCGCACCTTGCTGCACTGGGCCGATAATGTGCGCGACATCGGCATTCGGGCCAATGCCGACACCCCTGATGACGCCCGCACCGCGCGCATGTTCGAAGCCGAGGGCATCGGCCTGTGCCGCACCGAGCACATGTTCTTTGACGAAGACCGCCTGACCGTGATGCGCGAGATGATCTTTGCTGATACCGCGCATGACCGCCGCATCGCGCTCGAACGGCTGTTGCCGATGCAGCGCGCCGACTTTATCGCGCTGTTTGACATCATGGCCGGCCTGCCGGTCTGCATTCGCCTGTTCGACCCGCCGCTGCACGAGTTTCTGCCGCAAGACCGCGAAGGCATCCGCGAGCTGGCCGAAGCGCTTGACAAGCCGCTTTCGGATGTGACGCGCCGCGTCGAGGCGCTGCGAGAGTTCAACCCGATGCTGGGCATGCGCGGGGTGCGACTGGGCATTACCGTGCCAGAGATTTACGACATGCAGGCCCGCGCGATCTTTGAGGCGACGGTCGAGGCCATCCGCCACGGCGCGCCGGTGGTGCCGGAAATCATGATACCCTTGGTCAGCGCCGCGCGCGAGGTCGAGATCGTGAAAACCCGCATTGACGCGGTGGCGGTGGCGGTGAAGAACGAGCAGAAGGCCGAGTTCACCTATCGGCTCGGGGTTATGGTCGAAACCCCGCGCGCGGCCTTGCGCGCGGGCGAAATTGCCGAACACGCCGCGTTTCTTTCTTTCGGAACCAATGACTTGACGCAGATGACCTATGGCTTGTCGCGCGACGATGCCGGGCGTTTCATGGGCGCCTATGTCAGCCAGCACGTCTATGCCGAAGACCCGTTTCATGTTCTCGATGTGGAAGGGGTGGGTGAATTGTTGCTGATCGGCTCTGCGCGCGGGCGCGAACGGCGGCCGGGTATCACGATTTCGGTCTGCGGCGAACATGGCGGCAACCCGGAGTCGATCGCGTTTTGCCGCGCGGCCGGGTTTGACTACGTTTCGTGTTCGCCGTTTCGGGTGCCGGTGGCCCGGCTAGCGGCGGCGCATTTTGCGCTGCTTGCGCCGCAAGAGGGTGCCGCCGTCAAGTAGCATCAGGGCTTTGGCACGCCGAAAACGGCTGCGACGAATCACCAGTGTTGCAAATATGCAACGGTATATGGACTCGCGACTTTATTTGCGCTATAGGCCCGTGGTCGCCATGTCTGCTCGGCGGCCAAATGGATGGGTTGGGGCGGAAAATGTCGGATGTTCTTCGGTTGGCAGAGCGCCTGGCGCTATTGCTGTTTCTTGCGGTTCCGGCGTCGGCTGATCCCGTTCTGAGCAGCTCCAACACCCCCGCAGGGGTTGGTCCGGCGCTTGACGCGGTCTTTGGCCAAGAGCGCATCGCGCTCGCTGCCCTTTCTGATGCGCATCTGGCGGCGCTGACGCAAGATCCCGCACCGCGCACAAATCCGTTCGCACGGCGCACCGAGCCGACAATTGCCTATACGGCGGCGTGGCTTGCGGCGCAGCCTGAAGCTTCGGGCGATGCGCAGTTTCAATGCCTCAAGGAAGCCTTGTACTTCGAGGCGCGGGGCGAGCCTATTGCAGGCCAGGTGGCGGTTGCGGAGGTGATTTTGAACCGGGTCGCCGACCCGGCATTTCCCAACACGATTTGTGGCGTTGTCAAACAGTCGAACGCGCGCGGCTGCCAGTTTTCCTATTATTGCGATGGCCGATCAGACACCATGCGCGACGCAGAGGCCGCGTCAGATGTGGGCAAGGTGGCGCGCGCGCTGATCGACGGGTCGCCGCGCACGCTGACCGAGGGCGCAACCTTTTTCCACGCTTTCTGGGTGCGCCCTTCATGGCGCCACGAATTTGAGCGCACCACGCAAATCGGCGTGCACACGTTTTACCGCAAGCCGCTGCGCACCGCGATCAACTGAGGTCGCGCCTGCGCGGTCGAATGACGTTTCGGGGCTGCGGGCGCACCGCTGCCCCACTATGATGGCGCAGGAAAACCCGAGGCGGCCCCGAGGCGGCATTGAGCAGCGATATCAGTCAGGCATTTGCCCACCCCGAAGAGCGCGCCGAGGCTTCGGCCGGCGCCGACCCGCGTGACCGCATCAGTCTGCGCGATCATGTGGTCGAAGCCGATATCGGCGCCTTTCAGCAGGAACGCGGGCACCACCAGCGGCTGTGCTTTAATATCGTGGTCGAGGTTCGCCCCGCGCCCGCGCCGCTGGAAGATGATGTTGACCGCATCCTGTCCTATGACCGTCTGACCGAGGCGATTGCCGCCGAGTTGGCCGCCGAGCGTCTGAACCTGCTTGAAACCCTTGCGGCGCGGGTTGCCGAGCGCATTCTGGCCGCGCCACAGGCGATGCGCGTCTTCGTGCGCATCGAAAAGCTCGACCGGGGGCCGGGCGCGCTTGGGGTGGAGATTGTGCGTTCGCGTGCCGCTGTTCCGCTGCGGGTGCAGGCCGAGGGTGGCGAGGCACCGCTGCACCCGCTGGTCGCCTTTCTTTCCAATGCCGCGATTACTGCGCCCGACCTTGGCGCGCGGCTTGATGCGCTGGCGGCCAGCGGTCTGCCCGTGATCCTTGCCGTAGGGGCGCCGGAAGTGCCCGCGCCCGCAAGCGGCCAGCGCCCGACGCAGCGGCGCATTGAACTGCTGGCAATCGAGCAGAATGCCTGGGTGCTGGCCGCGCGCGACCGGCGCTGCGTGGTCGTGGCCAGCCGCACCGAGATCGACTGGGCGATGCGGCACGGGCAGATTGTCGTCTGGGCGCCCTCGAAACTCGTGCTCGATGCGGTTGACGGGCCAAAGGTGCACGATGGCGCGGCGCTGGCGCTGTGGCTGGCCGAAACCCTGTCGGCGGCGCGGCTTGAACTTCACGGTGCTGTTTCAGCCCCGGCGGGAAGCCGCGTGCCGGTGCGTCTGGTGGCGCTCTGACGCCTTGCCAAACGGCGCGCGATGCGCTGAATGGCTGCCATGCGCCGCTATTACCGCCCTATTGCCCAGACCGACCCGGTGCGCCCGCCCGGCGCGCGCGTACTGGCGGGCGGCTGGTGCTGGTTTGAGCGGGTCGAGGTGCTGACACGGGCCGGAAGCGCGGGGCTGATTGCCGCCGCCGATCTGCCGCCCGAGGTGGCGGCGCAGCTTTGCGCGCCGCGCGAGGCGGTGGCGGGGGTGGCGTGGGATGCGCCGCGCATCATGGGTATCGTGAACACCACGCCCGACAGCTTTTCCGATGGCGGGCGGTTTGCGGGCGTGGCCGACGCGGTGGCGGCTGCGCGGGCGATGGCGGCGGCGGGTGCCGATATGCTCGATATCGGCGGCGAAAGCACCCGGCCGGGTGCCGCCGTGGTGCCCGAGGCCGAAGAAATTGCGCGCACGGCGCCCGTGGTCGGGGCGCTGGCCGGTGCTGGGGTTCCGGTTTCCATTGATACCCGCAAGGCGGGTGTCGCGCGGGCGGCGCTGGCTGCCGGGGCGGTGCTGGTCAATGATGTTTCGGCCTTGGGCTATGACGCCGAAATGGCTGCGGCGGTGGCCAGATCGGGGGCCGCACTTTGCCTGATGCACGCGCAGGGCACGCCGGAAACGATGCAGCGGGCGCCAAACTACGGTGATGTGTTGCTTGACGTTTACGACTTTCTCGAGGCCAGGGTGGCGGTGGCCGAGGCGGCCGGTATCGCGCGCGCGCGCATTCTGGTTGACCCCGGCATCGGCTTCGGCAAGACAGAGGCGCACAATCTGGCGTTGTTGCGCGGGCTTGCCCTTCTGCACGGTCTGGGGTGCCCGATCCTGCTGGGCGCATCGCGCAAGCGCTTCATCGGCAGTATTGGCGGCGCCGAGCGGGCCGATGCGCGCGGGCCGGGAACACTGGCGGTCACGCTGGCCGCCGTGGCGCAGGGGGTGCAGATGCACCGGGTGCATGATGTGGCCGACGTGGCGCAAGGGTTGCGGCTCTGGCGCGCTGTTGGCGGTGAAGGGTGAGGGCGCAATGACACGCAAACTATTTGGCACCGACGGGGTGCGCGGTGAGGCCAACAGCTATCCCATGACCGCCGAGGTGGCGCTGCGTCTGGGCGCTGCCGCGGGGCGGCATTTTCGCCGCCACGGGCAAAACGACCACCGCGTGGTGATCGGCAAGGACACCCGGCTTTCGGGCTATATGATCGAGAACGCGCTGACCGCGGGGCTGACCTCGACCGGCATGAACGTGCTGCTGCTCGGGCCGGTGCCAACGCCTGCGGTGGGGTTTCTGACCCGCTCGATGCGCGCTGATCTGGGCATCATGATTTCTGCCAGCCACAACCCTGCCGCTGATAACGGCATCAAGTTTTTTGGCCCTGATGGCTTCAAGCTGTCGGATGCAGTCGAGGCCGAGATTGAAGCGATCATGGCGGGCGAGATTACCCCTGCGCAGCCGCAAAATATCGGCCGCGCGAAACGCATTGAAGACGGGCGCGGGCGCTATGTCGAATACGCCAAGACCACGTTTTCGGCGCGCAAGATGCTGGCGGGGGTGAAGGTGGTGGTCGATTGCGCCAATGGCGCCGCCTACCGTGCCGCGCCTGAAGTGTTGTGGGAACTGGGCGCCACGGTCATTCCCATCGGTGTTGCGCCCAATGGCTTCAACATCAACGAAAATTGCGGCTCGACCCATACCGGGGCGGCGGCTGCGGCGGTGGTGGCCCATGGCGCCGATCTGGGCATCTGCCTTGATGGCGATGCCGATCGGGTGATGATCATCGACGAGAACGGCGTTGCGGCCGACGGTGACCAGATCATGGCGCTTTTCGCGGCGCGCTGGGCGGATGCAGGGCGGCTCAGGGGCGGCGCGCTGGTGGCCACGGTGATGTCGAACCTCGGGCTGGAGCGTTTTCTGATTGACCGGGGCCTGCGCCTTGAGCGCACCCGCGTGGGCGACCGCTACGTTGTCGAGCGCATGCGCGAGGGCGGCTACAACCTTGGCGGCGAGCAGTCGGGCCATATCGTGATGACCGACCACGTCACCACCGGCGATGGCCTGATCGCGGCTTTGCAGTTTCTGGCGGCGATGGCCGAGACCGGGCGCCCGGCAAGCGAACTGGCGCGGCAATTCGAACCTGTGCCGCAGCAATTGCGCAACCTGCGCTATGCGCGCGGGCATGAGCCGCTGTCGGCGCTTACCGTGCAGGCGGTGATCGCCGAGGCCGAGGCACGGCTGGCGGGCCGAGGGCGACTGGTGATCCGCAAATCGGGCACCGAGCCGTTGATCCGGGTGATGGGCGAGGCCGAAGATGCAGCCCTGCTGACCGAGGTGCTTGATGGCATTGTTGCGGCGATCGGCGCGGCGGTTCCGGCGGTCTGATCCGCGGCTGGGGCGGGGGGGCCGTCTGCCCCCCGAGCCCCCCCGAGGGTATTTGCGCAATGAAGACGGGGGGCACATGGGCAACAGCCCTTGTGCGCTGATGCAGGCGCGCCGGGGTTTCGTTTGGCGACCGCTCGCTCTATCCTTGCGCGGGGAGCCAAAGGGGAGACGCGCATGAGACCCGTGATCGGCATCATCGGCAATGCCTATGAGCTGAACGACCGTTACCCGGTACATGCCGGCGGCACGATGAATTCGGCTGCGGTGGCCGAAGTGGCGGGGGCGATGCCGCTGCTGATCCCGTCCGACCCGCGGTTTGTCAGTGTGGCCGAGTTGATGGCGGTCTGCGACGGCTTTCTGTTGACCGGTGGCCGGCCCAATGTGCACCCTTCGGAATACGGCGAGGCCGAGACCCCGGCGCATGGCCACTTTGACCGCGCCCGCGATGCCATCACCTTGCCCTTGGTCCGTGCCTGTGTGGCTTCGGGGCAGCCGGTGTTCGGCATCTGCCGCGGCTTTCAAGAGGTGAACGTGGCGTTGGGGGGCACGCTTTACCCCGAGATCCGAGAGTTGCCGGGGCGGATGAACCACCGGATGCCGCCCGACGCGCCGCTGGCCGAGCAATTCGCGCTGCGCCATGTCGTGCATCTGATCGAAGGCGGGGTGTTTCACCGCCTGTTCGGTGCGACCGAGGTGATGACCAACACGCTGCACGGGCAGGGTATTGCGCGGGCCGCAGAGCGGGTGGTGGTCGAGGGGGTGGCTGATGATGGCACCCCCGAGGCGGTGCGGGTGGACGGGGCGCCGGGTTTCGCGCTTGCGGTGCAATGGCACCCCGAATGGAACGCCGCACAAGACCCGGTTTCGCGGGTTCTGTTTTCCGCCTTTGGGGCGGCGGCGGCAAACTGGGCAGCCGCGCGGGGGCGAGCGAAGTCTGCCTGAACGGGCGCGGCCTGGTCTTGTGCTGCCAGGGCTTGTCGGCGCGATGGCATGCGATAAGCTGCGCCGCTGTTGAGGGAGGGCCGCATGAAGCGATCGCGTGTCAATGAAATCATGACCGAGGCCGGGGCGATGATTGCCCGGCACGGGTTTGCGCTGCCGCCCTTCGCGCATTGGACGCCGCAAGAGTTTCGCGCGCGCGCTGACGCCGGGCGCATCAGGGCGGCGCGGATGGGCTGGGACATTACCGATTACGGGCAGGGGGATTTCGACCGGCTGGGCCTGTTTCTGTTCACGCTGCGCAATGGGCGGCTTGATGAGTTGCAGCGCGGCGGGGGGATGGCCTATGCGGAAAAACTGCTGATTTCGCGCCGTGATCAGATCAGCCCGATGCATACCCACGCGTTGAAGGTGGAAGACATCATCAACCGGGGGGGTGCTGCGCTTGCAGTGCAGCTTTACGGGTCGGACCCCGCAGGGCGGTTCGACGAGGGCGCGGGCGGGGTGGTGGAATGCGACGGCATTGCGCGGCGGTTCGGCCCCGGCGAGGTGCTGCGCCTGGCACCGGGCGAAAGCGTGACGCTGCGGCCGGGTGACTGGCACGCGTTCTGGGGTGATGGGGGCGATGTGTTGATCGGCGAGGTTTCCACCGTGAACGACGACGAGACCGACAACATCTTTCGCGCCCCGATTGGCCGGTTTGCACAGATCGAGGAAGACGAGGCACCCATACATCTGCTGGTCAGCGACTATGCGCGCTGGCTGACCTAGGGCGCAGGCCGGGGGGCCAGCCCCCCGGACCCCCCGGGGTATTTGGACAATGAAGAAATCGGCAGTCAGCCTTTGCGCCCTGGGCGCAGGCCGAGTTCATCCATGCGGCGCTCAAATGCGCTTTGCGACCCGGTGGCGGCCTTCAACGCGTCAAAGCGTGTGCGCAGCGCCTGCTTTTCGGAACCTCGGCAATCATTCCAGGGGCGGCCTTGCAGGCCCATCACAAGCGCGTAATAGCCGATGAAATGCGGGGCATTGCCTGCCACGAGCCAGCGCTCGTAGGCGGCATCGGCGCCGATGGCGGCGACTTCATCGGCGTCAGTCAAACCCGCGCGCGCGAACGCCGCGGCGGTGGCCGGGCCAATGTTCGGAATGTCGGTCAGCGGGCGGGGCAGGGCAGGCTCCGAAGCTCGGGTTCGGCATCAGACTGCGCGCGCCGCGCGCCGCACGCAAGGCTCAGATCGCGGCCCAGTCGTGAAAGTGCGGCCCCTCTGTGGCGCCCGCTTGCGGCGCCGGTGCCGTGGATGCGCCCTGCTGCGCAGGTGCCGGGGCGGGGCCCGACTGGCTTTCGGTGGCGGGCGGGGCGCCCATCTGCTCGGTCGTCTGCATTATGTCCTCGGTTATGCCGCTGGTTCCTTGATGAAACCCTGAGATTGCGGCGATAGCGCGGCGCAGATAGGCGCCGATGTGGCATCGGTCAAGACAATTGTCAGTGATGCTGCGCGGGCTTTCGCCTAGTGGCAGGCAACCGCAAGCTGCTGCTCGCCGAGCGCCAGAATATGCGCAAGCGGCACATTGCCATCCACCAGATCGGCAAGGGTGATGTCATCCATCGACCCGTAAAAGGCTTCCAATGCGCGGTCGAGCACGTCGCGAAAGCGGCAATTGCCGATCAGCGGGCAGGTATTGGTTTCGGGATCGTGGCATTCGGCAAAGGGCATGCCGGTTTCAAAGGTGCGCAGCACGTCGCCGATGCCGATCTGGTTTGCCGGGCGGTTCAGCCGCAAGCCGCCAGAGCGGCCGCGCTGGGTGTCGATGAAGCCGCGTTGCGCCAGCGTGTTGACCACCTGCGCGAGATGGTTTTCGGACGAATTGCAGACGACGGCGATTTCGTGCTTGCGCACGGTCCGATCAGCATTGACCGCGCAGAACATCAAGGTGCGCATTGCAAGATTGGTGCGGGTGGTCAGTCGCATATGGTAGTGCCCTCGCTTTGGCGACCAATAGCCGAAATCTTGGCGCGGCGATTTGATGCAGATCAGATGCATGAAAGGGAATGTTTCGCGCCGGTTCCGGCTGGCCAGGGGGCGCCCGCTGCGCCTCATGTTGCGCGGGCGGGGCTGGCATTTGGCAACGCCAGCCATTAAGTCTGCCGCGAACTGCAGGCCCGCCGGGCCCGAAAGGAATTTCATGCGCCGCCCCACCGCCACCGCCACCGCTGCCCCCGGCCCAGCCGAAAAGGGGCGCAACATGCGCACCTTGCGCAAACTTCTGCCCTACCTTTGGCCCGCCAATGAGGCTTGGGTAAAGCGGCGGGTGGTGCTGGCGATGCTGGCGCTGGTGGTGGCCAAGCTGGTTTCGGTGACCATGCCCTATCTATACAAGCGCGCGGTCGATGCCCTCGGCGGCACTGCGCCAGATGCGGCGACCATGCTCGGGCTTGGCGCTGTGGGGTTGACGGTGGCCTATGGGCTGGCGCGGCTGGGCAACGTGGGCTTTGGCGAATTGCGTGATGCGGTGTTCGTGCGGGTCGGCCAGCGCGCGCTGCGCAAGCTGGCGCTGGAAACCTTTACCCACATTCACCGCCTGTCGATGCGCTACCATATTGCACGCAAGACCGGCGGACTGAGCCGGATCATCGAGCGCGGCGTGAAAGGGGTCGATTTTCTGCTGCGCTTCCTGCTGTTTTCGGTGGGCCCGCTGATCCTTGAGCTGACGATGGTCTCGATCCTGTTCGCGGTGCTGTTCAACATCTGGTACATGGTGGTCGTGGTGGTGACGATCACGATCTATGTGCTCTACACCTTCCGCGTGACCGAATGGCGGGTGCAGATACGGCGCGACATGAACGCGCAGGATACCGACGCCAACCAGAAGGCGATCGACAGCCTGCTGAACTTTGAGACCGTCAAGTATTTCGGTGCAGAAGGGCTTGAGGCGCGCCGCTACGATGGCGCGATGGCGCGTTACGAAGGGCTTGCGGTGAAGACCGGGCAGAGCCTTTCGATTCTGAACTTCGGGCAGGCATTCATTATTACTGTCGGCCTGATCATCGTCATGGTGATGGCGGCGCAGGGGGTGCAGGCGGGCACGCTGACGGTGGGCGATTATGTGATGGTCAACGCCTATATGATTCAGATTACCATGCCGCTGGGGTTTCTGGGCACCGTCTACCGCGAGATTCGGCAGGCGCTGGTCGATATGGGCGACATGTTCGACCTGCTGGGCCAGCCCGCCGAAATTGCCGATGCGCCCGGTGCGCCGGCGCTGCGGGTCGGCAAGGGCGAGGTGGTGCTTGACCATGTGAGCTTTGGCTATGATGCCGTGCGCCCCATTCTGCGCGATGTCTCGATTACCGTGCCCGCGGGGCAGACGGTGGCGCTGGTCGGCCCCTCTGGCTCGGGCAAATCGACCGTAGGGCGGCTCTTGTTCCGCTTTTACGACGTGACCGAAGGCGCCTTGCGGATTGACGGGCAGGATGTGCGCGAGGTCACACAGCAAAGCCTGCATGATGCGATTGGCGTGGTGCCGCAAGATACGGTGCTGTTCAACGATACCATCTATTACAACGTCGCCTATGGCCGCCCCGATGCCAGCCGCGCCGAGGTTGAGGCCGCCGCCAAGGCCGCCAAGATCCACGATTTCATCATAAGCCTGCCCGACGGCTATGAGACCAGCGTGGGTGAACGCGGGCTGAAACTTTCGGGCGGTGAAAAACAGCGCGTCGGGATTGCGCGCACCTTGCTCAAGAACCCGCCGATCCTGCTGCTTGATGAGGCGACGAGCGCGCTTGATACCCAGACCGAGCGTGACATTCAGGACAGCCTGAAGGCGATGGGGCAGGGGCGCACCGTCATTACCATTGCGCACCGGCTTTCGACCATCGCCGACGCCGATTGCATCGTGGTGCTGGAAGCCGGCCAGATTGTGGAACGCGGGCGCCACGATGAGCTTGTCAACGCGGGCGGACGCTACGCCGCGATGTGGGCGCGCCAGTCGAGCGAGGAAGAGGCGGCCGGAAAGGCAGGCACCGCCGCCTGAGCCGCCGCAACGGCTTGGCAACCCCCACGGCTTGCGTGTAAGAGGTGGCGCAAGCGCAATCCGCCCCGCGCCGGGGCGAGGACGAGGGCAGACCCGTGAGCGAATCCGACAGCTTCATCGACGAAGTCACCGAAGAGGTCCGTCGCGACCGCCTGTTTGCGCTTCTGCGCCGCTATGGCTGGATCGGAATTCTCGCTGTGGTCCTGATCGTATCGGGTGCCGGCTACGTCGAATGGCGCAAAGCGCGCTCCGAGGCGCGTGCCGAGGCGTTTGGCGATGCCGTGCTTGCGGCCATGGAGGCCGAAGACCGCGCGGCAGCGCTGGCGGCGGTTCCGGCCGATGGCGCGCAGGTTGCGGTGGTGCGGCTTCTGGCCGCTGCCGAAGGCACGCCCGGCCCCGAGACCTTGGCGGGGTTGCTGGCGCTTGCGTCTGATACCACCTTGCCCGCCAATCTGCGGGCGCTGGCGCAGATCAAGGCGGTGTTGCTGGCGGGCGATGCCATGACCCCTGCGGTGCGCGAGGCCACGCTGGCCGATCTGGCCATGCCCGGTGCGCCATTTCGTGGGCTGGCGATGGAACAACAGGCGCTGGCGCTGCTTGCTGACGGGCAGCGCGACGCGGCAATCGCGCTGGCGCAGCAGATTCTGCAGGAGCCGGAACTGCCGGCGGGCTTGCAACAGCGCGTGACACAGTTGATTGTGGTTCTCGGGGCCGATCCGGCCGCGAACTAGCCGGGGCGTGCCCGGGCGGCGCGAAAAAGGGGGCAAGGGCAGTGAAGCTTTCAGTTGGTATCGGGCTTCTGGGCGTGCTCGCACTGGTTCAGGGTTGCTCGCAAAGGGAACTCATTCTGCCCGGTGAGCGGATCGACCCGCGCGCGGTGTTGCAAGGCGACACCGGCAATTTGCCCGCGCCGATCGGCGGCACCGTGGCGGTGCCGATCCGGCTGCCGGCGCAGGTGGCAAACGCCGAATGGACGCATCGCGGCGGCTCACCCAGCCACGCCATCGCGCACCCCGCACTTGGCGCCGGCACCACGCTGCAATGGTCTGCCGTGGTCGGCGAAGGTGCCGGGCGCAAGCATCGCATCACCGCTGACCCGGTGGTGGGCGCCGGGCGCATCTACACGCTCGACAGCCGCGCCCGTGTCTCTGCCACCTCGACCGCGGGCGGCGCTCTCTGGTCGGTTGACCTCACCCCGGTTGGTGAACGCGCCGACGATGCGTCGGGCGGCGGTCTGGCCTTTGCGGCGGGCAAGGTATTCGTGACCACCGGCTTTGGCGAGCTGATCGCGCTTGACGCGGCCAGCGGCGCCGAAGTGTGGCGGCAAAAGTTCGATGCGGGCATCGGCGGCGCGCCGACCGTGGTGAACGGCATTGTCTATGTGGTGGCGCGCGATGCCTCGGGTTGGGCGATCCGGGCCGACAATGGCAAGCTCGTCTGGCGGCTGCCGGGCACCCCGGCGCCTTCGGGCGTGACCGGCGTTTCCGCGCCCGCCGTTGCCGGGCAGATTGCGGTGTTCCCCTTTGCCTCGGGCGAAATGATCGCGGTGTTGCGCCAGCGCGGCTTTCAGTTGTGGCAGGCGACCGTGGCGGGTGAGCGGCTGGGCCGCAGCTACGCCCTTGTCAGCGACCTGACGGGCGATCCGGTGATCGTGGGCGACCGCATCTATGCGGGCAGTTCGGCTGGCCGCGCGGTGGCGGTAACCGCCGCCAAGGGCGAGCGTATCTGGACCGCCAACGAAGGCGCCACCGGGCCGATGCAGGTGGTGGGCGGCGCGGTGTTTCTAATCTCGGACGAAGCGCGGCTGGTGCGGCTCGATGCTGCCACGGGGCGCGCGGTCTGGGCGGTCGAGATGCCCTATTTCGTCAAGGACAATCCCCGCCGCCAGCAAGAAATCTTCGCCCATTATGGCCCGGTTCTGGCGGGGGGGCGGCTCTTTGTCGCCTCGGGTGACGGGCTTATGCGGGTGTTCGACCCGGCCTCGGGCGCGCTGGTGGGCAGCGCAGCCATACCCGGAGGTGCCGCCAGCGCCCCGGTCGTGGCGGGCGGCACGCTGTACGTCATGGGGGCCAACGGGCAGCTTCACGCTTTCCGTTAGGCAAGATACGGTGTAAGCGGGCTGCTTGATCCGCCCAAGGAGGGCAGCATGAGCTTTACCATGGCCATTGTCGGCCGCCCCAACGTTGGCAAGTCAACGCTGTTCAACCGCCTTGTCGGCAAGCGGCTGGCGCTGGTCGATGACCAGCCCGGCGTCACCCGTGATCTGCGCGAAGGCGCCGCGCGGCTGGGCGACCTGCGCTTTGTGGTGATCGATTCGGCGGGGCTGGAACTCGTTGAGGATGACAGCCTGCAAGGTCGCATGCGCCGCCTGACCGAACACGCGGTGGAACAGGCCGACATCTGCCTGTTCGTGATCGACGCGCGGGTGGGCGTGACCCCCGCCGACGAAATCTTTGCCGACATCCTGCGCAAGAAAAACGCGCATGTCATTATCGCCGCCAACAAGGCCGAGGGCAACGCGGGCGAGATTGGCGCGATGGAGGCATGGAGCCTTGGTCTTGGCGAACCCTTGCGCATTTCGGCGGAACATGGCGAGGGCATGGATGACCTTTACCGCGTGCTGGTGCCGCTGGCCGACGCCTTTGATGCCGAGGCTGCAACCAGTGAACCCGAGGTCGACGTCGATGTGATCGAGGGCGAGGGCGACGAAGATGCCTATCAGCCCCCGACCAAGGCAAAGCCCCTGCAACTGGCGGTGATCGGGCGCCCGAACGCAGGCAAATCGACGCTGATCAACAAGATCCTCGGGCAGGAACGGCTGTTGACCGGTCCCGAAGCGGGCATTACCCGCGACGCGGTTTCGGTGCAGGCCGATTTCATGGGCACGCCGATGCGGATTTTTGATACCGCCGGCATGCGCAAAAAGGCGCGCATTTCCGAAAAGCTTGAAAAGATGTCGGTTTCCGATGGCTTGCGCGCGGTGCGTTTTGCCGAAGTGGTGGTGGTGCTGCTGGATGTCGAGGTGCCGTTTGAGGCGCAGGATCTGCGCATTGCCGATTATGCCGAATCCGAGGGCCGCGCGGTGGTGATTGCCGCCAACAAATGGGATCTGGAAGAGGATAAACCACACAAGCTCAACGATCTGCGCGAGGCGTTCGAGCGGCTTTTGCCGCAGCTGAAAGGCGCGCCGCTGGTTACGGTTTCGGCAAAAACCGGCAAGGGGCTGGACCGGCTGCATGCGGCGGTGCTGAAGGCGCACGAGGTCTGGAACAAACGCATCTCGACCGGGCGGCTGAATACCTGGCTGGCGCTGATGACCGAGGCGCACCCGCCACCGGCGCCCGGTGGCCGACGCATCAAGCTGCGCTACATGACGCAGGTGAAAACCCGGCCGCCGGGGTTCATCGTCATGGCAAGCCACGCCGACAAGCTGCCCGAAAGCTATTCGCGCTATCTTGTCAATGGCTTGCGCCAGACATTTGAGATGCCCGGCACGCCGATCCGGCTGACATTCCGCGACCAGGGCGGCGACAACCCGTTCAAGGACCGCAAGAAGTCGATCCCGTCGCGGCTGCGCAAACACGTTGTGGGGCGCGACAAGCCGTTCTGATGGGTTTTAGCTGTTGCTGTCAAACAGCGCCGTAGCCGCAGTAAAAAATGCGGCGCGGCGGGGCGGGGTTTCCCACATCACCTCGTGTTCACCGCCCTCGATTTCGAGCAAGCGCGCGCCGGGCCAATGCGCAATGCGGGCGCGGATCGCGGCGGGGTCAACGATGCGCTCGTGGCTGCCAAGCGAGACCATCGCTGGCAGCGCGGGTGCCGGCAGCGCCGCCAGCGCGCGGCATTCGGCCAGCGCGGTTTTCAGCCAGAGCATCGTCGGCCCTGCAACCGCCAGCGCCGGAACCGTGGCAAGGTGCGCACGCTGAAGCGCATACATCTCGGCATCGCCCGTCAGCATGTTGTCTTCGAACGGAAAGGCATCAACCAGCGTTTGCGGGCCGCTTTCGGGGGCATAGGCCGCGCCCCGGCCAAGCGCGCAGTTGACGGCGGTCAGCACGCGGGCAAGCGGGCGCTTCCATGGCGGAATGGCGATGCCCCACATCGGTGCCGAAAAGGCTGCCGAGGCAACGGGCAAGCCGTTCAGCAATGCGCGCAAGCCGATGGCGCCGCCCATCGAATGGGCAAGCAGATGCCACGGGCGGGGCAGGGCCAGCGCCTCAGCCGCTGCCACCATCGCCGCGACGTCGTGCTGATAGTCTGCGAAATCAAGAACATGGCCTGGCAGCGGGTCGGGCAACAAGCGGTCTGCCAGCCCTTGCCCGCGCCAGTCGATGACCAGCGTCGCATAGCCCCGCGCCGCAAGCTCGCCCGCCGCCCCCCCGTATTTTTCAACGTATTCGGTGCGCCCCGGAAACAGCAGCGCGGTGCCGCGCTCGGCCCCGTTCGCGCGCCACAGGCCCGCGCGCAGGCGCAGCCCGTCGGCAGTGCGCAGCCAGAAGGCGCGCCCCCCGTCAGGCCCTTGCGCCAGATCTGCGTGCAGCGGGGCCGCGTCCATCAGGCCAGCGCCGAGGCAAGCTGCATCGCCAGCCCCATCGAGCCGTCAACCTTGAGCTTGCCGGTCATGAACGCCATCGTCGGGTTCACATCGCCGTTCAGGATGCCCTCAAAGGTTTCGGCGCTGGCGGACAGCGTCACTTCGGCCTCGTCGTCGCTTGCGCGCACGCCCGAGGCATCGGCGATGATCGCGCCCTCGCCTTCGATCACGAATTTTGCAACCCCGGCAAAGCCGGTGCCCAGTTTCGCGCCCAGCATCTTCACGGCTCCATCAATCACGTCGCTCATCCGTTCCTCCGATTGTGATCGCCGGGTACTCGCTTTTCGCGGCGAATGGGTTAGATTTTCGTTATGCGCGGATTGGTGACAAAGCTCAAACATATCGTAACGGCACTCGTGGCCGTTCTGGTGCTGGCGCTGCCGCTTGCGGCGCAAGCGCCGGTCGCGCATCTGCAAGGTAACCGGGCCGAGACGCTCAATCGTCTGTTTGCCGAACTTGCTGACCCCGAGAATCGCACTTGGCGGCGCAGCGAAGCCGATATCCGCCGCCTCTGGTCACAGTCGGGGTCTGCGGCGATGGACTTGCTGATGAAGCGCGGCGAGGCCGCGCTTGATGCCGCCGATAACGAGCTGGCGATTGAACACCTGACCGCGCTGACCGACCATGCCCCCGACTTCGCCGAAGGCTGGCACCTGCGCGCCGTCGCGCTGTACAAGGCGGGCAAGGTGGGGCCGGCCGTGGCTGACCTGCAACATGTGCTGGCACTGGAACCGCGGCACTGGACCGCACTGTCCGGGCTTGGCACCATTCTCGAAGACATCGGATCGCGCGCGCGCGCGCTAGATGCCTATCGCGCCTCGCTGGCCTTGCATCCGCATCAGGATGCCGTCAAAGACGCAGTCGCGCGGCTGGAGCGCGAACTGACGGGCGTGAGCCTTTAAGACATCGGGGTAACGGGTCATGGCCGGGGGGCGGATCACGGCGGTCCTAGGGCCGACCAATACCGGCAAGACGCATCACGCGATTGAACGGATGCTGGCGCATCGCACCGGGGTGATCGGGCTGCCGCTGCGCCTGTTGGCGCGCGAGGTCTATGACCGGATCGTTAAGGCCCGCGGCCCTTCGGTCGTGGCGCTGATCACCGGCGAAGAACGCATCGTGCCCGAGCGCGTGGCCTATTGGGTCTGCACCGTCGAGGCGATGCCGAACGAGATCGGCGCTGATTTCGTGGCGGTCGACGAGATTCAGCTGTGCGGCGACCCGGACCGTGGCCATATCTTCACCGACCGCCTGCTGCACGCGCGCGGCCTGATCGAGACCATGTTCCTTGGGTCCGACGTGATGCGCGCGGCGATTGCGGCGCTGGTTCCGGGGGTGCAGTTTTCGCGCCGCGAGCGGTTTTCGACGCTGACATGGGCGGGGCCGAAAAAGACCAGCCGGATGCCGCCCCGCAGTGCCATCGTGGGGTTTTCGGTGGAAAACGTCTATGCGGTGGCCGAGCTGGTGCGCCGCCAAAAGGGCGGCTGCGCGGTGGTGATGGGCGCGCTCAGCCCGCGCACCCGCAATGCGCAGGTGGCGATGTATCAAAACGGCGAGGTCGATTACCTTGTCGCCACTGATGCCATCGGCATGGGGCTGAACCTCGACATCGGCCATGTGGCGTTTTCGGCGACCTCGAAATTTGACGGGCGGCGGATGCGGCATTTGTTCGCCCATGAAATCGGCCAGATCGCGGGGCGCGCCGGGCGGCACACGCAACCCGGCACCTTTGGCGTGACGGGCGAGGCGCGCGCCTTTGACGATGGCCTGATCGACGCCGTTGAAAACCACCGTTTTGCGCCGATCCAGCGCCTGCAATGGCGCAATCCGGCGCTGGAGTTTGGCAGCGTCGAGCGGCTGCTCGGCTCGCTAGAGGTCGCGCCGCAAAATGAATGGCTGCAACGCGGGCGTGAGGCGGATGACGTGATCGCGTTGAAAACGCTGGTGGAATTGCCAGAGGTGCGCGCCCGCCTTGGTCACCCCAGCGACCTGCGCCTGCTCTGGGATGTCTGCCGCATCCCCGACTTCCGTTCAGTCTCGGGCACCGAGCACGCCATGTTGCTGGCGCGCATCCATGGCTTTTTGCAAGACCCCGGCCATGTGCCCTCTGACTGGCTCGCCGGCCAGATCGCACGCATCGATCGCACCGAGGGCGACATCGACGCGTTATCCAAGCGCCTCGCCTTTATCCGCACATGGACTTATGTGGCGCAACGCAAGGGTTGGGTGCATGATGAAAGCCATTGGCGGGGCGAGACGCGCGCTGTAGAAGACCGACTGTCGGATGCGCTTCACACCGCGCTGACGCAACGCTTTGTGGACCGGCGCACTTCGGTATTGCTGCGCCGGCTCAATCAAAAGGAGACCCTCGTGGCCGAGGTGAACGACAAGGGCGATGTGAGCGTGGAAGGCGAGTTTGCCGGGCGGCTGGAGGGCTTCCGTTTCCGCCAGGATGCAACCTCGTCGAGCGATGAGGCGCGGATGCTGGCGCGTGCCGCCTATGAGGCGCTGCGGCCCGAGTTTCATCTGCGCGCAGATCGCTTTTACAACGCGCCCGACACCGAGCTGGATTTCACCGAACAGGGTGGCCTGATGTGGGGCGAACTGGCGGTGGGCAAGCTGGTGCGCGGCGCCGACGTGCTGCGCCCCTCGGTCGAGGCGTTCGTGGATGAGGAAGCCGGCGAAGATGTCGCCGAAAAGGTCCGCCGCCGCCTGCAGCACTTCATCGACCGCAAGGTGGCAACCCTGTTTGAGCCGCTGCTGGCGATGGGCCGCGATGAGGCGCTGACCGGGCTTGCGCGCGGCTTTGCCTTTCGGCTGTCCGAGGCGCTTGGGGTGCTTCCGCGCGAAGGTGTTGCGGCCGAGGTCAAGGAACTTGACCAGGAGGCGCGCGGCGCCTTGCGCAAACATGGCGTGCGCTTTGGCCAGTATACGATCTTTCAGCAAGCGCTTCTGAAGCCCGCGCCCACGCGGCTGCGGCTGGTGCTGGCCTCGCTCTGGGCCGGGCTTGAGACGTTCCCCGAAAGCCCGCCGCCCGGCCTTGTCACAATCCCGTTCCTGCCCGACCTTCCTCGTGAAGACTATACGTTGGCGGGCTATCACCCGACGGGCGCGCGCGCGATCCGCATAGACATGCTGGAACGGCTCGCGGATCTGTTGCGCGGCCAGGACAGCAAGGCGGGGTTCGAGGCCGCACCCGAGATGCTTTCGATCACTGGCATGACGCTCGATCAATTTGCGCAACTGATGGAAGGTCTTGGTTACCGCGCCGAAAAGGGCGAGCGGATCAAGACCAAGCCCGCGGCACCTGCGGTGGTGCTGCCCGAACCCGACCCATCGGGCAACCCGATCCCTGAAGAGGTTTCGCTATTGGCCGTGGCCGAAGCGGCGCAGGCCGAGGCTGGGGCAGAGGCCGGCGCAGAGGCAGCCCAGCCCGAGATGGAGGTGTTCTATACCTTCACCTGGGCGCCGCGCCCGCGCTTCGCGCGCCCCGATTCCCACACCCGGCGTGAGGGCGATCAGCCGCGCGGTGAGGGCCGCGCCCGCGGCAACCGCCCGCAGGGCGCGCGTTCGGCCGCGCCAGCGGCCGAGGGTGTCGCCGAAGGGGCGGCGCCCACAGCCCCCGTCGAGGGTGCCGCGGACGCCCGGCCGCCGCGAACGCGCCGACCCGAAGGGCCGCGCCGCGGCAAGGGCGGGGCAGCGGCAGGCAAAGACGATGCAGCGCAGGGCGGCAAGCCGCCGCGCGGGCGCCCGCAAGGCGGAGGCAAGGCCGAAGGCGAAAGGCGCCGTGAGGGCAAACCCGGCGGCAAGCCCTATGAGGGCCGTGGCGGCAAGCCCGCCCCGCGGCGCGATGAAACCCCGCGCGTGTTTGAGGCGCACCCGCCACGCGAAGGCAAATTCGACCCCGACAGCCCCTTTGCGATTCTGGCAAAGCTCCGCGATCAGAAATGAGCGATGCGCCGGGCGAGAGCGCCCGGATCCGGCTCGACAAATGGCTCTGGCAGGCAAGGCTGGTAAAAACGCGCCCGCTTGCGCAATCCCTGATCGGCGCGGGGCATGTGCGCGTCAATGGCCAGCGCGGCGACAAGCCGGGCCGCGCTGTCGGCCCCGGTGATGTGTTGACATTGCGGCTGCCGGGAGGGGTGCGGGTGCTGCAGGTTCGCGCTTGCGGCGCGCGCCGTGGCCCGGCTGCCGAAGCGCAAACGCTTTACAGCGATCTCGATACCGGGGTGCAAGACCCGCTTGAATGATCCGTTTCGCGCCGCTAGGTAACAATCAGCCTATCAACCGGGGGTGCCCAATGACCTACGTTGTCACCGATAATTGCATCTTGTGCAAATATACCGACTGCGTCGAGGTCTGTCCGGTCGATTGCTTTTATGAGGGCGAGAATACGTTGGTGATCCACCCGGACGAATGCATTGACTGTGGTGTTTGTGAGCCCGAGTGCCCCGCCGACGCGATCCGGCCGGATACCGAGCCGCAGATGGAAAACTGGGTCGAATTCAACCGCAAATACGCGGACCTCTGGCCGGTCATCACGAAGCGCAAGGACCCGATGCCCGACGCCGAAGCGCATGACGGCGAAGCCGGAAAGCTGGATAAATATTTCAGCCCGAAGCCCGGCACGGGCGACTGACCCAAGGCCGCATGCGGCGCGGTTCAGCGCAATGGCGCCGGTTGGGCATTTTGCGGCAGGCGTTCCGCATCTTGCCGCGGCGCGGCGCTTTGATTCGCCCGATTTTTGTGCTACATTCCTGTTACAAAGAAACTTGGACCGCTAACCCCCTCTGCAAATCTGCTCGGTTGCAGGCAAATTTCGGTGCATTCAGGCTATGTTCGATGGGCTCGCGCCCGTCGGCGTGCAGTGTGCGCACCCCGAATCGGTGGTTGGGCTGTCTGCTGCGAGGAATAGGCTTTATGAACAAAGCTAGACGGAACGATTTTCACCCTGACGAGTTTGTTGTGTACCCGGCACATGGTGTCGGCAAGATTATCTCGATCGAAGAGCAAGAGATCGCCGGGTTGCGGCTGGAGCTTTTCGTGATTTCGTTCGAGAAAGACAAGATGACGCTGCGCGTGCCGACATACAAGGCGATCAACATCGGTATGCGCTCGCTTTCCTCGCCGGATGTGGTGACCAAGGCGCTTGAGACGCTCAAGGGCAAGGCCAAGGTGAAACGCGCAATGTGGTCGCGCCGGGCGCAGGAATACGAGCAGAAGATCAACTCGGGTGATCTGCTTTCCATCGCCGAGGTTGTGCGCGACTTGCACCGTTGCGACGATCAGCGCGAGCAGAGCTATTCCGAGCGTCAGCTTTACGAAGCGGCGCTGGAGCGGCTGACCCGTGAAGTGGCGGCAGTGTCTGGCACTGATGAGCGTGGTGCCGCCAAACGTGTCGGCGACGTGCTGGTTACGCGCGCTGCCTGATCCGGGAAAACCTGCAAAGCCGCGGCCCGCTGCCGCGGCTTTTGCTTTTCCGGGCGCGGGTGTTGCGCAAGGGTGCCATTATGCAGACAGCCTTTGTTAAAATCTTTGATGCGGCACCCGAGCACGCTCTGGCGCCGGGCGAACGCCTGTTTCTGACCGCCGCGCCCGTGCGGCAGGTTTTTCTCGTGCGGGCCGGGGTGGTGGTGCTGGAACGTGTCACCAAAATTGGCGGTCGGATAGTGTTGCAGCAGGCGCGGGCGGGCGCGGTGGTTTCCGAGGCGTCTGCCTATTCCGACAGCTACCACTGCGATGCCGCAGCCGGGGTCGAAGGCGCGCGGGTGGCGTATCTGTCGATCACCGAATTTCACAACCGGCTGGCGATCAACCCCGCCGCCATGCATGGCTGGGCGGCGGGGCTGGCGCAGGCCGTGCAGGCCGCGCGCTTGCGGGCCGAGTTGCGCAGCTTGCGCACGGTTTCAGACCGGCTGGATGCGTGGCTGGGCGCGCAGCGCACCCTGCCGCGGCGCGGTGGCTGGCAAGACCTCGCAGCCGAACTGGGCGTCAGCCGCGAGGCGCTCTACCGCGAACTTGCGCGGCGGCGCGAGCTTGGCGAAGCCTAGCAGCCGTTGCGTTCGCGCCAGCGCGCCCCCATGCCAATAAAGCGGGCGATTGCAGGGGCGGTGCAGTCATCTTCGGCCTGGTTCGGGCCGCCCATCGCTGCCGCCCCCGGCCCGAAGTAGCGCGGGCCTTGCATGCCCGCCACGAACGGCGCCGTCATCGCGATTGCCGCGACCGTTGCCAGCAATGTCGCCCCCTGCGCCCAGCCAAGCCGGGTGATCGCGGGCCGCGCGGCTGGCATATCGCAGACGCCGCCGGGGCAGAGCTGCGCCTGACCCGGCCAGATCCAGTTGTAGATGGCGCAGCCGACGCAGATGCCGAACGAGGATTCAAAGAACAGAAGCAGAATGCAGGTCACGCAGCCCAGCAGCGCCACCGGCCCAGCCTGATTGAGCAAAAGGTTCCAGACGATCATCAAAAGCGCAATTGCCAGCCCCAGCCCCCAGGCAAAGCGCTTTTGTGTGGCCCCCACATAATCGGGCGCCTGCTTGCGTACGGCATACCGCCCGAGGATCAGGCTTGGTGCAAAGCGCGGGTTGATCAGCACCCGAATCGCGAAATCGGCGGCAAAGACCAGAATAACCATGCGCGTCATGGTGAACGAGCCATTCAGAAACGCCTGTGAAAAGGCGATCAGGCCAAAGAGCAGCAGAATCCCTGCGCCCGCGCGCGCCTCACGCTCATTCACCACCCGGATCGGGTATCCCTCGACCACTTCGCCAAACTCGAACATGCGCGCCATTTGCCTGCCTCCACTTGTCGCGCGGACCATAGCCAGAAAGTGCCGCGCCGCATATGATCAGGATCATGCGCCGCCGCCTCTTAATGCGGCTCATGCAGGCTGTTTGGCGCGCCCTCGGGCAGCGAGCGGTCACGCTCCAGCAGGGCGTTTTCCATCTCGCGGTTTTGCGCGTGGCTCAATTTCATATATTCGGAATTGTTCTCAATCGGCACGCCCGGTTTCCAGACCTTTGCCAGATCGCGCAGGCCGGCACGGTCGTATTTGTAGAAGATACGGTGGGCCTCGGCCGCTTCGAATTCAGAAAGACCAACATTTTCCAAAACATAGCGGGCGGCGCGCAGGCTGCTGTCAAACAGTTCGCGCACGATGTCGTCGGCGCCCGCGCGATACAACTCAAACACATGCACGCGGTCGCGGGCGCGGGCGATGATATGCAGATCGGGCCTCAGGTGGCGCGCATAGGCCACAAGCCGCGTTGTCGCGGCGAAATCATCCAGACAGATCACCAGCACATGCGCCGTTTGCAGCCCTGCCGAGTTCAACAGGTCGGGCCGCGTAGGGTCGCCGAAATAGGCCTTGAAGCCGAATTTGCGCATCAACTGAATGGTCTTCAGGTCGTTGTCGAGCACGGTGGTCTTGAAGCCCGACATCGTGACCATGCGGTTGACCACCTGCCCAAAGCGACCGACACCGGCAATGATGATCGGGTGCTGGTCGTCAATCTGGTCTGCGGCGATCTCGGCCTCCGGCTCTTGCTTGCGCGCAAGCCAGTCGTGAATGATGAACAGGATCGGCGTGATAAGCATGGAAAGTGCGACGATCAGCAGAACCTTTTGCGCCAGCGGCTCGGGCAATATGCGCTGGCCGAGCGCGAACGAGACCAGCACAAAGCCAAACTCGCCCGCCTGCGCCAACCCCAGCGTGAACAGCCAGCGGTCGCGCCCGCGCAACCCGAATGCAAGCCCAAGACCGTAAAGTAGCAGCGACTTTACCAGAACCAGTGCCAGCACCAGCCCGATCACGTTGGCTGGGTTGGCAAGGAAGGGCGCAAAGTTCATGCCCGCGCCCACGGTTATGAAGAAGATCCCCATCAGCAGGCCCTTGAACGGCTCGATGCTGCCTTCCAGCTCGTGCTTGAATTCGCTGTCGGCCATCACCACGCCGGCCAGAAAGGCACCGAGCGCGGGCGAAAGCCCCACCAGCGTCATCAGCGAGGCGATGCAGACCACGATCATCAGCGCCATTGCAGTGTTGATCTCGGGTAGCCTCGCGGCGTGCACGAACCGAAACAGCGGCCGGATCAGGTAGTGCCCCCCAAAGATGACCGAGGCTACCGCCGAAAAGGTGGTCAGTGCCGCGCCCCAGGCCGGAAGGTTATGCAGAAAGTCGCCCACCGCGCCGCTGCCGATGTCGGCCTGTGCCACCGCCCGCGCGCCGGGCAGCGCCAGGAGTGGCATCAGCGCCAGCATCGGGATGACCGCGATATCCTGCGTCAACAGCACGGCAAAGCTCGCCCGCCCGCCCGCGGTCTGCATCAGCCGCTTTTCGTTCATGGTTTGCAGCACGATCGCGGTGGAAGAGAGGGCAAATATCATGCCAAGCGCCAGCGAAATGCGCCACTCCTGACCGCTTGCCAGCAGAATTCCCATGATCAGCGCCATGGTTCCGACCACCTGCAAACCACCCAGCCCGATCAGCTTGCCTCGCATGGCCCAAAGCGCGCGCGGTTCAAGCTCCAGCCCGATCAGGAACAGCATCATCACAACACCAAACTCGGCGAAGTGCTGCAAGTCGCGCGTCTCGCTGCCGACCAGCCCGGTGATCGGCCCGATCAGGAGCCCGACCAGCAGATACCCCAGCACCGACCCAAGCCCCAGCCGCGCCGCGACCGGCACGGCCACGACCATCGCGACGAGGTAGAGGCTGGCTTGATAGAGAAAGGCGTCCATAATTCCCTGCGGCCGTCAAATGACGCGACATGCCGCAAGCGGCCTTGCATCAAAGGTAACGCACCGGGCTGGCCACGCAAGCGGCAAGCTGCGCGAAATCCTTTCCAGTGCAGCGATTTGCGCTCAGTTGCTTTGCAAGAGTTTGAGCGTAATCGTGTTGCGGCCTTTGACGTAGCTCATCTGCGTTTCCGAGATCGCCACGACCTGACCACCATCGACACGGTCACCCACCTCGACGGTCTGGAACCGCCCCGAAGGCAGGCGCAGCAGCGCGCGTCGTGCGCCTGACGTGCCAAACAGCCCAACCAGGGTCAGTTCACTCAGGTTGATCGCATTTGTCTGTGTCGCTTGCTGCGCAACGGTGGCCGGCGAGGCGCCCCTGGCGACGACCGCAGGTGTATCGGGCTCGTCCACCTCGATGTGCTGGTTGCTGGCGGCGGCGGTAGGGGCCGGGCTGGCAGGCGGCGGCGCTGCCTCTTGCAGTGCGCGGGTGATGGCGGCCGTAAAGTTGCGGGGGCGCGCGACCGGGCGGGGGGCCACGGCAACCGCTTGTGGCGTGGCCGAGGCAAGGCCTGCGGCTACCCGCTCTGCCTCGGCGGCGCGGGCAGCGATTGCCGCAGCCGCAGCGACGCTGACCGCTTGCGGGCGCAGCGCGGGTTTGCGCGCGGCAAGTGCCGCGATTTCCGCGCGCTCCGCATCGCTAAGCGCAGCGGCTGGTGCCACCGCGACAGGCGCGGCAACCGCAGCAGCAGGCGCCGCTTCGGTAGCGACGGCGAGCGCGTCGGTGCCTGCTGCGGGCGCCGCTTCGGTTCCGGCAAGTGCCGCAACCGGGCGCGGCGTCGGGCGTGCCGCCGCGAGGGCGGCCGCCTCTGCCGCTATTGCAGCATCAGCGGCGGCACGCGCAACCCGCGCGCGCGCTTCAATTTCGGTCGGGCGCGGGCCGGCGGCGGCGTCGGGCCGCCCGGCATAGAGCGTGAACCCGCCGGGCATTTCGGTGCCTTCGGCGGTGGGTTCGGGTGAAGGTGCCCCGCCGCCCGCTGCCACAGCGCCCTCGGGTGCCGTGGGCGGCGTGTCGGCCGCCGCGACCGGCGCTTCGGCTGGCGGCAAGGCTACAATTGGCAATGGTGTAGCATCAGGGGGCGCGGCATTCGGGGCTACCTGCGGCTCGGTCGGCGTCAGCGCTGCAATCTGGTCCGCGGATGCGGGCGCTTCGGGCGCCATGGTGGCAAGTTGCGCCGGGCTGAAAGGTGGCAGCACCGGCAGCTCGGGCAAGGCCGCGGCACCGGGCGCAAGCGCGGTGATCGCACCTGCGGTGGCGGTCAGCGGCGCCGCGTCGGCAACCGGTTCAACCGGCGTTGCCGCGATGGCAGCATCGCCAGCGGGCACCACGGCCTCGCTCTGCGGGCTCAGTGCGGCAACGGCCAATGCCTCTGGCTCGGGTGGCACGTCGGGCGAGGCGGGCAAAGCAAACGCCTCGGCCAATGCCGTCGCCGCCTCGGGGTCGGCGATTTCCGCCGTGGCTGGCTGCGGCTCCGAGACCGCGAGGTCGGGAACCGGGTCTGCGGGGGTCAGGTTTGCCGAACTTGCGGCCGCCACATCGACACCCGCCCCGGCGTCGCCGGGTGGCGCCGGGGGCGCGGTTTCTTCGGGGGCCACGGGCAACGGCGGGTTTGCTACGGGGGCAGCCGTCGGCGCTGGCGCCGGGGCGGTTTCGGGTGGCGTCGGCACCGCAGGTTGCAGCACGACAGAGGCGCCATCGGCGCTGCTGGCCACGGCGGTTGTGTTGGGCGCGGTTTTGCCCAGAAACATCGACCAGACCGCCACGATACCCATGAAGACGATCAGCGCGGCGACAAGCGCGGCCCCAAGGTAGGCCGGGTTTGCGCGCTTGCGAGTTCCGATTGGTGCGCCGAAGACACCGGTCTTTGGCGCCGCAGTTTGGGCCGCTTCAAGTGGGGCGGCGATGGGGCTCGGGGTTTTCGCATCAGCGGCCGCGGCCACCGACGCAGCCGGTTTTCTCGCCAGTTTTCGTGCCAGCGTGTGGCCCGCCGCGCTGCCAGAGGCGGCGGCGCGCCCTGCAAGTGCCTGCAGACGTTCTGCGGAGCCAACGGGAATCGCTGGCGCCCCGGCCACCAAGGGCGCGGGTTTGGGTGCAACAGCGCCGCCGGCTGTGGCGGGTGCCTTGCGCGCTGCCGCACCGCGTGACGCGAAGAGCGGCGCGATCTTGCCCAGCAGACGTTTTGCTGCTGGTGCCGAAACCTTTGGCGCGGTTGCACGCGGGGCGCTGCCTGCCAGTTTCAGGCGCGGGTCAGGCACCGCGGCACCGCCGCGCTGCGCCGAAAGTGCAGCGCCAAGTTGCGGCGGCCGCGGCGCGTCCGCCGTGGTGGGTGTTGTCGCGGAAAACGCGCGCGGCAGCACGATCGGCGCCGCCTGCTTGGCTGCCTCGTCTCGTTGCGACGACAGGATCTTGGGCAAGGCGGTCACGGGCGGTGGAACCGTGCGCCGTGTTGCGAAGGTCAGTTTTGGCGCCGACTCCGCGTCTTCCCCGGCCGCCTCAGATTCGGGCAGGGGCGGCGCGGGGGGTTCGGGCGCGGCGGGTTCGGGCGCGACGGGTTCGGACTCGGCAACCAGCGCCATGATTTCGGCGGCGGTGGCCATGGGCGCCGGCGCGAACTCGGCAGCGATCTCGGGCGCAGAATCGGGCGCTAGCGCCGCAGCGGCATCGGGTAAGGAGTCTGGCGCCGCGGCGACAGGACCATCGTCCCTGGCCATGCCTTTGCGGCGTTTGCGCGCCGTTGACCCGTCGCCGGGCTTGCCCGCTTTGCCGGTGCCCTTGCGGCCACGGGTGGTGGCAGGCTGTGCGCTTTGCTCAGGCTCGGCCTCGGGACCCGACTTTGCGCGGTTCTTGCGCGCCTTTGCGGCATCGGGGTCCGCCTTTGGCGGTGCGTCCGCCTCTTGGGCGGCGGGTTCGTCTGCATCCGGCCCGGTGGGCTGCGGCGCCGCCTGCTCGGCCTCTGCCGGGGTTGAACTGGCCGTGGCTTCGGGGTCGGGGGCGGGTGTGGCTTCGGCGAGCGCTGCGGTCAGCGTCACCTCGTGTTGCGGCGCATCGGGGGGCACGGCGCCCTCGGCTTGCACAGCCTCGGTGGCCTCGGTGGCAGAATCCGCGGGTGGCTCTGCGGCAACAACAGCGGCTTCCACTGCGGTTTCCGCTGCGGGTGCACCCGCGGACTCCGGCCCCGGTTCGGTCTCCGTCGCGGATGGTCGCGGCGCGGCAATGCCCAGAATGCGAATCGGGTCCTGGTCGCGGTCAAGCCGGGCGCCTTCAGGCAGATACTGCGCGGCGCTGCGGGTAAGCCCGAAGAACGGCTCGCCGGCAAATTCGCCCGATGCCGGGATCGCAACGAAACTTACGGGATTGAAGCGGTGCTGCTCGGCAAAGGCTGCCGCCTCGTTCAGGGTCTCGCGCGCGACAACCGCAACGCGAACCGTCTTGCCGGTGCCCGACCAGTCAAACACCAGATCAGCGGCGGTGTAGGGGGTGCGGCCTTCCAGCGCCCTGGCGATCTGCGCGCGCCGCCGTGCGGCATCAGGGCCGGGCGCGTCGACGGCAAGATAAAGCACCTGCGAGGCCGGAATCACGATCTTGCTGATGATTCCGCGCGGCACGAGGCCAAGGGCAGTGCGCCGCAGCGCTGCCAGCTGATGTGCCAGATCGGGCGCATTCAGCGAAACCTCGCCCACGCTGAGCCAACCGGAGCCAGTGCGATGCAACAGGCCGATGCCGCCATGCGTCAGATTGAGCGCGAATGAGGGTTTCATGCCAAGCCCCTAGCACAAATCTACCGGGGGCCGAAACTGCAGATACTTGCCCCGCGCTACGTTATGGCAGAAATCTGCCCAAGGAAAGCGGCGGAGGTGGCGCGCCTTGCACGGCGGTGCGAACGGCGCGACACTTGGGCCTTGGTTAATGATGGAGAGTTTCATGCGCCTGCTGCCTTTTGTTGTGCTGCTTGTCGGCCTTGCCCTGCCTGCCGCCGCTGATCCCGTGCCTGCCCAAATGACCGTGACGGGCGAGGGGCGATCTATTGCGGCGCCCGATATGGCCAGCCTCAACCTTGGCGTGGTCACGCGCGGGCTGACCGCCGCCGAGGCGCTTGGCGCCAATTCCGCCGCGCTTGCCGCGGTGCTGGCAAGGCTTGCGGCCGATGGCATCGCCTCGCGTGACATCCAGACCTCGGGCTTGTCGGTCAGCGCGCGCTATGACTATTCTGACACTGGCGAAGGCCGCGTGCTGGGCTACGACGCGCGCAACATGGTTACCGTGCGGGTGCGCGACCTGCCCGCGCTTGGCGCGCTGATAGATGCCGCATTCGCTGCTGGCACCAATGAATTCAACGGGTTGAGCTTCGGCCTTGCCGATGATCGCGCCGCAACTGATGCCGCCCGCCGCGCGGCGGTGGCCGATGCGCGCGCCCGGGCAGCGCTTTATGCCGAAGCTGCGGGTGTCAGCCTAGGCAGGATCGTGACAATTGCCGAGTCCGCAGGCAATGAGGTGCCGCAACCGATGTCCTTGCGCGCGGCCAGCCTCGCCGCAGCGCCCCCGGTGCCGGTTGCCGAGGGCGAATTGAGCATTGCTGCGCAAATCACCATCGTCTTTGAAATTTCCCAATAGGGCGGTTTGCCGGGGGCGGGCGCCGCCCCCGGACTTTGCCTCAGGCCGTTGCCGCCGCCAGCGCCTGATCGAGGTCGGCAATCAGGTCGCCCACGTCCTCGATGCCGATCGACAGGCGCACCACATTCGGTCCGGCTCCGGCCGCGATCTGCTGCTCTTCGGTCAACTGGCGGTGCGTGGTCGAGGCCGAGTGGATCACCAGGCTGCGGGTGTCGCCCAGGTTGGCGACGTGGCTGAAAAGCTTGAGGCTGTCGACCAGCTTGACGCAGGCGTCATAGCCGCCCTTGACCGCAAAGGTAAAGATCGCCCCGGCCCCCTTTGGCGTGACCTTTGCCACCCGGCTATGCCAGGGCGATGAGGGCAGGCCTGCGTAGGTGACGTATTCGACCCGCGGATCGGCCTCCAGCCATGCCGCGACCTTCTCGGCATTCTCGACATGGCGCTGCATCCGCAGGCTCAGCGTTTCGATGCCCAGCAGCGTGTAATGCGCGCCCTGCGGGTTCATCGTCATGCCAAGGTCGCGCAGGCCAACCGCGATGGAATGGAAGGTAAAGGCCATGGCGCCCAGTGCCGCGTGGAAATTGAGCCCGTGATACGCGGGCTCGGGGGCGGCGAGGCTGGGGAATTTGCCGCTGGCCGACCAGTCGAATTTGCCGCTGTCAACAATTACGCCGCCGGTGACGGTGCCGTTGCCGGTCAGGTATTTGGTGGCCGAATGCACCACCAGCGTCGCGCCCTGTTCGATCGGTCGGCAAAGCCAGGGGGTGGCCAGCGTGTTATCGACGATCAACGGCACGCCCGCCTTGTCGGCCACCGCCGCCACCTCCGGCAGATCGGTGATGTAGCCGCCGGGGTTTGAGATCGACTCGCAGAAGATGGCGCGGGTGTTTTCGTCCACCGCCGCCGCAAGCGCCGCCAGATCGTCGAAATCGACGAATTTCGCTGACCAGCCGAACTTGCGGATGGTGTTGGAAAATTGCTGGATGGTGCCGCCGTAAAGCCGGGTTGACGCCACCACATTGGTGCCCGGCCCCATCAGCGGAAACAGCGCCATGATCTGCGCGGCGTGGCCTGAAGAACAGCACACCGCCCCCGCGCCACCTTCCAGCGCCGCCACCCGGTTGGCCAGCGCCGCCACGGTCGGGTTGGTCAGCCGCGAATAGATGTAGCCCACCTCTTGCAGGTTGAAGAGCCTGGCTGCGTGGTCGGCGTCGCGGAACACATAGGCGGTGGTCTGGTAAATCGGCACCTGCCGCGCCCCGGTGGCGGGGTCGGGGGCGGTGCCGGCGTGCACCTGTTGGGTGTCGAATGCATAATCCGTCATGGCGGGGCTCCTTGAAATTTGCACGACCCTAGCGCGCCAACCGCCGCCACACAACGTCGCTGCCAAGGCAGAACCGCGCAAAATCACCGCCGGTTTTGGAATATTTTTCTATCCGCGCCGGGGTTCTGCGCCGCCGCATCGCCCGCCCTTGGTATGGCCGAAACGGTTTCCCTCAATTGCCTTGGCGCAAGTATCCCCGCCGGAGGCTCGTGCGGCCAGCCAAGCGCGCTCCGCGGGGGATATTTTGACCAAGGCAAGCCGCAGTCAGCGCAGCCAGAGCCCCTCGCGCTTGATCGCATTGCGCAGCATCTGTTCGCGTCGGGGCAGGGCATCGCGGTCAAAGAGCGCGCGCAGTTTGTGGCCCTTGCCTTGGTAGACAAGCTTGCGCAGCGGGTCATAGTCGCGCAGCAGCCGCTTGACGGCGTTCGGCGCGCAAAGCTCTTCCAGCACCGCCACCACGCGGTCACTTTCGCGCGCATAAAGCAGCGGCAGCGCGCGGTAATGGCACGAAACCTCGCCATCAAGCCCCGCCAGCCCCTTTCCGGGGCGGCCACCGCCAAAAGAATGGATCACCAGCGGCAGGGCCACCTGATCAAGCCAGGGGTCGAGGCTCTGGCTCGCCAGTTCTTCGGGCGGGTCGGATTTGATCGAAACCGCATAGTCGAGAAAACGCTGCCCGAAGGCCTGCGGGTCGGCGTGAAAGAACCAGCCTGCGTTGAAATAGAGGTAGCGCTCCCAGTATTCGTCGATCTGACCGGGGTCGAGCGAGGCGGCAAAATCGAGCCCGAAACGGTCATAAAGCGATTTCCAGATAGCGCTGTAGCCGGGGCCGTAAAGCGGCGGTTCGGGCCAAGTACCCTCGCGCCGCATTGACGCGGAAGGGCGTGCAAAATCGAATGCCACGCGCGCAAGCGGCGCGGTGAACAGCGTGTCGGTGTCAAAGAACACGAACGGTGCGGGCGGCAGCGCGGCCAGCATTTCGATCTTGTTGCCGTAGGGGTAGACTTGCCCGAAGACGCGGTTTTCAAACGGTACGATCTCGGCGCCAAAGTCTGTCAGTGCCGCGCGGATCGGCGCGGAAATGCGCGGATCGCCCGGCCAGCGCGGCCCCGGCTGCGGCTCGGCCACCAGCAGTCTGCCCGCATAGCCGGGATTTGCCGCAGCGAATGACGCCGCAAACAGCATCGCCTCATATTCCAGCCGCCCGGATTGCGCCACGCAGACCACGTTGGGGACCGTTTTTGGTTTTTTGCCCGTGACCATGTCGCACCCGCACCTTGCCCCTTGCGACTATAAGGCGAAGGTTGCGGCAATGACAGGGGTGGCGACTTGTCGCGGGTGCACGGTTGTGCCTTGCGCAGATCGCCTGCGTGCCCAGATTGAAGGAGAGGGGTCGGAGCGCCCGGCCCCGCCAAGGCGAGGGATGCCATGCATATCCAGATCAACACCGACAAGGCGATTCAGGGCCGCGAGGATGTGGCCCGTTTTGTCGAGGATGCAGTGACCGCGCGGGTCGGCCATTTTGCGCAGCGCATTTCGCGGGTAGAGGTGCATCTGGGCGATGAAAATGCAGCCAAGGGCGGCGGCAAGGACAAGCGCTGCATGCTTGAGGCGCGCCCTGAGGGGCTGCGGCCGATTGCGGTCACGCACCACGACGCGACGCTGAAGCTTGCGATCAGTGGCGCCGCGGCCAAGCTGCGTGCGGCGCTGGAAAGCGAGTTTGGCGCGCTGGGGGCGCGCAAGCCATAGCCATCAGGGGTGTCTGGTTGAACCGGCCCACCATGCGGCCCTGAAAGGGGCATGGTGGGCGACCCTGGAATCGAACCAGGCGTGGGTCTCCCCGGCGGAGTTACAGTCCGCTGCCGCACCTTGCAGCTCGTCGCCCAACGGGGCGGTGGATAGCGGGGCGGGCACGGGGCGTCAAGCCGGAAAAATCCGCGTGATCGGCCTTGCCAAGGGGCGCAATCACGGCGCAGGAAAGGGCGGGGCCGAGCGGAGAGCGCGTGATGAAGAAACCGGACTGGGTAATCGAGAAAGAGCGCGGCAAACGCGCGGCGGCGGCCGAGACGGTGTGGCTTTTTGGCCTGCACGCAGTGCGCGATGCGCTATTGAACCCGGCGCGGGTGAAATTGCGGCTGGTTCTGACCCGGAACGCCGCCGACCGGCTGGCGGAGGCGGTGGCGGCGGGCGGGCTTGAGCCGGAAATCGTTGACCCGCGCCGCTTCGATGTGCCGATCGACGCGGGCTCGGTGCATCAAGGCGCCGCGCTTGAGGTCAAGCCGCTCGGCTGGGGGTCACTCGAAGATGTCTGCCTGGGCGGGCGGGGGGCGCCGCTGGTGGTGCTGCTCGACCGGGTGACAGACCCGCATAACGTCGGCGCCGTGCTGCGTTCGGCCGAGGTGTTCGGCGCGCGCGCGGTGGTGGCGCCCTTGCGCCATTCGGCCCCTGAAACCGGCGCCCTTGCCAAGACCGCGAGCGGCGCGCTGGAGCGCCAGCCCTATTTGCGCGTGACCAATCTGTCCGAGGCGATGGCGACGCTGAAGGGCATGGGGTTCGTGCTACTGGGCCTTGACGGCGAGGCCGAGGTCGAGCTTGGCGCGGCCCTGGCGGGGCTTGGCTCGCGGCCCGTGGGTCTGGTGCTGGGTGCCGAGGGGCCGGGCCTGCGCGACAAGACCAAGGACACTTGCGACGTGCTGGTGCGGATACCCTATCCGGGGGGGTTCGGGTCGCTTAATGTGTCCAACGCGGCGGCGGTGGCGCTTTATGCCGCGACCGCCCGCAGCTGATCACAACTGCGCGAAGTGTCGCAGGGGGGCTTCAAAGCTGCATCTGGCCTACCTACATTAAGCTAAGGAAGCGTGGAACCGGAACTGCCGTGCTTCGCGTTACTGTCCCTCGTTCCGTCACTGGCGCCCGGGCTTTGGCTCGGGCGCTTTTTCATATGAAGCAGGCCCATGCAAAACCCCTCGGACGCCGAAATTCGCACCATTCTTGCCAGCGCGCGCGTTATTGCGGTGGTGGGTATTTCAGCCAACCCCGACCGGCCCTCGCATGGGGTGGCGCGGTTTTTGCAGGCGCGCGGCTACCGCGTGGTGCCGGTGAACCCCGGTCTGGCGGGGCAGGAGCTGCTGGGCGAACATGTCTGGGCCGATCTGGCCTCGGTGCCGGCGGTGCTGGGGGTGGATATGGTTGATATCTTCCGCCGCTCGGACGCAGTGCCCGAGGTGGTGGCCGAGGCGCTGGCGCATCAGCCCGCGCTGCGCACGGTCTGGATGCAGTTGGGTGTTGAAAACGAGGCGGCCGCGGCCGCAGCCAGGGCGCGCGGCGTGGCGGTGGTGCAAAACCGTTGCCCGGCGATCGAGTGGCCCCGCCTGATGGCGGGGTAAAGAAAAGGGGGGCCGTCTGCCCCCCTCTTGGCGCAGGGCGCCAATTCACCCCCCGAGGGTATTTGCGCGATGGAGAATGGGGGCGGTCAGAGGCCCAGCCGGTCGCGCAGCGAATACCATGTCATCGCCGCGACAAGCAGCGGCCAGCGCAACGTGGTGCCGCCGGGAAAGCGCGGTTGCGGCAGGCCGGCCATGAGGTCGAACCCCGCCGCCTCGCCCGCGACCGCTTCGGCGAGCATGCGCCCGGCAAGCGTGGCCATGGCAACGCCGTGGCCGGAATAGCCCGAGGCCGAAAGCACGCCCGGTGCGGGGCGTGCGAAATGCGGCAGCCGGTTCATGGTGATTGCCAGCGTGCCGCCCCAGGCATGGGTGATCGCCACATCGGCAAGCGAGGGGTAGATTTGCAGCATCGGCTTGCGCACGGTCTTGACCAGATCGGGAAAGCGGTAGCCATAGCTTTCGCCACCGCCAAAGATCAGCCGCTGGTCGGGCGACAGGTGCCAGTAATTGACGACAAAGCGGCTGTCGGCCACTGCCACATTGCGCCGCAGCACTTCGGCTGCGCGCGCGCCCAGCGGTTCTGTCGCCACCACGAAATTGTTGATCGGCATGACATGGCGCGCCACTTGCGGTGCGAGATCGCCCAGATAGCCGTTGCAGGCGAGGATCAGATGGTCGGCCACAACCTCGCCCGCCGCCGTTTGCACACGCGGGCGCGGGCCGGGGGTGATGGCGGTCACCTCGCTGTGTTCAAAGATTTCGGCCCCGGCGGCGATGGCGGCGCGGGCGAGGCCAAGCGCGAAGTGCAGCGGGTGCAGGTGGCCCGCGCCCATGTCGAGATCGCCGCCGCAATAGGCCGGCGCCGGCAGGATTTCGGCCAATCCGTCGCGGTCAAGCGGGGTGATCTGGTCATAGCCGTACTCGTGCGCCAGCTTTTCGGCATTGGCGCGGGCATGCGCCACCTCGCGCGGGCTGCGGCAGGCGTGGACGATGCCGGGGGCGTAATCGCAAGCGATAGCGTGGCGCGCGATCAGGGCTTGCACCAGCGCCTTGGCGTCTTGCCCGACATCCCAGAGCCTGCGCGCCATGTCGCGGCCAAGCATCCGTTCCAGCTCGCCCTGTTCCAGCCGTTGGCCTGAGCCCACTTGCCCGCCGTTGCGCCCCGAGGCGCCGAAACCGGCGCGATGCGCCTCTAGCACCACTACTTTCAGGCCGCGTTCGGCCAGATGCAGCGCTGCCGAAAGCCCGGTGTACCCGGCGCCGACAATGCAGACATCGGCGCTGATGCGCCCGGCGAGCGCGGGGCGGGGCGCAAGCGGCGTGGCGGTGGCGGCATACCAGCTGGGCGGATGCGCGCCGGGGCGATCATTTGCGTGCAGAAGGTTCATACGTTCATCAACAGATGTTCACGCTCCCACGGGCTGATAACCTGAAGGAACTCTTTGTATTCATTTCGTTTTACAGATTCATAGACATCGATGAATTCGGTGCCCATGACATCGCGCATCGGTTGGCTCTCGGACATGAGGTCGAGCGCGTCGCCAAGGTTGAAGGGGAAATCCTCTTGCGCGATATAGGCATCGCCCACCCATTCAGGGCGCGGCATCTGCTGTTCTTTCAACCCGAGGAAACCGCAGGCGAGGCTGGCGGCGAGCCCGAGGTAGGGGTTGCAATCCATCCCTGCCAGACGGTTTTCGAGGCGGCGCGACTCGGCCCCCGAAATCGGCACGCGCAAACCGGTGGTGCGGTTGTCGCGCCCCCATTCAAGGTTGATCGGTGCGGCGAAATCGGGAACGTAGCGGCGGAAGCTGTTCACATAGGGCGCCAGCAGCGCGATGGCGGCGGGCAGGTGGCGCTGCATGCCGCCGATGAAATGGTGGAAGGCGATGGTTTCGCGGCCTTCGTCATCGGAAAAGATGTTCTTGCCGGTCTTGATATCGACCACCGACTGGTGGATGTGCATCGCGCTGCCCGGCTCGCCCTCGATCGGCTTGGCCATAAAGGTGGCAAAACAATCGTGCCTGAGCGCCGCCTCGCGGATCAGCCGCTTGAAGTAGAAGATCTGGTCGGCAAGCTCGATCGGGTCGCCATGGGCGAGGTTGATCTCCACCTGCGCCGCGCCGCCCTCTTGCAAGATACCATCAATTTCAAAGCCTTGTGCCTCGGCAAAGTCGTAGATGTCGTCGATGACCTTGCCGTATTCATCGACCGCGCTCAGCGAATAGGCCTGCTTGGCCGCCGCGCGCCGCCCCGAGCGCCCCATCGGCGGGATCACCGGCATGTTCGGGTCGGTGTTGCGCGCGACGAGGAAAAACTCCATCTCGGGCGCCACCACCGGGCGCCAGCCCTCGGCCTTGAAGAGCGCCACGATCCGCTTGAGCACGTTGCGCGGCGCGATCGGCACCGGGACGCCGTTCTGGTCAAGCACGTCGTGGATCACCTGCAAGGTCACATCTGCGGTCCATGGCGCGGCGGTAGCGGTGGAAAAGTCGGGCACCAGAACCATGTCGGGTTCGGTGAAAGACCCGGTCGGGTTATCAGCCCACTCGCCGGTGATGGTCTGCAAAAAGATCGAGTTCGGCAGATAGAAATGCTTTTGATGCGCGAATTTCGAGGCGGGCATCGCCTTGCCGCGCGCAACCCCGGCAATGTCGGGCACGATGCATTCCACCTCATCGGGGCGGCGGTCGCCGATGTAGTCGCGGGCGGCTTGCGGAAGCTTGTCCATCCAGTCGGACATGGGGTGGCCTTTCAGGCTCGGGTGGGTCTGGGCTGCGTGAAGAAGCGCGCGATGCGCTCGGCAATAACGGGGGCAGAGTTCGGCTGGCCGAGGCGCGCGCGCGCGGCCGCCATCAGCGGCTCGGGCACAAGGCCGGGGCCGCGGGTGCGCATCAACCCCTCGACAAAGGCATCGGAAAACTCCGGGTGTGCCTGCACCGTGAACGCGCGATCATCGTAGGCAAGAGCGGCGCAAGGGCACTGGTCACTGCGCGCGGTCACACGGGCCTCGGGCGGCAGCCGGGTGACCTGATCGCGGTGCCATGCGTTAAGGGTCAGGGTTTCGCCGTCGAAGTCATAATCCTGCGGGCCGACCACCCAGCCTTCGGGCGCGCGTTCCACCTTGCCCCCAAGCGCCTGCGCGAGGATCTGGTGACCAAAGCAGATGCCCACAATCGGCACGCCTGCGGCGTAAGCCGCGCGCAAAAAGACTTCGAGCCGGAGAATGAAGGCGTGCTCCTCATAGGCGCCGTGGCGCGATCCGGTGATCAGCCAGCCATCGCATTCCTGCACGCTTGCGGGGAAATCGTCGCCCTCGACATGGTAGCGGCGAAACCGCAGCCCGTGCCCTGCAAGCAGGGCCTCGAACATGTCGGGGTAATCGCCCGCCTCGCTCCGAAGCACGTCGGGCGATTGGCCGGTTTGCAGAATGCCGATCAGCATGGAAACCCTGATGTTTGCTGGCCGCAAGCCTAGCCGCGGCGATGGGGGCGGTGCAAGGGGGGAAGGGCGGGGGCCAGCCCCCGCACCCCCGGGGTATTTGGACAAAGAAGACGCCAATCCATTCGCGTCGGCTTCTTTTTCGTTCAAATACCCCGCGGGGGTCCGGGGGCGCGAAGCCCCTGGCCTTCGTCAGACCGTTTCGAGGTAAAGCTCGGATTGCTCCTGATCCGAAAGTTCAGCCATGTAGTGGATCTCTTGTCGCTTCGTCATCAGGTAGTTCTCGATCAGCTCGGGGTGGAAGATCCGCTTGATCTCGGCGCAGGAGGCAAAGGCTTCGATCGCCGCTTCCCAGTTTTCCGGCAGTTGCGGCAGATGTTTTTCGTAGGCGTTGCCGATGATCGGGGCAGGCGGGGTCAGGCGGTCCTCGATGCCGTTCAGAGCAGCCCCCAGCACGGCGGCAATCATCAGATAGGGGTTCACGTCGCCGCCTGCCACGCGATGCTCGATGCGCCGCGCGGCAGGGCGCGAGGCGGGAATGCGCAGTGCGGCGGTGCGGTTTTCAAAGGCCCAGCCGATGCCGGTGGGGGCATGTTCATTGGGCACGAGGCGGTCATAGCTGTTTTCGTGCGGCGCAAAGATCAGCGTCGAGCCGGGCATTGCCGCCACCAGCCCTGCGATTGCCTGGCGCATTTCTTCCGACCCTTCGGGGGTGCCATCGTTGAAGATGTTGCGCCCTTGGGCATCGAGCACTGAAAAGTGCATGTGCATGCCGTTGCCCGACCACATGTCATAGGGCTTGGCCATGAACGAGGCGGCAAAGCCGTGCCGTCGCGCCAGCCCCTTGACCAGCATCTTGAACAGCCAGGTATCGTCGGCCGCCTTCAGCGCATCGCCCTGATGCACGAGGTTGATTTCAAACTGCCCCGGACCTGCCTCTGAAATTGCGGTATCGGCGGGAATGTCCATCTCTTCGCAGGCATCGTAAAGCGCCGTAAAAAACGTGTCGAACGCGTCGAGCGCGCGCAAGGAGAGGATCTCGCCCCCGGTGCGCCGCTTGCCCGAGCGTGGCGAGGGCGGCACGCGCAGCTTGGTGCCAGAATCGTCGATCAGGAAGAACTCAAGCTCGGTCGCCACCACCGGCGTGAGGCCCGCTTCGCTATAGCGGTGCACCACCGAGGCCAACGCCTGGCGCGGGTCACCCGCGTAGGCGCGCCCGTCCATGTGGAACATCCAGATCGGCAACAGCGCGGTGGGCGCATCGAGCCACGGCATCGGCACGAAGCCGCGCTCGGTCGGCATCAGGACGCCATCGACATCGCCGGTTTCGAACACCAGCGGGCTGTCTTCGATGTCTTCGCCCCAGATGTCGAGGTTCATCACCGAAAACGGAAAGCGGGTGCCGTCGGTGAACACTTTGCTTGCAAAACGGGCGGGGATGCGTTTTCCCCGCGCGACCCCGTTCAGGTCCGCCGCCGCCACGCGGATCGTGCGCACCTCGGGGTGCTCTCTCAGCCAGTCCATATCTTCACCTGATGATCTGCGGCCTGATCCTCAGGCGGGGGCGGGCCCCCGGCAGATGACGGTTCAGGCGGCGGTTGACCCAGCCGAACAGCGCAATCAGCGCCAGCGTCAGAAGCACGAAATAGAACGCCGTGATCGGGTAGGGCACGAAGGGGTTGAAGGTCTTGTCGGCAAAAAACTTGGCATAGTAAAGCGCGTCGCCCTTTTGCTGAAACGACGGAAAGCCCGAAAAGAACACCAGCGTGGTGGCGTGAAACAGAAATATCGCCTCGTTGGTGTAACTGGGCCACGCCAGCCGCAGCATGGTGGGCCAGAGCACGCGGCGAAAGCGCGTCCAGCCGGTCATGCCATAGGCATCGGCCGCCTCGATATCGCCCTTGGGCACCGCCATCAGCGCGCCGTAGAAGATTTCGGCACTATAGGCGGCGGTGTTGAGAAAGAGCACGATCAGCGCGCCGGCCCAGGCCTTGGTCAACCATGAGGTGGCAACGGTCAGCCCGAAAATGTCGATGCCCGCGCGTGGCAGCATCACCAGCGCCTCGTAGGCGAGGAAAAACTGGATGAAGAGCGGCGAGCCGCGGAACGCGAAGATGAACCATTCCGCGGGCTTGCGCAGCCAGCGCGTGCGTGATGCCTTGGCCAGCGCGAGGCCGGTTGCCGCGAAAAAGCCGAACGTCAGCGCCAGCACCGCGAAATAGACATTCCAGATCAGCCCGGAACCGATCAGCGTGAACTGATGGCAGAGCGTGAACTCGCTGCGCGGCAGCAGTTGCGCGCCGATGCCGACCGCGCGCAGCCCGTAGTCGAGAATGATCTGGCCGCAGCTCATGCCCCCGCCTTCCGCATCGCTTCGCCCGCCATCGTCGCCTGCCCGCGCGTCAGCCGCGTGGTGACGCGGCGCAGCACCACCTCGGAAACTTTGGTCATCAGAAGGTAGAACACCAGCAGCACGAGAAAATACCACAGCCGCCAGTCGGGGTGCGGGAAATCGTAGATCTGCGATTTGCGCGCCCCCAGCTCGCGCGCCCAATAGACGATGTCGGCAACGCCAAGCAGGAACAACAGCGGCGTCGCCTTGATCAGGATCATCCAGAGGTTTGACAGGCCGGGCAGCGCATAGACCCACATTTGCGGAATGAGGATGCGGCGGCTGACCTGACGGCGGCTCATGCCGTAGGCCTCGGCGGTTTCAAGCTGCGGCTGCGGCACCGCCTGCATCGCGCCATAAAGCACGTTGGCGGCAAAGGCGCCGAACACCACCGAAAACGCGATGATCGCCAGCACAAAGCCATAAAACTCGTGCACCGCTTGCGGGCTGGATGATAACGGCAGCTTGGCGGCGGCGCATACGACGAAGTCGGCGCCCTGGCGCACCGGCGCGGTCCATTCCGGGCAGAGCGTCTTGTGCCGGATCCATTCCAGCCCTTGATCGAGTGCCACCGGCACGAAGAGAAAAAACACGATATCGGGCACACCGCGCACCATTGCGGTATAGCCCTTGCCGACCCAGCGCAGCGGCGCCACATGCGAGCGCGCGGCCAATGCCCCGCCAAAGCCGAAGGCCAGCGCGATCGGCGCGGTGATGGCAATCAGCGTCAGCACGGTCAGGAAAGACTGATAGAACAGCAACTGCTTGCCTGTTGTCAGGTAGCACAGGAGCCAGTTCAGGCCCTCCAGGGTCTTGGGGTCAGCGCAATTTGCGAACATGGCGATATGCGCGGCAGGTCAGGGGCTGGCCCCGACCTGCCGCAGCTGGATCAGAACAGCACGGCTTCGTCACCGAACCATTTGGTGATCAGCGCGTTGATCGTGCCGTCGGCCTTGAGCGTGGTAATCACGGCATCGAATTTGCCGCGCAGTTCGGTATCGGTCTTGCGCAGCGCCATGCCGACGCCGCCGCCCAGTTCCACCTCTTCGCCCGCCCAGACGAATTCGCCCATCGATTCCGCAACAAAGGGCAGGAGTGCGTCTTTGTCGGCAAACACCGCATCGGCCTCGCCATTCTTCACGGCGGCGACAGTGTCATCAAGCGTGGCGAATTCGATCAGCGTGGCGCCCGATTGCGCGATGTAGTCGGCCTGAATGGTGCCGACCTGCGCCGAAACGCGGCCACCGGTGTTCGCGTCGGCCTTGAGCGCGACATAGGCGGACGCCGCTGGCGGGATATAGTTTTGCGTGAAATCAACTACTTCGCCGCGCTCGGGCGTGATGCTCATGCCCGCAATGATGGTATCGTAGTTGCCCGACAAGAGGTTGGGGACGATGCTGTCCCAGTCGGTCGTGACCCATTCGCAGGTCAGGCCCGCCATTTCGCACATCAGATCGCCCAGCTCGCGCTCGTAGCCGTCAACTTCGCCCTTGTCGTTGATGAAGTTGAAGGGCGGGTAAGCGCCTTCGGTGCCCATGCGCACGGTCTGGGCGCTGGCCATGCCCGCGCTCAGCGCGAGGGCGGCGGTCATCAGGATCAGTTTTTTCATGTTGCAGACTCCCTGTCAGGTGGTTTCTTAAAGATTACGCGACCATCGTCGCGGAGAGGAATTGTTTCAGCCGTTCGGATCGCGGCGCGCCAAAGAGATCGGCTGGCGGGCCTTCTTCCTCGATCCGGCCTTGATGCAGAAAGATGACGTGGTTTGACACATCGGCGGCCAGCCGCATGTCGTGGGTGACCAATATCATCGTGCGGTGCTCGCCCGCCAGATCCTTGATGACCTTGACCACTTCGGCCTGCAATTCGGGGTCGAGCGCTGAAGTGGGTTCATCAAACAGCAGCGCCTTGGGTTGCATGCAAAGCGCGCGCGCAATGGCGGCGCGCTGTTGTTGGCCACCTGAAAGCTGGGCGGGCCAGTTGTCGGCCTTTTCGCCGATGCCGACCTTTTCGAGCAGCGCGCGGGCGCGCGGTTCCACCGTTTCGCGGGCCTCGCGCAGCACCGTCAGCGGCGCTTCCATGACGTTTTGCAGCACCGACATATGCGACCAGAGGTTGAACTGTTGGAACACCATCGCAAGGTTTGTGCGAAACCGGACCACCTGCGCGCGGTCGGCGGGGTGGCGGTGCAGGCTGTGGCCGCGCCACTTTACCGGCTCGCCTTCAAACAGCACATCGCCTGCCTGACTGTCTTCCAGAAGGTTGGCGCAGCGCAAAAGCGTGGATTTGCCCGACCCGGACGACCCGATCAGGCTGACAACCTTGCCGCGCTCGGCCGTCAGTGAAACGCCCTTGAGCACCTCAAGTGCGCCATAGGCCTTGTGCAGATCACGAATTTCGATGACGGGAGGAAGGGCGGTCACATTGGTCTCATGTTAGGTCATTCCGGCCATTGGGCGCGATTTTGTGGGCGATTGCAACGCCCGAGTGGCGGTTTACCCTGCGACAATGCGCAATTTGCCTGTCGCAAGACGCCGCATCCGTCTGGGCTCAGCCCAGCCGCGCCCGCACCCGCCGCCGCGCCAGCGCCGAATCGCGGTCGCCGATACCCAGCAAACTGGCGGCGAGGCGGATCTGCGCATCTTCCTCGGCGCCGCGCTTGCCATCGGCCAACGCCACCTCCCACAGCGCCTCGATCACCCCCGCGCGGTCTTCAAGCGGCACCATGGCCTTGAGCAGGCGGGTAAAGCGCACGGTGTCAGTGGCCTCGGCCTCAATCTCTTCGGCGCGCAGCCGCAGCGCTTCGGCCTCGGCAGGGCTCAGCCCGTCGCGCGCAGCAAGAATACGCTCGATGCGCACCATTTCATCGGCGTCATAATGGCCATCGGCGCGCGCAATGCGCACCAGCAGCGCCGCCAGCGCGACCTCGCGATCAGGCACGTTTGGCGGTTCCGGGGTGGGCGCCAGCAAGCGTTTCAGAAAGGCTTTCAACATGAATCAACTATAGCTGTGGGCGGGCGCGCAGCAAGGCGGATTCAGCCCGCCCAGCCCTCGACAATGCACAAGTCTGCGAGCGATACCGGCAAGCGCAGCGCGCGCGCGGCCTGATATTCGGGGCTGGCGTAGCAGGCCCGCGCCGCCTCAAGGCTGGGAAACTCGATCACCACCGCGCGCGGCCGCAGCGAGCCTTCGACCACCTCTTGCGCGGCGCCGCGCACCAAAAAGCGCGCGCCGTATTTGGCGAAGGCCACGGCGTTGGCCAGCCGATAGGCCTCATAGGCGGCGGCATCGCTGACCGTGACATGGCCGATCCAGTATCCTTTGGGCATGGGCATCCACTCCTTTTCGCGCAACGTCGCGCTTTAGCGGGGCGGTGGCAACCGGCAATGCGGCCTGATCGGTGGGGCAACGGCGTCTAAGCGGCGGCGCGCCAAGCGGCGTCAGCCCAGCACCAGCACATGCGAAAAGGCGATGTCGTCGATGGAAATGCCCTGAATGTCGGTGTTGGTGATCGAAACCCCGGCTATGCCTGCGCCTTCGGTCTGAAAACAGGCCCGCGTGCGGCCCTGACCGCTGAACGACACTTCGCCCAAGAGCGTGGCGTCACGGCCAAAAAATGCGATCCGCACCGAGCCGGGCGGCGGCGACCCGGCATAGACCATCTCAAGCTCGAAGCTGGCGCCAATCGCTTGCTGGTCTGCCGTGAACAATATGGAAATCGCGCCCTCGCCCGACCCGCTCTTGTGCTCGAACCCCATCGGGCCGAGGCCGTAAAGCGTGTTCTGGCGCTGGCCGCGCGCTTCGACCGAGAGGTTGTGCCCCGGTGCGCCCGCCAGCAGCCGAAGCGGCGCGCTGGCGTTCAGGTCCAGCAGGTCAAAGGTGCGAAATTCGGCCAGCGCCTGCCCGGCAAACCGCTCGCCAATGCTGGCGCCGGGAAATCTGAGAAGATCGTCATAATTGGTGCCGTTGACGACCCTCGGAAAATCTTCGAAATCAATCTGTATCGGCAGGTTCAGCGCGTCACAATCGGCCACGGTAATGCCGCCCGCCCCCGCAGCCCCCGCAAAAGCACAGAGCGCCAGCGCGCTCCCGATCTTTGCCTTGAACCCTGTGATGACCATTGCGCCTCCCCGTTGCCCAAATGTGCGCTGCCCCGGCGCGTGAGGCAAGCGCGGCGAAGATGACATATCATCACAGCTTCAAGATCAGCGTCAGACCAGTCGGCTGGCGTCCACCGCTGCGCGGATGAAGTCGGCGAAGAGGGGGTGCGGCGCGAAGGGCTTTGATTTCAGCTCGGGGTGAAACTGCACGCCGACGAACCACGGGTGGTCGCGGTACTCGATGATTTCGGGCAGGCGGCCATCGGGGCTCATGCCGCTGAATTCCATGCCGCAGGCTTCCAGTTGCGCACGGTATTTCGCGTCAACCTCATAGCGGTGGCGGTGGCGTTCCTCAATTTCGGTCGCGCCATAGATGCCTGCAACCTTCGAGCCGGGCTTCAGAACCGCCGTATAGGCGCCCAGCCGCATCGTGCCGCCTTTGTCATCGTCGAGCTTGCGCTCGATCTTGTGGTTGCCCTGCACCCATTCCTTGAGGTGGTACACAACGGGCGTGAAACGCTTTTTGCCAGCTTCGTTGTCAAACTCCTCAGACCCGGCATCAGGTACGCCCGCAAGGTTGCGCGCCGCCTCGATCACCGCCATCTGCATGCCAAGACAGATGCCAAGGTAGGGCACACCCTTTTCACGGGCAAACTGCGCCGCCTTGATCTTGCCTTCGGTGCCGCGCTCGCCAAAGCCGCCGGGCACCAGAATCGCGTGGAACCGCTCCAGATGTGGTGCCGCGTCCTCGCGCTCGAAGATCTCGGCGTCAATCCACTCGGTACGCACTTTCACGCGGTTGGCCATGCCGCCATGCGTCAGCGCCTCGGCGATCGACTTGTAGGCATCTTCCAGCGCCACATATTTGCCCACGATCGCCACCCGCACCTCGCCCTCGGGGTTCTGGATGCGGTCCATCACATCTTCCCAACGTGCCATGTCGGGGCGCGGTGCCGGGCTGATCTGGAAGGCGTCGAGCACGGCGCGGTCAAGGCCCGCACGGTGATAGGCCAAGGGCGCGTCGTAGATGGTCTTGAGGTCATAGGCCGGGATCACGGCATCGGGGCGCACGTTGCAGAAAAGCGCGATCTTGGCGCGCTCCTTTTCCGGAATAGGGTGCTCGGACCGGCACACCAGAATGTCGGGCGCAATGCCGATCGAGCGCAGCTCTTTCACCGAATGCTGGGTCGGCTTGGTCTTCAGCTCGCCGCTGGCGGCAAGGTAGGGCAGCAACGTCAAGTGCATGTAAATGACCTGCCCGCGCGGCCGGTCCTGACCGAACTGGCGGATTGCCTCGAAGAAGGGCAGGCCCTCGATGTCGCCCACCGTGCCGCCGATTTCGCACAGCATGAAATCAACCTCGTCATCGCCGATGTCGAGGAACTCCTTGATTTCATTGGTCACATGCGGAATGACCTGAATGGTCTTGCCAAGGTAGGCGCCGCGCCGCTCTTTTTCCAGCACGTTGGAATAGATGCGGCCAGAAGACACGCTGTCGGTCTTGCGCGCGGCGACCCCGGTGAAACGCTCGTAATGGCCAAGGTCGAGGTCGGTTTCGGCGCCGTCATCGGTCACGAACACCTCGCCATGTTCAAACGGGCTCATCGTTCCCGGATCGACGTTGAGGTAGGGGTCAAGCTTGCGCAACCGCACCGAAAAGCCGCGCGCCTGCAACAGCGCCCCAAGTGCTGCCGAGGCCAGCCCCTTGCCAAGCGAAGACACAACGCCGCCGGTGATAAATATGTAACGCGCCATGTCGGATGCCCCCGTGATCGGTTCAAAATCTCTGTCCGGCGGGGCTATTCAGGCCCTGCACCACGGGATTTGACGCTTATCAGATTCGCGCCCGCCCCGCAACCACACCGCAAGCTGTTGGTGCAGCCGCGGCGTTTTGCCCAAATAGTGGTGGTGGCGTCAGTTCGCCGGCGGCGGCGTGGCAGGCGAATCCGAGGGCAGCGCAGGCAGCGTCAACCCCGGCAGGGTCGGCGGCGTGGCCGGGGCGGGGGCCTCGACCGTGCCGATATCGACCACTGAGGCGGTCGAGGCGTTGCGCGCGGCGATCACGGTGAGCGAGATCGACGTGATGATGAACCCTATGGCAAAGATCCAGGTCAGCTTGGAAAGCGCGTTGGCAGCCTGGCGCCCGGTCATCACACCGCCGCCGCCACCGCCCCCCATGCCAAGCCCGCCGCCCTCCGAACGCTGCAACAGCACGACGCCGATCAGCAAAAGTGCCAGGATCAGGTGGACGGTAAGAATGACGTTTTCCATGAGACCCCAGGCCCGTTGACGAATGACGCGCCTATCTAGGCGCATGGATCGTGCCGTGCAAGGCCGTTTCGGTTTGGGCCTGCCCGGCCCCTTGCCGCTTGCGGTGTCTGCTTCAGTCCAAATATCCCCCCGCGGAGTGGGCACGCGGCCGCAAAGAGCCTCCGGCGGGGATATTTTGACCAAGGCAAGCCGGGGTGGCAAATAGCGGTTTCCTCGCACCCTGTGCCTCGCTATATCTCCGGCGTTTGCGAAGCCAAGGAGAAGAGCATGGCCAACGTCGTGGTGGTCGGCGCCCAGTGGGGCGACGAGGGCAAGGGCAAGATCGTCGATTGGCTGAGCGAGCGCGCCGATGTGATCGCGCGGTTTCAGGGCGGGCACAACGCTGGGCACACGCTGGTGATCAACGGCACCGTGTTCAAGCTTTCGCTGCTGCCGTCGGGCATCGTGCGACCGGGCAAGCTGGCGGTCATTGGCAACGGTGTGGTGCTAGACCCCTGGGCGCTTTTCGCCGAGATCGAAAAGCTGACGGCACAGGGCGTGCAGATTTCCACCGACAATCTGATGATCGCCGAGAATACACCGCTGATATTGCCGCTGCATCAAGACCTTGACAAGCTGCGCGAGGAAGCGGCGGGCAAGGCAAAGATCGGCACCACCGGGCGCGGCATCGGCCCTGCATACGAAGACAAGGTGGGGCGGCGCGCGATCCGGGTGGCTGACCTTGGCGATGACGAAACGCTGGAATCGCGCATCGACCGTCTGCTTGCGCATCATGATGCGCTGCGGGTGGGGTTGGGGGCGGCGCCGATTGACCGCGCCGAGCTGACCGCGCGCCTCAAGGCCATCGCGCCCAAACTGCTGCCCTTTGCGCAGCCGGTCTGGAGGGTTCTGGGCGAGGCGCGCCGGGCGGGCAAGCGGATCTTGTTCGAAGGTGCGCAGGGCGCGCTGCTGGATGTCGACTTCGGCACCTACCCCTATGTGACCTCGTCCACCACGATGTCGGGCATGGCGGCCTCGGGCACCGGGCTTGGGCCGAACGCCATCGGCTTTGTGCTGGGCATCGTGAAGGCCTACACCACGCGCGTCGGCGAAGGCCCGTTTCCGACCGAGCTCTTTGATCAGGACGGCGTGACGCTGGGCGAGCGCGGGCACGAGTTTGGCACCGTCACCGGGCGCAAGCGGCGCTGCGGCTGGTTCGACGCGGTGCTGGTGCGCCAGACCTGCGCGATTTCGGGCGCCAAGGGCATTGCGTTGACCAAGCTTGACGTGCTCGACAACTTCAGGACGCTGAAAATTTGCGTGGCCTATGACATTGACGGTGTGCGCTATGACTATCTGCCCACCGCCGCGGCGCTGCAGGCAAAGGTCACCCCGATTTACGAAGAGATGGAGGGGTGGGCCGAAAGCACCGCGGGCGCGCGCAGCTGGGCCGATCTGCCCGCGGCGGCGGTGAAATACGTGCGCCGCATCGAAGAGCTGATCGGCTGCCCGGTGGCGATGCTGTCGACCAGCCCCGAACGCGACGACACCATTCTTGTCACCGACCCGTTCGCGGATTGAGCCATGATGAAGTATCGCACCCGCCGCCGACTGTCGCTTCTGGTGCTGCTGGTCGTGATGCCGGCCTGGATCGCGACCGCGCTGGCGCTGATCGCGTGGTGGGACCGCAGCTATGGCCGCATGCCGATTGGCCTTGAAATGCTCGCCTATCTGGTGCTGGGCGTGGTCTGGATACTACCCTTCCGCAGGGTCTTTCTGGGGGTGGGCAAGGCCGACCCCGATGCACTTGGCCCCGATGCGCCTGACCATGATGAGCGTTGAGGTTCGCGATGTTTTGGTGGCCGATGAGGCTGCCTGGCGCGGGCTATGGGCCGACTACCTTGCGTTTTACGGTGTTGATCTTGCAGATGAAATTACCGATGCGACATGGGCGCGCGCGCTTGACCCCGAGTCGCGGTTGGGGCTGCGGCTGGCGGTTTCCGGCGGGCGGGTGCTGGGGTTTGCGACCCACCATTGGCATCTGAGCACATGGGCACAGGGGCCGGACGGATACCTTGAAGACCTGTTTGTTGCCGAGGCGGCGCGCGGCAAGGGCGTGGGACGAGCCTTGATCACCGATCTGGTTGCGCTCGGCCGGGGGCGCGGGTGGGCGCGGCTTTACTGGATGACCGATCACGCCAATGCGCGCGCGCGCGTACTTTATGACAGCATCGCGCACCACGACGGGCACATTCGCTACCGAATGGCGCTTTGACGGCCCGGTTCAGCGGGCGCTTGCAGCGGGCGGGTAGTAGCGCGAGGCCTCGGTGATCGCGTATTGACCGCGCCTGACCTTGGCGATCTTGCCTTGCCGCAGCAGTCTGCCAAAGCTGCGCAACCCGGCTTCACGGTCATATCCATCTTGCGCGGCAAGTGCTGCCACCTTGCGGATGATCTGCGGGCGCGAGAAGTGCGGCTGCCCTTCGACGCGGGCGGTGTAGGCGGCGGCGGCCTCAAGCAATTCGGGCAATTCGCGCGCGCCAAGGTGCGCCGCGAACTCGGCAAAGCTGCGCGCTTCGGAAGGCGCCATCGGCGTTTCGTCGAATTCCTCGTCATCGTCGTCGTCGTCGCGCAGCGCGGCTGCGGTCTGGCCAACGCTGATTCGGCGCGGGCGGATCACATGCTGTTCCTGCGCCGGGACGCTGCGCGCCCGATCAATGCGCTGTTCGGAAACGAGCACCAGCGGCGCGGGCCGGTTCTCTGGCGCGGCGGGGCGCTCGGTCGCGGCATCGGCGGCGGTCGGGCGGCGCGGGCGCACCGCTTTGGAAAGGTCGGCCCGGTAGCGTTCGAGATCACGCGCCTCGTCGGCTTCGGCGGCGGCGGCTTCGTCGGCGCTGCGCAATTTGCGGTCTGCCACGGTTGCAGCGACGGCGGCTTTCAAATGCGCGATGGCCGAAAAGCGGCGGCGATTTTCGGGGCCTTGCAGCTTGGTGTTGGTTTCGCTGATGAGCCGCGTCAGGTCGGCCTCGGCGGGTTCGGCAGCGGTATCGCGCGGGGCGCGCGGGGTGGCGGCGACGGGCGTGATCTCGATGGCGTCGGCATCGGCATCGAAATGTGCCGATGCCGACGCCTCGGCGGGTTCACCGTGGATGGCGGCAAAGAGGTTTTCGTCATCCTCAGCGTCTGTGGCGGCGTCTGCGTCTGCGTCTGCGGGGCTGGCCCCGGCAGGCGCGGCTTCGGATTCGAGCTCGGCCAATTCGCGCGCGAGTTCCGCCTCGGCCTCGGGGGAAAGCAAGACGGCTTCCTCGATCTGCGCATCGGGCTCTGCCAGTGCGGCGCTGACTGCGGCGAGCGTATCGGCATCACTGGGCGTTTTGGCCTCTGTGGGCTGAGCGGTATCTGCCGCGGCCTCGTGCGGGGTGTCCGCGGTCGGAGCCTCGGCGCGGCGCACGGTAATGACGCGGGCGCGCGGGCGCGGTTTTTCGGCCACCGGTTCGGGTTCGGGCGAGACGGGTTCAAGATAGGCCTCGTCTGGCTCGGCATCGTCCCAGATGTTCGCGGCATCGCCCGCCTCGGCGCTGGCGACTGGTTCAGGCATCCGGCCCATTTCCGGCGCGAGGGCATCGCTGGCGTCTGCGGCCGCTATGCCGAGCACTTCGGCAACGCCGGTCTCGTCGCCGGTTTCAGAAGCGGTTTGCGGCGCGGCATCGGTTTGCGCGGTATCGTCCGCTTCAGGTTCCGCCAAAGCCGCGGCTTCGTCTTCAAAAGCCTCGGGCAGGGGGGCATCGTGCGCAGGACGGTCTGCCTCGGCAGATGCTTCAGCCGATTCTTCGGCGGGCGCTTCGGCAAGCGTTTCGGTGGGCGCCTCGGCTTCGCCCGAAAGGGCTTCGGCCTCGATCACGTCCGAAGGCGCGGCTGCAATGGGTGTGTCTTCTTGCGGCGCTGGCGCTTGGGGAGTGGCGTCGGCCTCTGGTTCTGCGGCGGCAGAAGGGGCGGCGGCCGTGGTTAGCGCGGCCGCCTCGGCTGCGGCGCGGGCGGCGCGGCGCATTGCACGGCGCTGCCTGCGCTCGGAAGTGCGCACTTCCTCGGTGTCGGGCGCGGCCTCGGCAAAAGGCTCGGCCTCGGCAACAGGCGCAGACTCGGCAACAGGCGCAGACTCGGCAACAGGCGCAGACTCGGCAACAGGCGCAGACTCGGCAACAGGCGCAGACTCGGCAACAGGCTCGGCCTCGGCAAAAGGCTCGGCCTCGGCGGGCGCGGCGGCCTTGTCTTTGGTGGCGATCAGGTCTTCGTCGGCCTCGCCTTGCAGCGGGCCGCCAAGGTCGATGTCAAAGCCAAAATCGCTATCGGGGGCTGCGGCGAAAAAGTCGGCGCTGGAAACTTCGTCCTCATAGACGGGCTGCGCGGCGGCGGCGCGGGCGCCAGCAACGGCAGCGCGGATGCGCGCGAGTTTTGCGGCGACAGAATCTTCAATTGACATGTCAACGGGCGCCAGGGGCGGTTGCTCTGCCGGTGCTACGTCTGTGCTGGCGTCAACCTGCGGGGCTTGCATGACCTCGGGTTCTGGCGCGGCGGCCACCGGCGAAAGCGGTTCTTGCGGGCGCAGCGTGATGCCATGCGCACCGATCTGCGCATCAACCCGGCGATGCATTTCGCGCTCGGCGATGCGGTGCAGCATTTCCGCGTCGGGGGTTGGTGGCTCGGCGCCAAAATAGCGGTCATCCGCCGCAAGGTCTCGGAAGTATTCGGCGATCGCCTTCATGGTGGAAAAAGGCTCGTCGAAACCCTCAAGCGTGCAGGAGAATGTGCCATAGGACACAGTCAGAATCTTGCTTGCACCAACCATGAGAGACCCGCTTTCTTCGATACTTACAGTGCCTACCATCGTGGCCAATTGGTTCTTAACCGTGAACCAATTGCGGCGAAGGGAAGGATTTATTCCGGCCCCGGTTGTGCGCGGGCGCCTTATTCGGCATCAGTATCGGCATGAACAGCGCATTTGTCCATTCTACGCAGGGGGTCACGCTTTTGGGCGGCGGCGAGGCGAGCGCGGAATGTGTCTTGCAGGCGTTGACACTCGCGCCCTGTCTTGTGGCGGCTGATGGTGGCGCTGATCGCGCGATGGCGTTGGGGCTGCACTGCGAGGCGGTGCTGGGCGATCTGGATTCGATTTCGCCCGCAGCCCTTGCGGCAACATCGCCCGAGCGGCTGCACCGGATTGACGAACAGGAGAGCACGGATTTTGACAAATGCCTGACCCATGTCAAAGCGCCCTTCTTTCTGGCGGTCGGGTTCGGCGGCGGGCGGCTTGACCATACCTTGGCAGCGATGAGCGTGCTGGCGCGGCATCCCGGTCGGCGGCTGGTGTGGGTCGGGGCGGAAGACGTGGCGATACTGGCGCCGCCCGAACTGGCGCTGGACCTTGCGCCCGGCACGCGGCTTTCGCTGTTTCCGATGGGCAAGGTGCGCGGCCACGCCGAGGGCCTGCGCTGGGGGCTGGAGGGCGAAGACTTCAGCCCGGCGGGGCGGATCGGCACCTCGAACGAGGCTTTGGGCGCGGTGCGGCTTAGCCTCGCGGGGCCGATGCTGGTGGTGCTGCCCCGGTCGTGCCTGCACGCAGTGCTTGCCGGGCTTGGCGTGCCACCCACTGCTCGCGAAAAATGATGTAAAGCCCCGAGGCGACAATGATGGCGATGCCGACCCAGGTGAGCAGGTTCGGGAAATCGCCGAACACCAGAAAGCCGAACAGTGTTGCGGTGACGATTTCAAGGTAGTGGAGCGGTGCCAGCGTGGCGGAGGGCGCCCAGTTCAGCGCCCAGGTCATCGCCAAATGGCTGACGGTGGCGGCAAGCCCGACACAGAACACCCAGAGCCAGAAGATGCCCTGAGGCGGGGCGAGCGACAGCGAGGGCGCCCCCAGCGCGGTGCCGAGTGCCAGCAGCGGCAGGCAGATGGCCGTGGCGGCAAGTGCTGTGTGCATCTGCATCGTCACCGGGTGCATGTGGCGGCTGAGCGCGCGGGTGATGAGGATGTAGAGGGCAAAGAAGAAGGCCGTGCCAAGCGGGTAGAGTGCCACCGCGCCGAACACGGCGAACGATGGCTGGATCACGAAGAGCGCCCCGACAAAGCCCACCACGGCGGCGCCAAGGCGGCGGGGGCCGACTTGTTCGGCCAGCACCAGCTTGCCGATCAGCAGGATGATGAAGGGTTCGACAAAGACGATGGCCAGCGCATCGGCAATCGGCATGACCTTGACGGCAGCGACGAAGGTATAGGTCGAGCCGATGTTGACGGCGGCGCGCGCGAGGGTCAGCCAGAAGGCGCGGCGGCTCATGCGCCAGTCGAGCCGCATCAACAAGATGATCGGCGCCATCAGTGCCGCCTGCACCACAAAGCGGCCAAGCGTGACCGCCCCCACCGACACCTCTTGGGCGGCGAGCTTGGAGGCGACGTCGATCAGCGGCGCGATGATGCAGAACGCGATCATCAGCGCGACACCGGGCAAGATGCGGTCTGCGTGGGCCATGCGAAAGCGCTAGCTTGGGGCGGGTTTGGCGGCAAGCGCGAAAGCGTATCGGGCACATTTCGCGCAGTGGAGCGTAAAAAGATGGATATTTGGGCTGAAGCATTTTGCGCTGGGCAGGGTTGGGCCTCAGCAGTTGGGCACATTCACCGCGAGGCCGCCAAGCGAGGTTTCCTTGTAATGCGCGTGCATGTCGCGCCCGGTCTGGCGCATGGTTTCGATGGCGGCGTCGAGCGGCACGAGGTGGGTGCCGTCGCCGCGCAGCGCGAGGCTGGCGGCAGAGACTGCCTTGATGGCGCCAAGGCCGTTGCGTTCGATGCAGGGCACCTGCACAAGGCCTGCGACCGGGTCGCAGGTCATGCCAAGGTGGTGTTCGAGCGCAATCTCGGCGGCGTTCTCGATCTGCGCCGGGCTGCCGCCCAGCACGGCGGCGAGGCCCGCAGCCGCCATGGCGGCGGCAGAGCCGACCTCGGCCTGGCACCCAGCCTCGGCGCCGGAAATCGAGGCGTTGCGCTTGATCAGCCCGCCGATGGCGGCGGCGGTCAGCAGGAATTCGCCTACCCGCGCGGGGCTGGCGCCGGGCACATGGTCGAGCCAATAGCGGATGACGGCGGGCAGCACCCCGGCGGCGCCGTTGGTGGGGGCGGTGACGACCTGCCCGCCGGCCGCGTTTTCCTCATTCACCGCCATGGCATAGGTGAGCATCCAGTCATTGATGGTGTGGGGCGCGGTCAGGTTCAGGCCGCGCTCGGCGATCAGGCTCTGGTGAATTGCATGGGCGCGGCGGCGCACCTTCAACCCGCCCGGCAGCGTGCCTTGTGCCGCAAGGCCGCGATCCATACAGGCGCGCATCACCTGCCATATACGCGCGAGGCTTGCGTCAATCTTTGCGTCCGAGCGGAACACCCGTTCGTTGGCGCGTTTCATTTGCGCGATGGTCAGCTGCGAGCCGCGCGCCATGGCAAGCATTTCAGCCGCGTTGCGGAACGGGTAGGGCACGGGCGAGGGGGCCTCTAGCTCGGCGCTGGTGACAGCGGCGGCTTCGGCGGCGCTGAGCACAAAGCCGCCGCCGATGGAATAATAGGTTTCGCGCAAGATCACGTCGCCCTGCGCGTCGGTCGCCATCACGACCATGCCGTTGGCATGACCGGGCAGCGGCGCGCCGTAGTCGAACACCAGATCGTGCGCGGGATCAAAACGCAAAACGGGCAGGCCGGGCGGGGCGAGGGTGCGGGTTTCGCGGTTGGCGGCCAGCGTGGCCTCGGCGGCTTCGGCCTCATAGGTATCGGGGGTAAAGCCCGCGAGGCCAAGGATGGTGGCGCGGTCGCTGGCGTGGCCCTTGCCGGTGAAGGCAAGAGAGCCGTGCAAACTGGCGCGCAGGCCGACGGCGGCGAAAGGCGAGGCGCGCAGGGCGGCCAGAAAGCGCGCCGTCGCGACCATCGGGCCCATGGTGTGCGACGACGAGGGCCCGACCCCCACCTTGAACAGATCGAACACGCTGAGAAACATGCCGCACCTCGCTGACTGCCGGGCCAGAGTGCCTGAGTGCCGCGCGCGCGCAAGGGCGGAAAGCGACGGTTGCCACCCGAATTGCGCGGCGCGGGGGGCGGGGCCGGGTGCGGGCGAGATTCGGCCTCGCACGCGCGCATCCGATTGCCTATAACCGACGCGACCCGATGAAGGAGCCCAACCCATGCCCGCAGAGCTTTCGCCGATCGACAAGGCCAAGTTTGCCGCCGCGCGCCGCGCGGTCGAATTTGTCGAGGATGGCATGAAGGTGGGGCTTGGCACCGGCTCGACCGCCGCATGGATGGTGCGCTGCCTTGGCGACATGGTGCGCGAGGAGGGGCTGCGCATCAAGGGCGTCGCCACCTCGGGGCGCACCGCGGACCTTGCGCGGCAGGTCGGGATCGAGATCATCGAGTTGGACGAGGCGAAGTGGCTTGATCTGACGATTGACGGCACCGACGAATTCGACCCGCAATTGAACCTGATCAAGGGCGGCGGCGGCGCACTGTTGCGCGAAAAGGTCGTGGCGACCGCAAGCGACCAGATGATCGTGATCGCTGACGCCGCAAAGGAAGTGGCGCAGCTTGGCGGCTTTCCGTTGCCGGTCGAGGTGATTCCGTTTGGCTGGCAGACAACGCGGGCGCTGCTTGAGGAAACACTGGTAAGCATGGACGTGCTGGGCCGCACCAGTGCACTGCGACTGAACGGACAAAGGCCATTCATCACCGACGAGGGCAATTACATCGTCGATCTGCACCTGAACCGCATCGGCAATCCGCGGCAACTGGCGCTGGTGTTGAACCAAATACCGGGCGTGGTAGAAAACGGGCTGTTCATCGACATTTGTGATGTCGTGATCATCGGGCAGGGCGACGGGCGGATCGAGATTCGTGACATCAATCTGGGCACAGTCGAGCATGACAAGGTTGAGTTTGTGGAAAGCGAGAATCTGTTTTCGGAGATGGGTGAATGACCGGCTTTGACGTTGATCTGTTTGTTATCGGCGGCGGCTCGGGCGGGGTGCGCGCAGCGCGGGTGGCCGCGGGCGAGCATGGCGCAAGGGTTGCGCTGGCCGAGGAATACCGGATGGGTGGCACCTGCGTGATCCGCGGCTGCGTGCCGAAAAAGCTGATGGTCTTTGCCTCGGGCTTTCCGGCGGCGATGGACGAGGCGCGGGCCTATGGCTGGCAGGTGACCTCGGGGGCGTTTGACTGGTCGGCGTTCCGCAGCAAGCTTGACGCCGAGCTTGACCGGCTGGAGGCGGCCTATCGGGGCGGGCTGAAGGGGGCCGGGGTGACGGTTCACAACACCCGCGCGACGGTCGAGGACGCGCAGACGGTGCGGCTGGCAAGCGGCGAGCGGGTGCGGGCGCGGCAAATTCTGGTGGCAACCGGGGGGCGGCCCTTCGTGCCCGAATTTCCGGGCGCCGAGCTTGTGATCACCTCGAATGAGATCTTCAAGCTCGACGCGCTGCCCAAGAGCGTGCTGATCGTTGGCGGCGGCTTTATTGCTTGTGAGTTTGCCTGCATTCTCAATGGGCTGGGTGTAAAGGTCACGCAGTTTTACCGGGGCGAGCAGGTCTTGCGCGGGTTCGACCTTGAAGCGCGCGGGCTGGTGGCCGAGCAGATGATCGCGGGCGGCGTGGACCTGCGACTGGGGGCCGACGTGGCGGCGATCGAAAAGGTTGGCGGTGGGCTGCGGGTGAAGGCAAACGATGGCAGCGTGGCCGATTTTGGCGCGGTGGTCTATGCCACCGGGCGCGTGCCCAACACCGAGGCGCTGGGGCTACAAGAGGCGGGCGTGGCCCTGGGCAAGAAGGGCGAGATCATCGTTGACGCCTGGAGCCAGAGCACGGTGCCCTCGATCTACGCGGTGGGCGATGTCACCGACCGCATCAATCTGACGCCAGTCGCGATTCGTGAGGGGCATGCCTATGCCGACACGGTGTTTGGTGGCCGGCCGCGCCAGCCCGACCATGAGCTGGTTGCCAGCGCGGTCTTTACCCAGCCGTGCGAGCTCGGCACGGTGGGGCTGACCGAAGAGGCCGCGCAGAAGGCGGGGCCGATCGAGGTGTATGCGACCACGTTCCGACCGATGCGCGGGGCATTTGCGGGGCGCGGCCACAAGGTCTTGATGAAGCTGATTGTTTCTGCTGAAACCCGCAAGGTTCTGGGCTGTCACATTGTGGCGCCAGAGGCGGGTGAGATGATCCAGTTGGCAGCGGTTGCGATCAAGATGGGTGCCACAAAGGAAGATTTTGACCGAACCTGCGCGGTGCACCCGAGCATGTCGGAAGAACTGGTGACGATGCGAAATCCCGTTCGGACGGGTTGATTTTCAAGGTTTTGCGCCCAGTTTGGACGCAATGACCGGAATAAGGGAAGGTGAGGAATTCATGAGCAATGGTGGACCATGGGGCGGCGGCGGCAATGACGGCGACGACCGCGACCCTGACCGCAGGCCGGGGCGCAGGCCGCCCGAGGGCGGGCAGATACCCGAAATTGAAGAAATTATGAAAAAGGGCACTGAACAGCTGCGCGTGCTGATGGGCGGGCGCGGCGGCAACCGGCGCGGTGGCGGCGGTGGCAGCGGCCAACCCGCCGGCCCCGCCTTCACGCGCGGCACGCTGGGGCTGGCGGTGCTGGCGGTGGCGGCGGTCTGGGCCTATGCGTCGTTCTATACGGTAAAGCCTGAAGAACGCTCGATCGAGCTGATGTTTGGCGAGTTTCAGACCATTGGCAACCCCGGCCTGAACTTCGCACCCTGGCCCGTGGTGCGCGCCGAAATCGTGCAGGTCACGGGCGAACGCACGACCGATATTGGCACCGGGCGCGGTGGGCCGCTCGATACCGGACTGATGCTGACGCGCGACCAGAACATTGTGGATATCGAGTTTCAGGTGGTCTGGAACGTGGCTGAGCCGGACGCTTTCCTGTTCAATCTCGCCGACCCGGAAGGAACCATTCGCGCGGTTTCGGAAAGTGCCATGCGCGACATCATCGCGCGCAGCGAACTGTCGCCGATTCTGAACCGTGACCGCGGTGCGATCGGCAATGACCTGTTGCTGGCAGTGCAAAGCACGCTGGACAGTTACCAATCCGGCATTCGCGTGGTGCGGATCAACTTTGACCGCGCCGACCCGCCGCGCGAGGTGATCGACAGTTTCCGTCAGGTGCAAGCCGCGCAGCAAGAGCGTGACCGGCTGGAAAAAGAGGCGGATGCCTATGCCAACACCGTGACTGCGCGTGCGCGCGGTGACGCGGCGCGGCTGGGCGAAGAGGCCGAGGGCTACCGCGCGCAGGTGGTCAACGATGCGCTGGGTGAATCGAGCCGGTTCATTGCGGTCTATGAAGAATACATCAAGGCGCCTGAGGTGACGCGGCGACGGATGTATCTGGAGACGTTGGAGAAAGTTCTGGGAGGCATGAACAAGGTGATCCTTGACGGAGTTTCGGGCGAAGGCGGCGTGGTACCCTACCTGCCGCTGAATGAGCTGAACCGAAGCAGCGGAGGGACCAACTGATGGCAAATCTGCGTATGATATTGCCCGCCGTGGGTGCGGCGGTGGTGGCGCTGGGGCTTTCGTCGGTGTTCGTCGTGGACGAGCGGGAAAAGGCACTGGTGCTGCAATTTGGCGAAGTGGTGGCGGTGCGCGAAACCGCTGGTATCGCCTTCAAGGTGCCGCTGATTCAGGAGGTGGTGCGGTATGACGACCGGATCCTGAGCCTGTTCACGCCGCCGCTGGAGGTGACGCCGCTGGACGATCGCCGACTGGTGGTCGATGCCTTTGCGCGCTGGCGCATTGTCGATGTCGTGAAGTTCCGCCAAGCGGTCGGTACGCAGGGCATTCAACTTGCGCAGAACCGGTTGCAGAATTTGACCGTCAACGCGATCCGCGAAGTGATGGGTTCGGTGCCCTCGACAACCGTGCTTTCGGACGCCCGCACCGGGCTGATGAACCGCATCCGCGATATCGCGAGGACGCAGGCCGCGGCGCTGGGGGTGGACGTGATCGACGTGCGCCTGACGCGCACCGACCTGCCCGACCAGAACCTGAGCGCCACTTATGCGCGGATGCGCGCCGAGCGTGAACGCGAAGCGGCGGACGAGATCGCGCGTGGCGGCGAGGCGGCGCAGCGGGTGCGCGCCACTGCCGACCGGACGGTGATCGAGCTGACTTCGGAGGCGCGCAAGCAGGCCGAGATCATCCGCGGCGAATCCGATGCCGAGCGCAACGCGATCTATGCCGAGGCTTTCGGGCGCGATGCCGAGTTCTTTGCCTTCACGCGCTCGCTGACCTCGTATGAGCGGGCATTGCAGCCGGGCAACTCGTCGATCGTGATGCAGCCCGACAGCCAGTTCTTCGACTATCTGCGGTCGGACCAGGTGCAATGATTGGTGCGGTCCTGTTCGGGATCGGGCTGGTTTTGACGGTGGAGGGGCTGGCGCTTGCGCTGGCCCCTTCGCGCATTGTGGCAGCGCTTGATCTGTTGCGTGCGCTTTCGGCGGAACAGCGCCGGGCGCTGGGGCTGGCGGCGCTGGCGGTGGGTGTGCTTCTGATCTGGCTTGCGCGCTGGCTTGCCGCCTGAAAGACTGAGGGCAATATCACATAGGCTTGAGCAGGCGCGACCGGCTTTCATTTGCAATGCGCCGTTCCTAGGTAGAACACACAATCCAGGCCCGGCGGCTGTCGGGCGGGAGGCTTCATTCAGGGGTGAATGCAATGACAGCATCGATGTTGAGTGTTCCGACAGAACCGCGCCGCAGGGGCGGACTGGCGGGATTGTTCCCGGTCATTCTGCTGGGGGTGGCGGTGGCGCTGGGCACCGGGGTGCCGTTTCGCGCAAACGCCGCGCCCGACAGTTTTGCCGACCTGTCGCAGAAGGTCAGCCCGGCGGTGGTAAACATTACCACCACAACCACTGTCACGGCGCCGATCGGCGGCAACCCAGTCTTTCCGGAAGGGTCGCCTTTTGGGGATCTTTTCAAGGACTTCAACGGCCCGAACGGGCCTAACAACCCACTTGCGCCGCGCGAATCAAATGCGCTCGGGTCTGGCTTCGTGATTTCGGCCGATGGCTACATCGTGACCAACAACCACGTCATCGAGGACGCCGACCAGATCGAGATCGAATTCTTTTCGGGGGAACGGATGCCCGCGAAACTGGTTGGCACCGACCCGAAAACCGACATCGCGCTCTTGAAGGTTGAAAACACCGAGGCGCTGCCTTTCGTCGCCTTTGGCGACAGCGACGTGATGCGCGTTGGCGACTGGGTTCTGGCGGTGGGCAACCCGCTGGGGCAAGGCTTTTCGGTCAGCGCCGGGATCATTTCGGCGCGCAATCGGGAACTGAGCGGAACCTATGATGACTACCTGCAAACCGATGCCGCGATCAACCGGGGCAACTCGGGCGGGCCCTTGTTCAACCTCGATGGCGAGGTGGTCGGTGTCAACACCGCGATCCTTTCGCCCAACGGTGGCTCGATCGGGATCGGTTTTTCGATGGCCTCGAACGTGGTCTCGAAAGTGGTGGCACAGTTGCAAGAGTTTGGTGCCACGCGGCGCGGCTGGCTGGGCGTGAAGATCCAGGACGTCACCCCCGATATGGCCGAGGCGCTGGGGCTGGGCAACGCCCGCGGCGCCATGGTTTCGGACGTGCCGACCGGGCCTTCGCTGGATGCGGGGATCAAGGCGGGCGATGTCATCACCAGCTTTGATGGTGGCGAGGTGCGCAACAGCCGCGATCTGGTGCGCCGGGTGGCCGATGCACCGGTCGGGCAAGAGGTTGCTGTTGTGGTGATGCGCGGCGGCGAAACGGTAACCCTTAAGGTGACCTTGGGCCAGCGCGAGCTGGCTGAAGGCGAAAGTGCGGCCGAGACCGAAGCCACCCCGGTGCCGACCACGCGCAGCCTGCTTGGGCTGACACTGGCGCCGCTGACCCCGCAAACGGCGGGCGAAATGGGCTTGCCGGCGGGCGCGCAGGGGCTGGTCATTACCGAGGTTGCATCGGATAGCGAGGCCTATCAGCGCGGATTGCGCGCGGGCGATTTGATCACCGAGGCTGGGCAACGGCCCGTGGCGACGTTGCGCGATCTGGATGCACGGATCGAGGAAGCGCGCGCGGCCGGGCGCAAATCGGTGCTGCTGCTGATCCGGCGCGATGGCGAGCCGCGGTTTGTCGCGCTGCCGGTGGTTTGAGGCGTAGGCCCGAAAACACAAAAGGGCGCCCCGAGCGGGCGCCCTTTTTGTTTCAGCGCGGCGGCTGCCACGCGATCAGTCCCAGTTCTTGTGCGGTGGCAAGTGCGAGCGTGCCGCTGGGCAACCCGCGCGGCGCCTGATAGGCGCCAAGCGCGCGGATGGTGGCGGGGTCAAGCTCGCCGCCGGCAGGCCCCCTGTAGAGCCCGCGCGCGCGCAGCGCACGTTGCAGCGAGGCGATGAATTCGGGTGTCATCTGTTCGTCGCAGGGGGTGCGAAACCAGATCGGGGTCTGGTCAGATACGATCTGCTGGCGGGTTTCGGTGCGGAAGGTCGCGGCGCGGGTGACGGCACCTGTGACAGGGTCACGCTGTTCGGGGCGCAGCTGCACCTGTTCCGTTACCGTCTCGATCACCGCCGGGCGAATCTGATGCGCCCAGCAGGCGCCTTCGGCCGCGCGCGGTGGCCGCAGCGCGATTTCGCCCGCCAGAGTTTGCGCCGGCGGGGCCTGCGGCAAACGCGGTTCGGGTGTGCAGGCGGCGGCAAGAGCGAGCGCGCAGAAAGCGGTGGCGAGGGGGCGGGGCATGGGCGGAGGCGCATCCTGCATTGGTTTTGCGCAGGTTAGCGCAAGCCCCGCGCCGCTGAAACCCCGGTTGCGCCAATTCGCCCCGATGCGGCATCTGGCAATGACGCGCCGAACCGCTTAAGTCTCGGGCAGCGGGCGGCAGCTGCCGCCAAAGATGGAAAGCGGCGGATATGGCACTGATTACCTATGTGGAGTTCAACGGCACGCGGCACGATGTGCAGGTCAAGAACGGCAAGACCGTGATGGAGGGTGCGCGCGACAATGGCGTGCCGGGCATCGATGCCGATTGCGGCGGTGCCTGCGCCTGTTCTACCTGCCATGTCTACCTCGACCCGGCATGGGTGGAGAGGGTGCCGAAAAAGGACGCTATGGAAGAGGATATGCTCGACTTCGCCTATCAGACCGACCCGGTGCGCTCGCGGTTGACATGCCAGATCAAGGTGACGGATGCTCTCGACGGGCTGGTGGTGCATATTCCTGAGAAGCAGATCTGATGCGCTGGCTTGCGCTTTTGGCGGCAATCTGGGCGGCGCCTGCGGCGGCCGAGGTCATTGCATCCGCGCACTACGAAGCGGCAACAGCGCGCTATGGCCATGGGGCGCTTGCCGGTGGCGAGTGGGCCGAGTTGGTGCTGGTGCTGGCGGGCGGCGAGGAGCGCCGCTTTGCGCTGCCAGACGACATGGTTTTTGAAGATCTGTCGCCGCGTCTGGCCGACCTGACCGGCGACGGCATCGCCGAAGCGGTGGTGGTGGAAAGCCACGTCGATTTGGGTGCGCGGCTGGCGATCTGGGGGGCCGAGGGACGCATCGCGGCGGGTGCGTATATCGGCACCCGGCACCGCTGGCTGGCGCCTTTGGGGGCGCTTGATGTTGATGGCGACGGCAGGCTGGAGTTTGCCTATGTGGTTCGCCCGCATCTGGATGCGGTGCTGACGGTGGCGCGCTTTGGGGCAGAGGGGCTGACGGTGCTGGCCGAGGCGCCGGGGTTGCCGAGCCACCGCTATCGGTCGGGCGTGCTCGAGGGTGGAATTGCAGACTGCGCGACGGGGCCGGTGATGCTGACTGCGGATTCGGGTTGGGCGCAGGTGATGGCTGTTCGCTGGGTTGCGGGGGCGCTGGTGCGCGAGGCGGTGCGCGGATACGCCGGACCGACGAGTTTTGCCGAAGCGGCGGTGGGCATGGGCTGCACCCTGACCACGCCCTAGAAGATTGCCAGTAAAACAAGGCAAGGCGCAGGGGTTTCCCGATTTAATTAACGAAAACCTGATGTTGCGGACGCTGGCCGCGCACAACCGGGAATTTTTAACTTGACTTTGCGAACGCCTTAAAGTAGAAAACTGACATGCTAGGAGAAGTGGGCAAGCGGCTCGGGGGGCACCCCCGGTGCCGCTTTTTCATTTCGCTCGTGCGGGACAGTGCATGAGAGGCGGGCGCAGCAGCAGATGGAAATGACTTTCTCGGGCGAGGAAGCGGCTCCGGCGGATCTGATCGCGGAGACAGAGGTGTTGTACCGGGAGGTCGCGGTCGAACTGACCGCGGCGCTTCAGGGCATCAGGCTGAGCAAGGGTGACGAGGTGAAAACCGCCGTGCAGGCGGTGAAAGACCTTCGGGCGGCCCTGCAAATGGTGATGGATGAAAGGACCAGGGTTGAAAAACTCCGCAAAAACATTGCCGGGGTCGTACGCGACTACGCCATCGACTTCGACGCCGCGCGAGATGAGATCGGGCGCCGCCTGGCTCGCCTCCGCGAAGCCGGAGGAGGTTGACGAGTTTCTGGCGGGCTTAAGCGACAATGCGTTGCTGGCACTGCCATGGGTGTTCGACTTCTGGGCGCTGCCACATCAGGTGGCGCCGCAAGGCGCCTGGAAAAGCTGGGTGATCATGGGCGGTCGCGGCGCGGGCAAGACCCGGGCCGGGGCCGAATGGGTGCGCGCGCAGGTAGAAGGGGCACGGCCACTGGATGCGGGGTGCGCGCGGCATGTGGCGCTGGTGGGCGAGACCTTCGATCAGGCGCGCGAAGTGATGGTGTTTGGTGAAAGCGGGATATTGGCCTGCTCGCCGCCCGACCGCCGCCCGGACTGGGAAGCGGGGCGCAAGCGGCTGGTCTGGCCCAACGGCGCGGTGGCGCAGGTGTTTTCTGCGCATGAGCCCGAGAGTTTGCGCGGGCCGCAGTTTGATGCCGCCTGGGTCGATGAGCTGGCAAAGTGGAAATATGCCGAGGAAACTTGGGACATGTTGCAGTTTGCGCTGCGGTTGGGGGAGCATCCGCAGCAGGTTGTCACCACCACGCCGCGCAACGTGCGGGTGCTGAAAACCATTCTGGCCAACCCCTCGACGGTGATGACACACGCCCCCACCGAGGCGAACCGCGCCTATCTGGCGGCGTCGTTTCTGCAAGAGGTGCAGGCGCGCTATGCCGGCACCCGGCAAGGCCAGCAGGAGCTGGAGGGGTTGCTGCTGGAGGATGTTGAAGGCGCGCTCTGGTCAACCGCGACGATCGAGGCGCTGCGTGTGGACAGGGCGCCAGAGCTTGACCGCATCGTGGTTGCGCTCGACCCGGCGGTGACCGCCGGCAAGGCCTCGGACGAATGCGGCATCGTGGTGGTGGGGGCGGTGACGCAGGGACCGCCGCAGAACTGGCGGGCCTATGTGCTGGAGGACGCGAGCATTCAGGGTGCCACGCCGACGCAATGGGCAAAGGCGGCGATCGCCGCAAGGGAGCGGCACGGCGCCGAGCGGCTGGTGGCGGAAGTGAACCAGGGTGGCGATCTGGTGGCGACGGTGCTGCGGTCGGTTGACCCGCTGGTGCCGGTCCGGCCGTTTCGGGCGGGGCGCGGCAAGGGCCTGCGGGCGGAACCCGCCGCGGCGCTTTATGAACAGGGGCGGGTGCGGCATCTTCGGGGTCTGGGCAAGTTGGAAGACCAGATGTGCCAGATGACGGCGCAAGGCTTCAGGGGCAAGGGCAGCCCGGACCGGGTGGATGCGCTGGTCTGGGCGCTTTACGAGCTGATCCTCGAGCCGGCGGCGGCTTACAGAAACCCTCAGGTGCGCGGGTTGTAGGGGCGGGTGCCTCCGGCGGGGGTATTGGGGCGATAGAGAAGCGCGATTTTCAGGAATGGATCAACGGGCCGGGTCATACCGGCCCTTTTTGCTGCCTGCCGAGTGGGCGGCGCGGCAGGCATGGCACAGAGGAGCACGAGATGGTGATGCAATTCTTTCGCCGGGGCGGCGACGCGGTGGGCGGGCCTGAACAGAAGGCCACGGCGACCGGGCGGGTGATATCGCTGGCGGCGGGCACGGCGCGGGGCGGCGCGGTTTGGTCGCCACGCGATGTGGGCAGCCTGACGCGACTGGGGTTTACCGGCAACCCGATCGGGTTTCGCTGTGTCAAGCTGATCGCCGAGGCGGCGGCGGCGCTGCCGCTGGTGTGTCAGGACAGTGAGCGGCGCTATGAGATGCACCCCGTGATCGACCTTATGCGCCGCCCGAACCCGGGGCAGGGGCGGGCCGAGTTGCTGGAGGCACTTTTCGGGCAGATTCTATTGACCGGTAACGGGTATCTTGAGGCGGTGGCGGCCGAGGTGGGCCTGCCGCGCGAGCTGCATGTGCTGCGCGCCGACCGCATGAGCATCGTGCCCGGTGCGGATGGCTGGCCGGAAGCCTACGACTACACAGTGGGCGGGCGCAAGCATCGGTTCGACATGCGCGGCCACCCCGACCCGATCTGCCATATCAAGGCGTTTCACCCGCAGGATGACCATTACGGGCTTTCGCCGATGCAGGCGGCTGCGGTGGCGGTGGATGTGCACAACGCGGCTTCGGGCTGGTCGAAGGCGCTTTTGGACAACGCCGCGCGGCCTTCGGGTGCGATCATCTACAAGGGCGTGGACGGGCAGGGGGCGCTGAGCCCCGACCAGTATGACCGGCTGGTGAGCGAGATGGAGATGCACCATCAGGGCGCACGCAATGCGGGGCGGCCGATGCTGCTGGAAGGCGGCCTTGACTGGAAGCCGATGGGGTTCAGCCCATCGGACATGGAATTTCACGCCACCAAGCAAGCTGCGGCGCGCGAGATTGCGGTGGCCTTCGGCGTGCCGCCGATGCTGCTGGGGATACCGGGCGATGCCACCTACGCAAATTATCAGGAGGCGCACCGGGCGTTTTACCGCCTGACCGTCCTGCCGCTGGCCACGCGGGTTGCGGCGGCGGTGGCCTATTGGCTTTCGGGGTATCTTGGGGCGGCGGTCGAGCTGAAGCCCGATCTGGACCAGATCGCGGCGCTGGCGGCCGAGCGCGACCAGCAATGGGCGCGGGTGGGGGCGGCAAGTTTTCTGACCGATGCCGAAAAGCGCGCGCTTTTGGGGCTGCCGCCGCTGGCGGAGGCCTGAGGTGTGAGCGAGGGCGGCTCACGCTATCTCAAGGCGCCGTTCGAGGTGCACGAGCAGCGTTTTGAGGCGACCGAGCGGATCATGGCGTTGCAGTTCGGGCAGGTCGAGAAACGTCTGGAACGCATCGAGCAGATGATCGGGGGCCTTGAAAAGAGGCTCTGGATGACGGTTTACGGCGTGGTTGCCGTGATCTTGACGCAGGCGGTGCAGGGGGTGCTCTCATGGGCTCCGAATTAGGAAATTACGCATGAATACGGATGATTACGGGCTGGAGTTGAAGTTTACCCGGTTGGGCGATGAGGTCTGCGTGACCGATGGCACGGTGATTTCGGGCTATGCGTCGCTGTTTGGCGTGTCCGATCAGGGCGGCGACGTGGTGCTGCCGGGGGCCTATGGCGCGGGGCTGAAACGCCTTTCGGCGCGCGGGGGCACCGTCAAGATGCTCTGGCAGCACGACCCGGCGCAGCCGATTGGGGTTTGGGACGAAATCCGCGAGGACGAACGTGGGCTATGGGTCAAGGGCCGCTTGCTGCCCGAGATCGAGAGGGCCCGCGAGGCGGCGGCGCTGATTGGCGCGGGGGCGATTGACGGGCTGTCGATCGGCTATCGCACGGTGGCCGCCGAAAAGAACGCAAAAGGCCAGCGGCTGCTTGCGGAACTGGAGCTTTGGGAAGTCTCGGTGGTGACATTCCCGATGCTTGTGCAAGCGCGGGTCGGGGCCAAGGGCGATGTGCCTGAGGCGGCCGATTTGCGCGACCTGGCTGCGGCCTTGACCGACGCGGCCGGGATTCTGGCGGACCGCTAGGCCGCGCCGGACCCCTCAACCCTAACGAACAGGTGGAGTGACGATGAAGACCGAGAGCAAGGCTCGGGCCGGGACGGGCGTGTCCGACGGCCCGGCACCGGTGGCTGAGGTGAAAACCGCGCTGGCCGGGTTCCTGAACGAGATCAAGGGCTTTCAGGACGAAGTGAAGACAAGGTTGCAACAACAGGAAGAGCGACTGACCATGCTGAATATGAAGACGACGAACAGCGGGCGCCCCGCCCTTTCCGCCGCCGCGCACGACGAAGCGCCGCATCAGAAGGCCTTTGCCGCGTATCTGCGGTCGGGCGATGATGACGCGCTGCGGGGGCTGGCGCTGGAAGGCAAGGCGCTGAATACCGCGGTGGCCGCTGAGGGCGGCTATCTGGTGGACCCGCAGACTTCGGAGGCGATCCGCGGCGTGCTGAAGGCGACCGCCTCGATCCGTCAGGTCGCCAACGTGGTGAACGTCGAGGCCACCAGCTATGATGTGTTGGTGGACCATACCGAAATGGGTTCGGGCTGGGCCTCGGAAACCGCGAACCTAACGGAAACCGGCACGCCGCAGATCGACCGCATCAGCATTCCACTGCATGAGCTGAGCGCGATGCCCAAGGCCAGCCAGCGGCTGCTGGATGACAGCGCCTTTGACATTGAAGGGTGGCTTGCGCAGCGCATCGCCGACAAGTTCGCCCGCGCCGAAGCGGCGGCCTTTGTGGGCGGCGATGGCGTGGACAAGCCCAAGGGCTTTCTGACCCACGCCAAGGTGGACAATGGTTCGTGGACTTGGGGAAGCCTTGGCTATGTGGCCACCGGCAACAACGGCGATTTTGCAACCGTCAACGCTTCGGATGCGATCGTGGACCTTGTCTACGCGCTTGATGCCGAATACCGGGCCAACGGCGCCTTCGTAATGAATTCGAAGACCGCGGGTGCGGTGCGCAAGATGAAGGACGCCGACGGGCGGTTTCTGTGGAGCGACAGCTTGCAGGCGGGCGAACCGGCGCGGCTGATGGGCTACCCGGTGCTGATCGCCGAAGACATGCCCGACATCGCGGCGGGCACCTTTGCAGTGGCATTCGGCGATTTCAAATACGGCTATACGGTTGCCGAGCGCCCCGATCTGCGGGTGCTGCGTGACCCGTTCTCGGCCAAGCCGCACGTGCTGTTCTACGCCTCCAAACGCGTGGGCGGCGATGTGAGTGATTTCGCCGCGATCAAGCTGTTGAAGTTCGCCGCGTCGTAAGGGCGCGCGCAGGGGGCGGCAAACCGCCCCTTCTTTCGGGCGCGGGTTCGAGGCCCGCTGTTGCCTAGCTGCTCCCTCCGTCCGAGCGACGGCGGGGCGGCCCGCGCCCGAATTCTGCCCCGTGGGCACCAATTTGTGGAGATTTCCCATGATGCTGATCGAAGAAACGGCGGTGCCCGCCGGGGCTTTGCCAATGGCGGAGTTTCGAGACCATTTGCGGCTGGGCACCGGCTTTGCCGATGTGAGCGCGGCCGATGCGGCGTTGGAGGCATACCTGCGCGCGGCGCTGGCGGCGATTGAGGCGCGCACCGCAAAGGTGTTGCTGGAACGTGATTTTCTGCTGACACTTGAGGATTGGCGCGGCCCTGAGGCGCAGCCCCTGCCGGTGGCGCCGGTGAGCGTGATCGGAGCGGTGCGGCTGCGCGATGCTGCGGGGGTGGTCCAGCTCGTGGCGCCCGAGCGCTATCGGCTGGTGCGCGACATGAGCCGCCCGCGCGTGCAGGGCGTCGGGGGCAGCCTGCCGGGGGTGCCGCGCGAGGGCGCGGTCGAGATTGCCTTTACCGCGGGCTTCGGGCCGGATTGGGGAAGCCTGCCGGTCGATCTGGCGCAGGCGGTGTTTTTGTTGGCGGCGCAGTATTACGAGCAGCGCCATGAGGGCTTTGGCGAGGCGCAGGCGATGCCGTTCGGGGTGATGGCGCTGATCGCGCCGTGGCGCACGGTGCGCGTGCTCGGGGGGCGGCGATGAGGGCGCCTCGGTTGAACCGCGCGCTGGTGCTGGAGGAGGCCGTGCGGCTGGCTGACGGCGCGGGCGGCCATACGCTTGACTGGGTGGCGTTGGGCACGCTTTGGGCCGAGGTGAAACCGGGTGCCGGGCGCGAACGCGCGGGCGAGTTTGTCACGCTTGCCACGGTGCCCTATCGCATCACGGTGCGGGCGGCCGCACAAGGCAGCCCGCGCCGCCCGCGCCCCGAGCAGCGCTTGCGCGATGGCGACCGGGTGTTTCGCATTGCGGCGGTGAGCGAGGCGGATGCGACGGGCCACTACCTGACATGTTTCGCGCACGAGGAGGTCGTGGCATGAGCTATGCAGCAGCAAGTGCATTGCAGGCAGCGGTGTATCAGCGGTTGCGCGCCTCGGATGCGCTCGATGCGCTGGTGGGTGACGCGATTTACGATGCGGCGCCGCCGGGACCGATGTCCGGCACCTATGTGAGCCTTGGGCCAGAGGACGCGCGCGATGCCTCGGACGCCACCGGCGCAGGGGCGGAGCATGACTTTGTGGTTTCGGTCGTGACCGATGCCGCCGGGTTCCAGACCGCCAAGGCAGTCGCGGCGGCGGTTTCGGATGCGCTGGTGGATGCGGCGCTGATGCTGGCGCGGGGGCGGCTGGTTGGCCTGTGGTTTCTGCGGGCCCGCGCGCGGCGCGTGGACGCTGGCGCGACGCGGCGCATCGACCTGACCTTCCGGGCGCGGGTCGAGGCTTGACGCACAATTCTGGCCGTCATGCCGGCGCGACCGGCGGGCCTTTGAGTCATCAATCGGAGAAAAACCATGGCGGCACAGAACGGCAAAGACCTGTTGGTCAAACTCGACCTTACGGGAAGCGGGCAATTTGAGACCATCGCGGGGCTGCGCGCCACGCGGATCAGCTTTAACGCGGAAACGGTGGATGTGACGAGCCTTGAAAGCCAGGGCGGATGGCGCGAGCTGTTGGCGGGGGCAGGGGTGAAGTCGGCCGCGATCTCGGGGTCTGGCGTGTTTAAGGATGCGGCCACCGACGAGCGCGCACGGCAGATCTTCTTTGACGGCGAAGTGCCTGATTTTCAAGTGATAATCCCTGCTTTCGGCGTCGTGCAGGGGCCGTTCATGATTACGTCGGTCGAGTACGCAGGCACCTATAACGGCGAGGCGACCTATGAGGTTTCGATGGCTTCGGCGGGTGTGCTGAGCTTTACGGCGCTGTGATGGCGAACCCCTGGGCGGGTGAGGTGGCGGTCTGGCTCGATGGCCGCCGCCATGTGGCAAAGCTGACGCTGGGGGCGCTGGCCGAGCTGGAGGCGGAGTTGGCGGCGGGCAGCCTGATCGAGCTGGTCGAGCGCTTTGAAGCGGGGCGATTTTCGACCCGCGACGTGCTGGCGCTGTTGGTTGCGGGCTTGCGCGGCGGCGGCTGGCAGGGCGAGGCCGCGGATTTGCGCACGGTGGAGATTGGCGGCGGGCCGGTTGAGGCGGCGCGGGTGGCGGCGGAGCTTTTGGCGCGCGCCTTCGCGGCGCCGGGCGCGACATGAGCGGGCTCGACTGGCCGGGGCTGATGCGGGCTGGGATGCGGGGGCTGGGGCTGCGCCCCGAGGAGTTCTGGCGGCTGACCCCGGCGGAGCTGGCGTTGATGCTGGGCGAGGCCGCGGGCACCCCGCCGCTGACGCGCGTGCGGTTGGGCGAACTGGCGGCAGAATGGCCGGATCAGGTGAAAGGATCTGACGATGATCGAGGTGGACGGGCTTGACGGGCTTGGCCAGCAGGCGGCCGCGCTGGAGCGCAGTCTTGGCGGTGCCGAAGCGATGGCGGCGGCGTTCAACGCCGAGCTGGGCCGGATGCAGCAAAGCATGACCTTTACCAGCCGCGAGGTTGGGGCGCTGAGCACCAGCATCGGGCGCGGGCTGCGCAAGGCTTTTGACGGGCTCATCTTTGACGGCATGAAGCTCAGCGATGTGCTGCGCGAGGTGGCGCGCAGCATGTCTGACAGTGTGTATGCCGCAGCGATGAAGCCCGTGCAGAATGCGATCGGCGGGGGAATTGCCAACGCCATGAATGGCTTGCTGAGCGGGATGTTTCCGTTTGCGCAGGGCGGCGCATTTGCGCAGGGGCGGGTGATGCCCTTTGCCAAGGGTGGCGTGGTCGCGTCACCCACATCGTTTGCGATGCGCGGTGGGCGCGGTCTGATGGGTGAGGCCGGGCCTGAGGCGATCATGCCGCTGGCGCGAGGTGCCGACGGGCGGTTGGGTGTGCAGGCGGCGGGCGGCGGGCGGTCGGTGCATGTGGTGATGAACATAACCACGCCAGATGCTGCGGGCTTTGCGCGCAGCCAAAGCCAGATCGCCGCCCAACTGGGGCGTGTTCTGTCGCGTGGCGAGCGCAACCGCTGAGGAGGGGACAATGGCATTTCACGAAATACGGTTTCCGGCCAACCTGAGCTTCGGCTCGGTCGGCGGGCCAGAGCGGCGCACCGAAATTGTGGCGCTCGCCAACGGGTTTGAAGAGCGCAACACGCCCTGGGCACATTCGCGGCGCCACTACGATGCGGGCGTGGGCCTGCGCAGCCTCGATGATGTTGAGGCGTTGCTGGCCTTTTTCGAGGCGCGGCAGGGGCAGTTGCATGGGTTTCGCTGGAAGGACTGGGCGGACTACAAATCATGCCTCTCGTCGCGCACGGTGGCCTATGACGACCAGCAGATTGGGGCGGGCGATGGTGTGCGCACGCAGTTTCAGCTGCAGAAAACCTACGTTTCGGGCGGTGTGGGCTATACGCGGCCAATCGCAAAGCCGGTGCTGGGCACGGTGCGGGTGGGGGTGCAGGGGCACCACCAGGCCGAAGCGGTCGATTTCGGGGTTGATCTGGCGACGGGGGTCGTGACCTTCGAAACTGCGCCTCCGGCGGGCGCACAGGTGACCGCCGGGTTCGAGTTCGATGTGCCGGTGCGCTTTGACACAGACCGCATTCTGGTCTCGGTGGCGTCGTTTCAGGCAGGTGATTTGCCGCAGGTTCCGGTGGTGGAGGTGCGCGTCTGATGGCTTTTCCGCAAGCTTTGAAGTCGCATCTGGCTACGGGCGCGACCACGATTTGCCGGGCCTGGGCGGTGGGGCGGAGCGACGGCGTGGTCTTGGGCTTTACCGACCACGATGTTGCGCTGGGCTTTGACGACATCGCGTTTCAGCCGGAAAGCGGCATGACGGCAAAGGCGCTTTCGCAAGGCACCGGGCTTGCGGTTGACAACACCGAAGTGGTGGGCGCGCTCTCGTCTGATGCGATCTGCGAGGTTGACGTCATGGCGGGGCGCTATGATGGCGCTGAAGTGCGGGTCTGGCAGGTGAACTGGGCTGAGGTTAGCCAGCGGGTGCTGCTGTTTCGGGGCCATCTGGGCGAGATCACGCGCGGCGAAGGGGCCTTTAGTGCCGAATTGCGCGGGTTGACCGAAGCCTTGGCGGGCGCGGCGGGCACCATCTATCAGGCAGGCTGCGGCGCGGTTCTGGGCGATGCGCGATGCGGTGTCGATCTGTCCGCGCCGGGGTATTTCGTGGAATGCGCTGCCGCAGAGGTCAGCGACGCGCGGGTTTTCGGCTTTGCCGGCCTTGGCGGGTTTGCCGACCGCTGGTTCGAGAAGGGGCGATTGCGCGTGCTTACCGGCGTTGCCGCCGGGCTGAAAGGGGTGGTGAAAAACGACAGGCTGCTGGGTTCGGGCTCCCGGCATGTGGAACTTTGGCAGGGTCTGCGGGCCGAGATCGCCGCGGGTGATATGATCCGGCTTGAAGCTGGCTGTGACCGGCGATTGGAAACCTGCCGGTTGAAGTTCGCCAATGTGCAAAATTTCCGAGGGTTTCCGCATATTCCCGGCGAGGACTGGTTGAGCGCCTATCCGCTGCGCGCGGGCGTGAACGACGGCGGGAGCATGTGGCGATGACGGGCGCGCGCGTGGTCGCCGCAGCACGGGAATGGATCGGCACGCCCTACTGCCACCAGCAATCGACCAAGGGTGCAGGGTGCGATTGTCTGGGTCTTCTGCGGGGGGTGTGGCGCGAAGTTCGTGGTGCCGAACCCGAGAGTGTGCCGCCCTACAGCCCCGACTGGTCGGAGGCTGCGCGCGACGAGCGGCTTTGGTGCGCGGCTGCGCGGCATCTTCTTGCGGTGCCCGGTGGCGCGCCTCTGCAACCCGGCGATGTGATCCTGTTTCGAATGCGCGCCGGCGCGGTGGCCAAGCACCTTGGGATTGTGGCCGAGGCGGGCGCCGCGCCCACATTCGTTCACGCCTACACGGGCCACGGGGTGGTTGAAAGCCCGCTTGCCGTGCCTTGGCGTCGCAGGATTGCCGCGCGATTTCGAATTTCTGAAGGAGTGACGTGATGGCGACCATTTTGCTTGCTGCGGCGGGTGCTGCGGTTGGGGCAGGTTTTGGCGGCACGCTGCTCGGCCTGTCGGGTGCGGTGATTGGGCGCGCGGTTGGCGCAACCCTTGGACGGGTGATCGACCAGCGCCTGCTGGGGCAGGGGTCGGCGGCGGTCGAGGTGGGCCGCATCGACCGCTTCCGTATCACCGGCGCCTCGGAAGGCGCCGCGGTGGGGCGCGTCTGGGGGCGGATGCGGCTGCCGGGGCAGGTCATCTGGGCGACTCGCTTTGCCGAAACCGCAACGCGCAGTGGCGGCGGCAAAGGCGCGCCCCGCCCCGCAACGACCCAATACAGCTATTCGATCAGCCTCGCGATTGCGGTTTGCGAGGGCGAGATTACGCGGATCGGGCGGGTCTGGGCGGATGGCGCCGAGGTGGCGACCGAAAAACTGAACATGCGCGTCTATACCGGCACGCAGACCCAGCAGGCCGACCCGAAGATCGAGGTGGTGGAAGGTGCGGGCATGGCGCCCGCCTACCGCGGCATTGCCTATGTGGTCTTTGAAGACCTGCCCTTGGCCGAGTTTGGCAACCGCGTGCCGCAATTCAACTTTGAGGTGATGCGCCCGGCGCAGGGACCGATGATCGACACGGTGCCCGATCTTGCACGCGGTGTGCGGGCGGTGGCGATGATACCGGGCACGGGCGAATATGCGCTTGCCACGACGCGGGTGCATTTTGACCATGGGCTGGGCGAGAGTGTTTCGGCGAATGTGCACACGCCTGCAGGTGAGACCGACTTCAGTGTGTCGCTCCGCCGCCTCGATGAGGAGTTGCCAAATTGCGGTTCGGTCTCGCTGGTGGTTTCGTGGTTTGGCGATGACTTGCGTGCAGGCTCGTGCAGCCTGCGGCCAAAGGTGGAGAGCCGCGATCTTGACGGGGCCGGGCTGCCTTGGCGGGTTTCGGGGCTGGCGCGCGCGCAAGCCGACGAGGTGGCGCGCCTTGAGGGGCGACCGGTCTATGGCGGCACCCCAACGGATGCGTCGGTAGTTGAGGCAATACGGGCCTTGCGCGATGCCGGAAAGTCGGTGGTGTTGTATCCCTTCATCCTGATGGAACAGCTTGCGGGGAATGGCTTGCCAGACCCTTGGGGGGGAACGGAACAGGCAAGGCTGCCTTGGCGCGGGCGCATGACGCTTTCTGTTGCGCCGGGTCTGGAGGGGTCGCCGGATGGGACGGCAGCGGCTGACGCCGAGATCGCCTCGTTTTTTGGCGCGGCGTCGGCGGTGGATTTCTCGATTGAATCCGGTCAGGTGGTTTACAGCGGCCCCCCGGAATGGTCGCTGCGGCGCTTTGTGCTGCATTACGCGGCGCTGTGCAGCCTTGCCGGTGGTGTCGATGCCTTCTGCATCGGGTCGGAGCTGGTTGGCCTGACGCGGGCGCGCGGCGCTGGCGGCGCGTTTCCCACGGTGGACGCGCTACGCGCCCTTGCGGGCGAGGTGCGCGCGATCCTCGGGGCCGGCTGCAAGATCGGTTATGCCGCCGACTGGAGCGAATACTTCGGCTATCACCCCGGCAATGGCGACGTGTATTTCAACCTCGATCCGCTCTGGGCGGATGCCAACATCGATTTTGTCGGTATCGACAACTACATGCCGCTGTCGGATTGGCGCGCGGGCGAGGACCATACCGACGCGGCGTGGGGCACGATCTACAACCTCGACTACCTCAAGGCGAACATCGCTGGGGGCGAAGGCTATGACTGGTACTATGCGGCACCCGAGCACCGCGAGGCACAGCTGCGCACGCCCATTACCGACGGTGCCTATGACGAGCCGTGGATCTGGCGAGTCAAGGACCTGCAAGGCTGGTGGCAAAACGCGCATTACGAAAGGATCGGGGGCGTGCGCCAAGGCGCGCCGACCGCTTGGGTGCCGCAGTCGAAGCCGATCTGGTTCACCGAAATCGGCTGCGCGGCGGTCGACAAGGGCACTAATGAGCCGAACAAGTTTCAGGACCCGAAAAGCGCGGAATCCGCGCTGCCGCATTTCTCGGATGGGCGGCGCGACGAGTTGATCCAGATGCAGTACCTGCGTGCGATGACCGACTTCTGGAATGATGCTGCGAATAACCCGGTCTCTGGCCTCTATCAGGGGGCGATGGTCGATGTCAGCCGCGCCCACGTCTGGGCTTGGGATGCGCGACCCTTTCCGCAATTTCCCGGCAACGTCGAGATCTGGTCGGATGGCACCAATTACGCGCGCGGCCACTGGATTTCAGGGCGGGTGTCGGCACAACCGCTGGCGAGCGTTGTGGCCGAGATCTGCGCAGCTCAAGGGCTGCGGGATTTTGACGTCTCGGGGCTTTATGGGGTGGTGCGTGGATACGCCACTGCGGGCGGCGAGAGTGGTCGCGCGGCCCTGCAACCATTGATGCTGGCGTACGGATTTGAAGCGGTTGAGCGCGACGGGCAGATCGTATTCCGGATGCGCGACGGCGCGGTGCGCAAGCATCTGGGCGCCGATGCTCTGGCGCTGGGCGAGGGCGCGCGCATTCAAACCAGTCGTGCACCGAAGGCAGAAACCGCGGGGCGGGTGCGGCTGAATTATGTTGAAGCCGAGGGCGACTATGAGACCCGCGCGGTCGAGGCGATCTTTGCGGACGAAGCGGGCGGGGAGGCGGCGCAAAGCGAAATGGCGATTGCGTTGACCCGCTCGGAGGGCCAGCGAACGGTCGAGCGCTGGCTTGCCGAGGCGCGAGTTGCACGAGACAGCGCGCGCTTTGCGCTGCCACCTTCGCGCGGCGACATTGGACCCGGCGACATTGTGGAGATCGAAACGGCCGAAGTTGCAGGGCACTTTCGCGTCGACGGAGTTGAGCATGCCGGCGCGATTGAGGTGACAGCGACGCGGGTTGAAGCCGCGGTCTATGTGCCTTCGGACGAGGCGGAGGGCGCGATCTTGCCGCGGGCCTTTGCGGCGCCGGTGCCGGTCTTGCCGATCTTCATGGACCTGCCGCTGATGCGCGGCACCGAAGTGGCACATGCCCCGCATCTGGCGGTGGCTGCCCGGCCCTGGCCGGGGGTAGTGGCGGTCTATTCGGCGCTGGCAGACGACGACTACACACTTGATCGCACGATCGAAGGTGCCGCCATGATCGGCACCACGCTAGCGCCGCTTTTTTCGGCGCGCGCCGGGGTGCCTGACCTTGGGCTGCCGCTTCGGCTGCGCCTGTCGGGGGGTGCGCTCGAGTCAGTTTCGCGCGCGCGATTGCTGGATGGGGCCAACCTTCTGGCGATTGGGGATGGCAGTTCGGATAATTGGGAACTCTTGCAGTTTGCCCGCGCCGAACTGGTTGAGCCTGGCATCTGGGAGATCAGCGAGCGGTTGCGGGGGCAGGCGGGTACCGACGCCATCATGCCGGAAACCTGGCCCGAAGGAAGCATGGTAGTGGTAATGAACGGCGCCCCCCGGCAGCTTGATCTGGCGCTGAGTGCGCGCGGGCTGGCGCGGCATTACCGGATCGGTGCGGCATCGCTGGGCTATGACGACCCGTCGTTTGTTCTCAAGGTTGAGGCATTTGCCGGTATCGGGCTGCGGCCCTATTCGCCCTGCCACCTGCGGGCCATACAGGACGGAGGCGATGCACGCGTCAGCTGGGTCCGCAGATCGCGGATTGATGGCGACAGCTGGGCCGGGGTCGAGACGCCTTTGGGCGAAAGCTTTGAGGCCTACCTTGTGCGCGTCGTCGAAAGTGGCGTGATACGGCGCGAAGACGTCACCGAACTGCCCGCCTGGGACTACACCGTAGCGATGCGCGCGGCGGACGGCATTGCCGGCGCTTGCGAGATTCACGTTGCACAACTTTCCGACACATTTGGTGCCGGACCTTTCGCAAGGATTCAGATCAATGGCTGACACATCTCGGATGACGCTTCCGCTTTTGCAGGCGGCACAGGCGCAAAAGCATGTCACCGTGAACGAGGGATTGATGCGGCTTGATGGGCTGGTCAATCTCGTTCTGGTTTCCCGCCAGATTTCGTTGCCGCCCGCAACGGTGCTTGATGGCGAGTGCTACGGTGTTCCCGTGGGGGCGGCCAATGCCTGGGCCGGGCAAGGCGGAAAGGTGGCGATTGGCGCCAACGGCGGCTGGGTTTTTGCCACCCCGCAGGTGGGCTGGCGGGCATTCATTCTGGCAGAAGGTCGCAGTGCGCTGCACGATGGCACCGACTGGGTCGCCGGGGCGCTGACGATGAGCGCGCACGGGGCCGGGCTGCTGACGGGCGTGGTCGAAACCGACCATGTGTTGTTGCCCGGAGCGACCTCGACAACCCTGCCTATCATCCCCGCAGGCGCGATGGTGATAGGCGTTAGTGGCCGGGTTGTGGACGCGATCACCGGCACTTTGACAAGTTGGCAGCTTGGCAACGCAGGCGCGCCAGACCGCTTTGGTTCCGGGCTGGGCGTAGACGCGGAATCGTGGGTGCGTGGTATGCTGTCGCAGCCGATGACCTACTGGGCGCCGGAACCACTTGTGCTGACTGCGACCGGCGGCGATTTCGCGGCCGGAACGGTTCGCTTGGCTGTGCACTATCTTGAGATTTCGCTGCCCGCGATGTGAGCATGCGGCAAATCACGATGGGTGACCTCTGTGCGGCAGCGCGGGCGATTCTGGCGGTTCCGGTCGGTGCGCGCACCGCAGCCATGGACCGCATGCTTGCGCAGGCGCAGGCGGCTGATGCTTATCGCAAGAGGTTCGGGCGTGCGCATCCGCGCTGGGGAAACGGGTCGCTGATGGGTGCGGCCTTTCAGGTGCCGCTGCCGCCGGAGCCTTTCCTTTCGGACCTTGCATATCTCGACTGCCTTTCCGAGGCACTTGCGGCACTGAGGCGACGCCCCGGCCCGCGCCGGAATTGAACTTTCGCGCTCTGCCAGCATTGGCTATGCTTGGCGCCTGAGAACTGGCGGGCGGAGTTTGGCGATGGCCGAGAAGAGGGCAAAGATTTCTGCGGTCGATCCGGTCTGGACGAGGATCTGCGAGGAGGCGCGCAATGCGGTGCACGACGAGCCGCTTCTGGGTGGGCTGATCCATTCCGGGCTTTTGCACCACGCGAGCTTTGAGGGGGCGCTTGCCTATCGCTTTTCGCTCAAGCTTGCCTCGGGCGAGATGAGCGAGCAGATCTTGCGCGAATTTGCCGACGAGGCCTATGGCGATGCGCCTGATCTTGGGCGGGCCGCACGCGCCGATCTGGTGGCGGTGCACGAGCGTGACCCAGCGTGCCACCGTTATTTGCAGCCAATCCTTTTCTTTAAGGGCTATCAGGCACTTCAAGCATACCGCATTGCGCATTGGTTGTGGCAGCGGGGCCGCGTTGACATGGCATATTTTGTACAGATGCGCACATCCGAGGCCTTTGGTGTTGATATTCACCCTGCCGCGCGGATCGGGCGCGGGGTGATGATGGATCACGCGCATTCTATTGTGATCGGTGAAACCGCCGTTGTGGGCGATAACGTTTCGATGCTGCACTCGGTCACGCTCGGCGGCACCGGCAAGCAAGAGCAGGATCGCCACCCGAAGATCGGCAACGGGGTGCTGATTGGCGCCGGGGCCAAGGTACTGGGCAATATTCGCGTTGGCGACAACTCGCGCATTGCCGCAGGATCGGTGGTTCTGGAAGATGTGCCCTGCTGCAAGACCGTGGCAGGGGTGCCCGCGCGGATCGTTGGCGAGGCGGGGTGCGAGCACCCGGCCACCGAGATGGACCAGCTGATCCGCGAATGAAAGGCGCCGGGGAAGGCGCCGGCGCGCTTGCAGGTTTCGGCTGCTGCTCAGGCCAGCATCGCCATCGGGTTTTCGAGGTTTGCGACGATGGCCGCAAGGAGTTCGGCCCCCAGCGCCCCGTCGATCACGCGGTGATCGACCGACAGCGTCATCGACATCACGGTGGCAATCGCCACCGTATCGCCGACAACCACCGGCTTTCTGATCCCCGCGCCCACGGCAAGTATCGCGCCATGCGGCGGGTTGATCACCGCGTCGAAGTTCTCGATGCCCATCATCCCCAGATTCGAGATGGCAAAGCTGCCGCCCATGTATTCCTGCGGCGCGAGTTTGCGGGTCTTGGCACGCGCGGCGAGGTCTTTCATTTCGGCGGAAAGCTTCGACAGGCTCTTGGACTCGGCGTCTTTCAGAACCGGGGTGAAAAGCCCACCCTCAATGGCCACGGCAACCGCGATATCGGAGGCTTTCATCTGCAAGATTCGGTCGCCGGCCCAGACCGCATTGGCCGCAGGCACCGCCTGCAACGCAAGCGCGCAGGCCTTGATGATGAAGTCGTTGACCGACAATTTTACGCCGCGCGGCTCCAGTTGTTTGTTCAACTGTTCCCGGAAGGCCAGTAGCGCGTCGAGCCGCGCCTCGCGGCGCAGGTAGAAATGCGGGATCGTCTGCTTGGCCTCGGTCAGGCGCGCGGCGATGGTGCGGCGCATGCCATCTAGCAAGACCTCGTCATAGGCGCGGCCTTCATACATCCGCGCGATCATGGAGGCGCTGGCCGGTGTGTCAGCGGCGGGTGCGGAAGCGAGGGCTGCGGCGGCAACGGGGGAAGCCGCCGTCGCGGCAGCGGGTGCGGGCTGCGCGGTGGCGGGGATGGCCCCGGTGACATCCGCTTTTACCACGCGGCCATGTGGGCCGGAGCCCTGAACCGAGGCAAGGTCGATACCCTTTTCGGCGGCGATGCGGCGCGCCAGCGGCGACGCGAAAATGCGCGTGCCTTCGGCGGCGGCGCGGGCCGGGGTGGCAGCGCGCGCCGGGGCCGGGGCCGGGGCAGACGGGGCGGCGGCGGCCGGGGCCTTGGCGACGGCGGGGGGCGCGGTATCGGCCGGGGCCGGGGTCGCAGCCTCACCCTCAAGCAAAATCGTCGCAATCGGGGTGTTGACCTTCACGCCGCTTGCGCCTTCGGCCACCAGCAGCGCTTCGATCACGCCCTCGTCGACCGCCTCGAATTCCATCGTCGCCTTGTCGGTCTCGATCTCGGCAAGAATCTGGCCGGATTTCACCGTGTCGCCGGCCTTCACCAGCCATTTCGCCAACGTGCCCTCTTCCATCGTGGGCGACAGCGCCGGCATCAGGATTTGCTCAGCCATAACTTTCCCCCTCAACGATAGGTGACTTTTTTCACCGCCGCCACGACCTCATCCGAGGTCAGCAGCGCCAGCTTTTCAAGGTTTGCGGCATAGGGCATGGGCACGTCCTTGCCGGTGCAGTTGATCACCGGGGCATCGAGATAATCAAATGCCCGTTCCATGATCACCGCCGAAAGGTGGTTGCCGATACTGCCCACGGGCCAGCCCTCTTCCACCGTTACGCAACGGTTGGTCTTCTGTACGCTGGCAATCACGGTGTCGTAGTCGAGCGGGCGCAGGGTGCGCAAGTCGACCACCTCGGCAGAAATACCCTCGCGCGCCAACTTGTCGGCCGCCTCAAGCGCATGCACCATGCCGATGCCGAAGCTGACGATGGTCACGTCCGACCCTTCACGCCAGACCTTGGCCTTGCCGAAGGGGACGGTGAAATCGGGCAGATCGGGCACCTCGAAACTGCGGCCATACATGATCTCGTTTTCAAGGAAAATCACCGGGTTGCCGTCGCGGATCGCAGTTTTCAGCAGGCCCTTTGCGTCGGCCGCCGAATAGGGCATCACCACCTTCAGCCCAGGCACCTGCGCATACCAGGCGGCGTAATCCTGGCTGTGCTGGGCGCCCACGCGCGCCGCCGCGCCATTGGGGCCGCGAAACACGATCGGGCAACCCATCTGCCCACCCGACATGTAAAGCGTCTTGGCCGCAGAGTTCAGGATCTGGTCGATTGCCTGCATCGCGAAGTTGAAGGTCATGAATTCCAGAATCGGGCGCAGCCCGGCAAAGGCCGACCCCACCGCGATGCCGGTAAACCCATGCTCGGTAATCGGCGTGTCGATGACGCGGCGCGCGCCGAACTGGTCCAAGAGGCCCTGACTGATCTTGTAGGCGCCCTGATACTCGCCCACTTCCTCGCCCATCAGATAGACGGTCTCATCGCGCGCCATTTCCTCGGCCATCGCCTCGCGCAATGCCTCGCGCACGGTCATGGTTTTCATCGGCGTGCCTGCGGGCCAGTCGGGCGTTGCCGCCGCCACAATGGCCACCGGCGCAGGTGCAGGCGCGGGGGCGGGCTTTGCAGCAACCGGCGCGGGGGCAGGCGCTGCAATGACGGGTGTCGGCGCGGCCGCTGCCTCACCCTCAACCACAATCGTCGCAATCGGGGTGTTCACCTTTACGCCGCTCGCGCCCTCGGCCACCAGCAATTCGCCGATCACGCCTTCATCGACCGCCTCAAATTCCATCGTCGCCTTGTCGGTCTCGATCTCGGCCAGAATCTGCCCGGATTTCACTGTGTCGCCCGCTTTCACCAGCCATTTTGCCAGTGTGCCCTCTTCCATCGTCGGGCTGAGCGCGGGCATGAGAATTTCGGTTGCCATGTCTTCGCTCCCTTACGCGGTGATATCGGTCCAGAGCTCGGACGCGTCCGGCTCGGGGCTGGTTTTGGCAAATTCGGCGGCCTCGCTGATCACCGCCTTGATTTCGCGGTCGATCGCCTTCAGGTCGTCGTCGGTGGCGTGTTTGCCGGTCAGCAATAGCTCACGCACATGTTCGATGGCGTCGCGCTCGTCGCGCATCTTCTGCACTTCCTCGCGTGAGCGATACTTGGCCGGGTCCGACATCGAATGGCCACGGTAGCGGTAGGTCATCATTTCCAGAATGTACGGGCCCTTGCCCGCGCGGCAGGCGGCCACGGCGCGGGTTCCCGCGGCCTTCACCGCCAGCACATCCATGCCATCGACCGATTCGCCCTGAATGCCAAAGGCGGCGCCGCGGGTGTAGATATCGGGGCTGGAGGTTGAGCGGCGCTGCGACGTGCCCATCGCATATTGGTTGTTTTCGATCACGAACACCACCGGAAGCTGCCAAAGTGCTGCCATGTTGAAGGTCTCGTAAACCTGGCCCTGGTTCGCCGCGCCATCGCCGAAATAGGTGAACGAGACGTTGTCATTGCCCAGATACTTGTCGGCAAACGCCAGCCCCGCCCCCAGTGGTACCTGCGCCGCCACGATGCCATGGCCGCCGTAAAAGTGTTTTTCCTTGCTGAACATGTGCATGCTGCCGCCCTTGCCGCGGCTGTAGCCACCTTCACGCCCGGTCAGCTCGGCCATCACGCCCTTGGGGTCCATGCCGCAGGCAAGCATATGGCCGTGGTCGCGGTAGCTGGTGATGCGCTTGTCGCCGTCCTTGGCGGTGGCTTCGAGCCCGACCACCACAGCCTCTTGCCCGATGTAGAGGTGGCAAAAGCCGCCGATCAGCCCCATGCCGTAAAGCTGGCCCGCCTTTTCCTCGAACCGGCGGATCAGCAACATTTCGCGGTAGAACTTCAACAGCTCTTCGCGCGAGACATTCGGTGTGCTTGCAGCAGCTCCGGCCTTGCGTGAAACCATGGTGGCAACCTCCCTTCGTCAGGAATAGTTCAACGTTAAACCATTCCATACCCGATCGGGCGGCTCAGTGCAATCAGCCGCAATCGCATTCAGCGGATCAGAACCTCGTCGGCGCGCAGATACCCAAGCACGTCGCGCGCGCGCTCGTCGAGCAGGTCGAGGTCAAGGAAGCTGTCCGAAAGCCGCCGCGTCAGGTTTGCCATGCGCGAAGCCTCGGCGGCAAGCGCGTCGCGCTCCACTGTCAACGCCACGATTTCGGCGTCCACCTGCACCCGGCGCAACATCCCGAATGACCCCTGCATGGCCGCAAAGGCAAAATAGCCGCCCGCCACCAGCGCGGCCATGATCAGAAGAAGCGGCCCATACCCGGGTCGTGTGCGTGCCATGCGTGCCTCATCCGCCACCCCTCATGCATCGGGGGTGGTCGTGGTGCGAATCATGACACAGATGATTCGCCAAGGGAATCCCTTGGTGTCTTCAACATGCAAATACCCGTGTTTCGGGCTGCCTCAGCCGCGGCCCTTGTAGATGTCCACCAGCTTGCCCAGCATCGCCAGCGCATCTTCGCGCGAACGCTGAAAGCTGTTGCGCCCGATGATAGAGCCATTGCCGCCGCCGTCGCGAATGGCGCGGGCGTCTTCATAGACCGAATCCTCGCCCTTCTTGGCACCGCCCGAAAACACCACGATCCGGCGCCCGCCAAAACTGGCCTGCATGCAGTGGCGCACTCGCGCGGCCTGGGTGGCGATGTCGATCTTTTGTGCCTCATAGACGGCCTTGGCCTCGGGTAGCATCAGATGATCTGTCGAGAGCTTGATCTTGATGATATGCGCCCCCAAAAGCGCCGCAATCTGCGCCGCGTAGGCTGCGACGTCGATTGCCGTCTCGCCGCTCTTGGTAATCGCCTCGCCGCGCGGGTAGGACCAGATCACGGTGGGCAGCCCGACCGCGGCGGCCTCTTGCCGCATCGCGCTGATCTCTTCGAACATGTCGAGCGCCATGTCCGAGCCGGGGTAGATGGTGAACCCGATCGCCGCACAGCCCAGCCGCAGCGCATCAGCCACGCTGGCCGTCACCGCCTGATTCTTGCCCGCCGTGTCGCTCATCAGGCTGTTGGCGCTGTTGCATTTCAGAATCGTCGGAATCTGCCCCGCAAAGGTGTCGGCCCCTGCTTCCAGCGACCCGAGCGGGGCGGCGTAGGCATTCAGCCCGGCGTCAATCGCCAGCTGGTAGTGGTAATGTGGGTCATAGGCGGCGGGGTTCACCGCAAAGCAGCGCGCGGGGCCATGTTCAAAGCCCTGATCGACCGGCAGGATAATCATCTTGCCGGTGCCGCCAAGCTTGCCTTCCATCAGCATGCGGCAAAGATTGGCCTTCACGCCGGGGGTTTCGCCCTCGTAATTGGCAAGGATCTTCTGGACAATACGGGTGGCGCGCATGGGGCTCTCCTTTGCGGCAAATATCTGGCTACAGGTCTAGGTTTTCATGCGCCGCAGCGCAATCATGATTGGCCCTTGCGGGTTGGGGTACGCGCGAACGCCGCGCTCAGTCGGTGCGCGCCATGAACGCCCCGGCAACGCGCGCAACCGCCGCGCGCGGCGCCAGCCTGGGGCCGAACGCTGACAGCTTGTTCATCATGCCGGGAATGACAATCCGCTGCCCCGCCATCATGCCGCGCCAGCCTGCCCGCGCCACGCTTTGCGGCCCCGGCATCCGCAGCATCTGCATGACGCGCATCTTGCCGGTGCCCGCGCGGTCGAAAAACCCGGTGTCGGTGGCGCCGGGGCAAAGCACCGTCACGCTGACGCCGCTGCCTGCAACCTCCACCGCCAGCGCTTCGGAAAGGCTGAGCACATAGGCCTTGCTTGCCGCGTAGACCGCCATGTTCGGCGCCGGCATGAAGGCCACCGCCGAGGCGACATTCAGCACCCGCCCGGCGCCCGCAGCGCGCATATGCGCCAGCGCAAGCTGCGCCAGTGTCGTCAGCGCGCCGATATTGACCGCGATCACCTCGTCTTCTTGCGTCGCCGCTTCGGGCGTGCTGCCAAAGGTGCCATGCCGCCCCAGCCCGGCATTGTTCACCAGTACCCCGATGCTGCCGCCCGCCGCAGCCAGTGCCGCCTGCCAAAGCGCCGCCGCCGCGCCCGGCTGGCTCAGGTCAGCCGGGGCAGGGGCCACCTTGACGCCGAATCGCGCGCGCAAATCCTGTGCCACATCATCAAGCCGCGCCGCCCCGCGCGCGCTGATCACAAGGTTCCACCCCGCCGCCGCCGCCTCGGTGGCAAGCGCAAGGCCGATGCCCTGCGACGCGCCCGTTACCAGTGCCCTGCCTGCGGTGCCCGCCATCATCGCACCAAGGCCGCCACGCCGGGCAGCTCCTTGCCTTCCATCCACTCAAGGAAAGCGCCCCCGGCGGTTGACACAAAGGTAAAGTCGTCTGCCACCCCCGCCTTGTGCAGCGCCGAAACCGTGTCGCCGCCGCCTGCGACCGATACCAGCTTGCCCGCCCGCGTCAGCTCAGCCGCTTTTTGCGCCGCCGCGTTGGTGGCGGCATCGAAAGGGGCAATCTCGAAAGCGCCCAGCGGGCCGTTCCAGATCAGCGTGCGGCAGGCCTCAAAGGTGCGGGTGATCTCGGCCACGGTCCTTGGCCCGGCATCCAGAATCATCGCGTCTTCGGGGCAGGCATCGGCGGCCAGCACCTCGCTTGGCGCGCCTTCGGCAAATTCGCGCGCCACCACCACATCGACCGGCAGATGAATGGCACAGCCCTTGTCGGCGGCCCGCGCGATGATCGCACGCGCGGTTTCGGCCATATCGTGCTCGGCCAGCGAGCGGCCCACGTTCACGCCCTGCGCCACAAGGAAGGTGTTGGCCATGCCGCCACCGATCACCAGATGATCGACCTTGGCCACCAGATTGCCCAGCAGTTCAAGCTTGGTCGAAACCTTGGCGCCCCCCACCACCGCCACCAGCGGCCGCTGCGGGTTGCCAAGTGCTGCCTCCAGCGCCTTCAACTCGGCCTGCATCAGCCGCCCGGCTACGGCAGGCAGCACATGCGCGATGCCCTCGGTCGAGGCATGGGCCCGGTGCGCCGCTGAAAAGGCATCGTTCACATAAATCTCGCCCAGTGCCGCCATCGAGGCCGCAAGCTGCGCGTCGTTCTTTTCTTCGCCCTCATGAAAGCGCGTGTTTTCCAGCAGCAGCACTTCGCCCGTCGCCAGCGCCTGCACTGCGCGCTTGGCGGGGCCGCCGATGCAATCTTCGGCGAACTGCACCGGCACCCCAAGCGCCGCTTCCAGCGCAGGCACCAGCGGCGCCAGGCTCATTTCCGGCACCACCTTGCCCTTGGGGCGCCCGAAATGCGCCAAGAGCACCGGCTTGCCGCCCTTGGCCAGAATATCCGTCACCGTGGGCACGATCTTTTCGATCCGGGTCGCGTCACTGACCCGCCCGTTTTCCATCGGCACGTTGATATCGACCCGCACCAGCACCACCCGCCCGCGCAACTCGATATCGTCCAGTGTCTTCCAGCCCATCACATCCGCTCCTGCAACCCGGTCTCGGGGGCAAACTTGCGCCCAGGCGCACGCATTCGTCAACACCGCGCGGCGCTTTGCCCTTCCCTTGGCGCGCACCCATGCTTAAATCAGCGCCAAATGCCAAGGAGTTGACAATGGCCGAGATCAAAGACCCCGAAAATACCATCATCATCACCCTTAAAGGCGGCCCGGTGGTGGTCGAACTTCTGCCCGAGATCGCACCGCAGCATGTCGAGCGGATGAAAACCCTTGCCCGCGCCGGCGCCTACGACAACGTCGCCTTTCACCGCGTGATCGAAGGTTTCATGGCGCAAACCGGCGATGTCGAACACGCCAACATGGAAAAGAACTACAACCCCCGTCGCTCCGGCACGGGCGGGTCTGACCTGCCCGATCTTCCGGCCGAGTTTTCAAATGTTCCGCACGCGCGCGGCAGCATCGGCGCGGCGCGCTCGTCCAGCCCCAATTCGGCGAACTCGCAATTCTTCATCAATTTCAAGGACAACAGCTTCCTGAACGGGCAATACACCGTTTACGGGCAGGTGATTTCCGGCATGGAACACGTCGATGCCATCGCCCGCGGTGAACCACCCGCAAACCCCGACCGCATGATCTCCGTCAAGGTGGCCGCCGATGTCGCGTAACCTTCTGGCGCTTGCCCTCACCCTCGGCCTCGCCGGCGCCGCCTCGGCACAAGAGGTGGCCGATGGCCCCGGCCCCAACCTCATTCTCGATGTCGCGGGCCAGGCCACGGGCCGCATCGTCATCGACCTTCTGCCCGACCTTGCGCCGAAACACGTCGATCAGATCGTGGCACTTGCGCGCGAGGGCGCCTATGACGGCGTGGTGTTCCACCGCGTCATCGACGGCTTCATGGCGCAAACCGGCGATGTGCAGTTCGGCAAGAAAGGGGGCGATCTGTCGCTCGCGGGCATGGGCGGGTCCACCCGCCCCGACCTTCCAGCCGAATTTTCCGCAGTGCCCTTCACGCGGGGCATTGTCGGCATGGCGCGCAGCAGCGACCCCAACTCGGCCAACAGCCAGTTCTTCATCATGCTGGCGCCGACCTACCCAAGCCTTGATGGCGGCTATACCGTGGTTGGCCGCGTTCTGACCGGCATGGATGTGGTTGAGGCGATCCGCAAGGGTGATGCGCGCGCCAACGGTATCGTCGACAACCCCGACTATATCAGCACCGCAACCGTGCGCTAAGGCTTTGCCCGGCCCCGCGCAGGGGCCGGGCGCATCCCCTTACCCGGTGATCCGTGCCAGCACCCGCGCCCAGCTGCGGATGCCCTTGTGAAAGCTCTCCAGATCGTATTTCTCGTTCGGAGAATGGATCTGGTCGCTGTCCTTGCCAAACCCGATCAGCATCGCATCCATCCCCAGCACGGTCTTGAAAAACCCCGCGATGGGGATCGAGCCGCCGCACCCGATGAAAGCGGCAGGCATGCCCCATTCCTCGCTCAGCGCCCCCCGCGCCGCGTCAAAGGCGGGGTCGGCAATGCTCATCGTGCTTGATGGCGCCGCACCGTGGCCTTCAAACTCGGCGCTGCAATCGGGCGGCAACTGGGCGCGCACATAGGCACGAAACGCCTCGCGGATCTTCAGCGGGTCTTGCCGGCTGACCAGCCTGAAGCTGATCTTGGCATGTGCCTTGCCGGGCAGCACGGTCTTGAACCCGTCGCCGGTGTAGCCGCCCCAGATCCCGTTCACCTCGCAAGTGGGCCGCGACCAGAGCATTTCCAGCGGCGTGCGCCCGGCCTCGCCCGCGGGGGTGTTCAGCCCGACCTCGCCCAGAAATGCCGCGTGGTCAAAGGCAAGACCCTGCCATTGTGCGCGCACCGCCTCGGGCAATTCGTCCACATCGTCATAAAATCCGGGCAGCGTGATGCGCCCCGTGTCGTCGTGCAGCCCCGCGATGATGCGGGCAAGAACCCGGATCGGGTTGATCGCGGCCCCGCCATAGGCGCCCGAGTGCAGATCCTTGTTCGGCCCGGTGATCGTCACCTCGTCGCCCAGCAACCCCCGCAGCATGGTGGTGATCGCGGGCTGGCGGTCGGCAAACAGGCCGGTGTCGCAGATCAACGCGAGTTCTGCGCGCAGCTCTTCGGCGTTTTCTTCCATGAACGGCACCAGCGAGGGCGAGCCGCTTTCCTCCTCGCCCTCAAGGAAGATCGTCAGGTTGCCGGGCAGCACGCCATGCTCGGCCTTCCACGCCCGGCAGGCCTCGATAAAGGTCATCAGCTGGCCCTTGTCGTCGCTCGCCCCGCGCCCCCGAATGACCTTGCCCCGCGCCGTGTCCTGCACCTCGGGGTCGAACGGGTCACGGTCCCAGAGCGTCAGCGGATCGACCGGCTGCACATCGTAATGCCCGTAAAACAGAATGTGCCGCCCCGGTCCCTTCGCCCGCGCCACCACCATCGGGTGCCCCGGCGTTGGCCGCGCCGATGCGTCAAACCCCAGCCCGCGCAATTCGGCCACCAGCCAGTCGGCGGCTTCGGCACAGGCCGGTTTGAACGCCGGGTCGGTCGAGATTGACGGGATGCGCAGCAGCGCGGTCAGCCGCTCAACCGCTTCCGGCAGGTCCGCATCAATCCTGCTCAGGACATTTTCAAGACTCATCGCATGGCTCCTCTTTGGCGGCGGCGCCGACCCTAGCACCAGCCCCGGTGGTGTCCAGCGCCCCTTGGGGCTTGCCTTGGCGAAATATCCTGCGGGGGTGCGGGGGTGCAAAACCCCCGCCTCTGCCCTTGACCCGCAGCGCGCTTCGGGCGACACCCAGCCCCATGCTGCCACGCGAAAAACTCGACCAGATCACCCGCCGCTTCGAGTTTCTTGAAGCGCGCCTTGCTGCGGGCGCCCCACCCGCCGAAATCGCAGCCCTTGGCCGCGAATACGCCGAGCTCAAGCCCGTCGTCGCCGAAATCGCCGCATGGACCGCCGCGCGGTCTGAGGTCGAGGCGGCCGAGGCGATGCTGGCCGACCCCGAAATGCGCGCCCTTGCCGAAGAGGAACTGGCCCGGCTCAGGGCCGATCTGCCCGCGCGCGAGGCGCGGCTGCGCCTTGCCCTGCTGCCGCGCGATGCCGCTGACGCCCGCCCCGCCATCCTCGAAATTCGCCCCGGCACGGGCGGCGAAGAGGCAGCACTTTTCGCCGCCGACCTTCTGCGCATGTATCAGCGCCACGCCGAGACGCAGGGCTGGCGCTTTCAGCTTCTGGAACTGGCCGAAACCGAGCTTGGCGGCGTGCGCGAGGCGATCGCGCGGATCGAGGGCGAAGGCGTCTTTGCGCGGCTCAAATACGAATCCGGCGTGCACCGTGTGCAGCGCGTGCCTGAGACTGAGGCCAGCGGGCGCATCCACACCTCTGCCGCCACCGTTGCCGTGCTGCCCGAGGCCGAAGAGGTCGAGATCGACATTCCCGCCTCCGACATCCGCATTGATACCATGCGCGCCTCGGGGGCCGGCGGCCAGCACGTCAACACCACCGATTCGGCGGTGCGCATCACCCATCTGCCCACCGGCATCATCGTGACCAGCGCCGAAAAGAGCCAGCACCAGAACCGCGCCAACTGCATGGCGGTGCTGCGCGCGCGGCTCTACGACATGCAGCGCGAAAAAGTCGACGCCAGCCGCTCCGCCACGCGCCGCGCGCAGGTGGGGTCGGGCGACCGGTCTGAACGCATCCGCACCTACAATTTTCCGCAAGGCCGCATGACCGACCACCGCATCAACCTCACGCTTTATTCGCTGGCGCAGATCATGGGTGGCGAGCTGACCGAGGTGATCGACGCGCTGACCGCGCATGATCAGGCTGCCAAACTGGCCGAGATGGAGGCATGAGCGACGCCCCGGTGGCCGCCGCATCGGCACTGCGTGCCGCGATCCCCCGGCTTGGCGCGGCAGGTGTGCCAGACCCCGCGCGCGATGCCCGCCGTCTGCTCGCGCATGCCCTGCGGATTTCCCCCGACCGGCTGACGCTGGAACTTTCGCGCCTGCTCTCTGCCGCCGAGGCGCTGGCGTTTGAGGCTGCGATTGCCGCCCGTGCCGCCCGCCAGCCGGTCAGCCAGATCACCGGAACCCGCGCCTTCTGGGGCCGCGAGTTCCGGGTCACGCGGGCCACCCTCGACCCGCGCCCCGAAACCGAGACACTGGTGGCCGAGGCGTTGGCGGCACCTTTCGGGCGGCTGCTCGACCTTGGCACCGGCACCGGCTGCATCCTGCTTTCGTGCCTCGCCGAGCGGCCCGGCGCCACCGGCATCGGTATTGACGCCTCTTCCGGGGCGCTGGCGGTTGCGCGCGAAAATGCCGCCCGGCTGGGCCTCGCAGATCGCGCCGAGCTGCGGCTGGGTGACTGGTTCGCCGATGTCTCGGAGCGCTTTGATCTGATCGTCTCGAACCCGCCCTATATCGCCGAGGCCGAGATGGCCGCCCTCGCACCCGAGGTGCGCGACTGGGAACCCGCGCTGGCGCTCTGCCCCGGCGGTGACGGCCTTGGCGCCTATCGTTCCATTGCGGCGGGGGCGTTTGCGCATCTGACCCCCGGCGGGCGGTTGCTGCTCGAAATCGGCCCCACTCAGGCCGCCGCCGTGGTGGCGCTTTTGGCAGACGCAGGCTTGCCCGGCGCGCGGGTGCTGCCTGATCTTGATGGCCGCGACCGCGTGGTCAGCGCCCGTCGTGCTGGCTGAAGTGCATGCATTTTCGCACCATTTGCGGCGGTTCGCCGCTTTAGCGCGCAATTCATGGCAGTTTGTGCTTGTCAGCCCGGCCCATGCATGATTAGTCAGCTCTCGTCGGGTCAAGCATGGCTTGCCCGCGAGACGTCAGCTTTTCACGGCAGGTCCATCTCCATGTCGGCGCCGTTTTGCGCCGATGCGGGACCAGCGAAGGCCCAGCGCCTTCAGGGCATAAACACACGTAGGCTCATGAGATCATCCAAATCCCGTTCGCGTTCAAAATCGAACCGCCAGCGCACGATCGGCAACATCATCAACCGGGTCTTCGACAGTTCGGGCCCCGAGGGTAAGGTGCGCGGCACGCCGCAGCAGATCATCGAGAAATACCTGATGCTGGCGCGTGACGCCCAGCTTTCCAATGACCGGGTGGCCGAGCAAAGCTTTTTGCAGCATGCCGAGCACTACACCCGCCTGTTTGGCGAGGCGCAGCGCGAAATGGCGCGCGAGCAGGAGCAGCGGCAGGGCCAACAGGGTCCGGGCGGCTACGGTGGCGGCAATGGCAATGGCAACGGCAACGGCAACGGTTATCAGCCGGGGCGTGACCGTGCCGATCCGCAGTCGGACACAGGTGATCAGCCCGATCTGCCGCCGCTGATGCAATTGCGCGAAGATGAAGGCCCCGGTCTGGTCGAAACGCCTGAGGCGCGCGGCCAGCGCCCCGAGCGTAGCGAGCGCCCCGAACAGCGTAGCGACCGACCCGAGCGCAGCGACCGCCCCGAACAGCGCAGGCCGCGCCCCGAAATGCCGCATGGCGCGCCCAATGAGCCGCGCAAACCGCGTGGTGATTCCGCCTCGGGCGAGCCGCGCAATCCGCGCGCCCCGGCGCCGCAGCCAGGCGATGCCCCCCAGCCGGCCCCAAGCGAGGGTGAAGCGGTGGCCGACACCGCGCCCCGCCCCGCGCTGCGCAGCCGCAAACCGCGCAAACCGCGCCCGCAAGGCGAAGCGGGAGCGCCGCCCGTGGCCGGGCCGGACGATAGCGCGCAATAAGGCAAAACCCGAAAACTGCAGCGCGGTTTTCGGGTGAGGCGCGCCTAAAAGCACAGCGCCACAGCGCTTTGTGAGTCAGGACGACTTCAAATTGCAGGAGCGCGCCGCGCGGGTGTCAGCCCTGCAGCAGCCGTGCCAGCGCGCAAAACTGCTCCAACCCGATTTCTTCGGCCCGCGCGGTCGGTTTGATGCCTGCCGCCTCGAGCAGCCCCTCGATATCGGGCGCAATGCCACGCAGCGCCGAACGCAGCATCTTGCGGCGCTGGTTGAAGGCGGCGGCCACGACGCGGTTCAGCACCAATGGGTCGGCAGGGTAGCGCGGCGCGGGCAGGGCGGTCAGATGCACCACCGCCGAATGCACCTTGGGGGGCGGCGTGAAGGCCTCGGGCGGCAGGCTCAGCACGATCTGCGCATCGCACCGCCACTGCGCCAGCAGCGCAAGGCGGCCGTAGGCATCATCGCCCGGCCGCGCCACGATCCGCTCGGCCACTTCGCGCTGAAACATCAGCGTCAGGCTTGCCCAGACCGGAGGCCAGACCGGCGGTGTCAGCCAGCGCACCAGCAATTCGGTGCCGACGTTATAGGGCAGGTTGGCAACGATGCGGATCGGCGGCGTCAGCCGCGCCAGCGCATCAACGGCCAGCGCGTCACCTTGCAGCACCTCGAGCCGGCCGGGGTAGGCGGCGGCGATTTCGGCCAGCGCAGGCAGGCAGCGCGGGTCTTTCTCGACCGCCAGCACCCGGCGCGCGCCCATCGCCAGCAGCCCGCGCGTAAGGCCGCCGGGGCCGGGGCCGACCTCGAGCACATCTGCGCCGCTCAGATCTCCCGCCAGCCGCGCGATGCGCGCGGTCAGGTTGAGATCGAGAATGAAGTTCTGCCCCAGCGCCTTTTTCGCACTCAGATCATGGCGCGCGATCACCTCGCGCAGCGGCGGCAGGCTGTCGATCGCGCTCATGCCGCTGTGCCACGGCGCCGCGCGCCGAGTCGCGCTGCCATATCCAGTGCGGCAATCATGCTAAAAGGGTCGGCGATGCCCTTGCCGGCGATGTCAAAGGCGGTGCCGTGGTCGGGGGATGTGCGCACGAACGGCAGCCCCAGCGTGAGGTTGACCCCGCCCGAAAAATCCAGCGTCTTGATCGGGATCAGCGCCTGATCGTGATAGGCGCAGATTGCGGCGTCATAGCGGGCCCGTGCGGCCGGGTGAAACAGCGTGTCGGCGGGGTGCGGGCCTGACACCGCGATCCCGTCCGCGCGCAATTCGACCAGCAGCGGCACCATCCAGTCGCCTTCCTCGTGCCCCATGGCGCCGCCTTCGCCCGCGTGCGGGTTCAGCCCGGCCACCGCGATGCGCGGGCGGGCAATGCCGAAATCGTGGCGCAGCGCGGCCTCGGTCAAGGCGATGGTCTGGCGCAGAAGCGCGGGCGTGAAGGCGCGTGGCACATCTGCAAGCGCCATGTGGATGGTGGCTGGCACCACCCGCAGCGGCGGTGCCAGCGTCTCAGACGCAAGCATCATCGCCACCGGCACCCCGCCTGCAAGGCTTGCCAGAAATTCGGTATGGCCGGGAAAGGGAAACCCCGCGCCTGCATGCAGCGCACCCTTGTGAATGGGTGCGGTGCACAGTGCGCTGGCCTCGCCCGCCTGCACCAGCGCCACCGCGCGCGCGATCACCGCGATCACTGCGCCCGCGTTTTCGGCGGCGGGCTGGCCGGGGGCGGCGGCGGCGGGAAAGGCATGCGCCAGCACCGGCAACGCCTCGTCAGCGACTCCGGCGGCCTCGGCCAGCGCTGAAATGCATCGGTGCGGGGTGCCTGTGGGCAGATGCGCGGGGTCGCCCAGCCAGACAAAGGGCAGCCGCGCGCGCAAATGTTGCCAGGCTTTTGCCGCGACCTCGGGGCCGATGCCCGCAGGCTCGCCGCAGCTGACGATCACCGGTCTGGCGGTGTTCATGGCCTGCGAATGATCGCCGCCGCCAGAAGATCGGCAAGGTAGCCTTCGGCATAGGCGGTCAGACGCTCGTTGATCAGCGCATTGGCCACTTCGCGGCGGGTGGGTGCTGCGGTGCCTGCGGGCAGCACGCGTTCACGGTTGCACAGCATCAGGAACACAAGGTTGCCGTCGCGCACAATTTCGGTCGAGCTTTCGCCGACATCAAGCCGCGCCAGTTCACGCGCCAGTTCGGCGGGAATAGCACCTTGCGGGCGGGTTTCGCGCAGCAGCCGCGATTCTGGCAGGCCCTTGGCGACGGCGTAAAGGTCGCCGCAGCGATTGACTTGCGCGCGCACCCGCGCGGCTTCGGCCAGCGCTGACGCGCTGCGCCCGCCGGGGATCAGGAATTGCGCGTAGTCGATGGCCTGCGGCAGCGTGGCCACAGCGCCGTTTTCATCGATCGCGCGCAGCAGGAATACCGCGACCGCGCCCTGCAGCTGAACCGGCTGCGAAACCTCGCCGGGCGCCAGCGGGTTGAGCACCGCGCGCAGCGGTGCGGGCAGCGTGTCAAGGCCCATCCATTCAAGCCGGCCACCCTCGGCGCGCGACCCCGAGGCCGAAACCTGCCGCGCGGCATCGGCAAAGGCTGCCTCACCATGAAGCGCCGAAACCTGCGTGGCAATCGCCATTGCCTGCGCCTCTTGCCCTTCGGGGGCGGGTATCACGATCTCGGAAAAGAGCACGCGCGTGCCCCGGCCACGGTCTGACAGGGGGGAAAGGGCATGGTCGATCTCGGCTTCCGTAATCGTTACCCGGCCCGCAAAGCGCGCCCGCACCAGCTCGCGCCAAGTTGCGCCCGCCTCAACGAAATCGCGCAGCGTCTGCGGTTCGATCTCGTCCTTGGCAAGCTCGGCCAGAAGCTGCTCGGCGGTCAGATCGGCGCGCCCCGCAAATTCCTCCATCGCCGCTTTCACCTGATCGGCGGTGAGCCTGATGCCTGCGGCCCGTGCCGCCTGCATCTGCACGCGCTCTTCGATCAGCACCTTTTCCGCTTCTTTTTCGAGGTCGCCCGGCGCGTGCAGCACCGCCATGAACCGCATGCGCTGCTCGATTTCAAAGCGGGTGATGCCGAGGTCGTTGACCATAACCACCGGGGCGAAGGGGTTGCCCTGCGCAAGCGCCGGAACGGCAGGCGCCGTCAGCGCCAGAAGGGTGAAGAGCCAAAGGAATGCGCGCATTGTCAGGTCCGTCCGCTTTGCCATTTCCGTCCCAGCCCGGGAAAGCCCCGGTGCAACTGCGCTTCAGCGCATGCAACTCCGCCGCCGCCCGCCGCTGCTTGATCCGAACCCCGCCAGTTCCAGCGATAGGCCGACATCGGTTTGCGCGCTTACACTAGTCGATGCGGTGAAACGACGCGAGAGGGAAAGATCGACCGCCACGCATTCGTTCACATAGCGCAGCCCAAGGCTTGCCGTTGCTGCGCGCGCCGCCACGAAATCGTAGCGCGCGCCAAGGCTGCCCTGCCAGCCGTTGTCAAAGGTCCAGCCGGTATCAAACTGCAGCTCATTGGTGGCAAGCGGGCGACCTTCGGAGGGGTCGGGCTGCATCCAGATGTGTCCTGCCTCGAGCGTGAGTTTCGGGCGCACCAGCGTCAGGCGCAACTCGTTGCGGGTAAAGCTGAATCCGGTGTCGTCGAACAGTGCGCGGTTGACCACGCCAAGGCCGCCTGCCGTTTGCAGATGCGCGGCCAGCAGCCAGTCTGAGCGCAGCCCGCCAAGGCCGCTGCCGGCGCCGAACTGGCCAAGGTCTTCGGCGCGCAGCACGCGCCCCGCCAGCACCCCCGCCGACCAGCTCGCCGCATCGTGCCGCGTCCAGCCGATGCCGAGGTTGGCGCGCAGGCCCGCCTCGTGCGCATCCTCGCCCGGAAAGCGCGACAGCGAGAACAGGTTGCCCTCGTCGAATTCGACCAGCACGCTGTCTTCGTTGGGCGCGCCCGGCAGGTTGTTGCGGGCCCAGATAAGCTGCGCAACCGGCTCGATCACCTGGGTCGCGCTGCCCGAGGCGCGCAGCCATGGCCAGCGCAGTTCAACCGCAACCGCAGGGCGCAGCGCCACGACTTCGGCGCCATAGGCATCGTCATCGCCGACCGAATAGACATCGGCACCAAGGGCGGCCAGCCCGGTCAGTTGCACGCCACCCGGCAGCAGCCAGCCCCGCCGCCATTCGGCCGCGATTGAAGCGCGCAGCGCGTCGCGCCCGTCTGATACGAGATCGGCATCTTCAGGCCCGTCCACGGCGAGGCTTGAGGGGCGGCGATAGCCGCCAAGACTGGCGTTCAGCACCAGCTCGCCGCCAAGCACGCCGGGGTGCAGCACCTGCGACCAGTTCAGCGTGCCCGCCAACATTGGCTGCGTTGCGTTGCTTTCGCTGTCACGCAGGCTGTTGGTGTTGCCCAACCGCGCCCAGATCATCTGATCGGGGCGGATCCGCTGCACCGTCGCGCCGCTCCAGAGCCGGTCGGCGCCGGTGATGCCATAGTCGAGCAGATAGCCGCGGTCGGTGGCGGTGCGCAACTCAAGGTCGAGCGCGAAGCCCCGTGGCAGGGCAAAACCCGCATCGGCAAAGAGATAGCCACGGTTTTCGCCCGGCAGGATGCCGTCGCGCGAAACCGCCGCGTCAACCTGCAGCGCTCCGTTGGTGAACGCCTGCCGATAGCGCAATTCGACCGTCGTCGTACCCCCGGTTGAGAAATAGGGGGTCACTGTCACATCGCGCGAATCGCCCAAGGTCCAGAAGTAGGGCAGCTTGATGCCGGTGCCGAGCGCCGATGTGGTGCGTATGCGTGGCTGCAACATGCCGCTTCGGCGTTCGACTCCGGGGTCGGGGGTGCGCAGGCGCGGAATATAGGCCAGCGGCACCCCGAAGGCGCGGAATTGCGCGCCCTCGAAGACAATCTCGCGCTCGACGGCATCATGCGTCACCCGGCGCGCCCGGATTTCCCAAAGCGGGGTCGGGTCAAGCACGCAGACCTGGCAAGATGAGGCGACCACGTCTTCCAGCGTGGTATAGCGCCCCTCGCTGCGCGCGAGGGTGTTGGCGGCAAGCTGCATCTCCTGCGCCAGCACCATGCGCGCGCCCTTCAGCACCCCGTCGCGCAGGTCCGCCGCAAGGTCGGCGCTGTCGGCCACGATCACCGCCTCGGTGCCGCCCGGCGTGACCAGCCGCAGCGGGCCCTCGATCAGCAACCGGTCGGTTGCCGCGTCATAGGCGATGCGTGTTGCGCTCAGCCGTGCCCCGTTGAAATAGACCTCGACCGACCCTTCGGCGATCAGCACCGAGGAATTGGCCATGTGAATGCGGTCGGCCAGCAATGTCGCGGCGGGGGCGGGTGCGGTCTGCGCCACGGCGGTCGGTACCGTGGCGGGCGCAACCGCCAGCGCAACCAGCAGCGCAACCGCCGCCGAAGTGCTGGCCTGGCCCCTCCGCGCCGCACCCATCAGCCATCCTCCAGATGCAGGATCAGCGCCAGCGCGGCCATCAGCACCACCAGCGGCGGCGCCCAGGCCGCCAGCACCACCGGAATCAGGCCGTTCTCGCCCAGTGCCTGCGCCACGTTGCGCAAAAGCATCGCCGCAACGCCTGCGCCAAAGGCCAATAGCGCCATGATGCCGGTGCCGCCCCGGCGAATGTGGCGCATGGTAAAGGCCGCCGCGATCAGCACCATCGCCGCCAGCAGCAAGGGTTGCGCCAGCTCCATCGCCAGCCAGACAGCGTGGCGGCGCGAGGAAAAGCCGGCCCGTTCCAGTGCCGCGATGAAATCGGGCAGTTCCCACACCGAAACCTTCGAAGGCGCCCCGAACCCGTCGCGGATGCGCTCGGCCGTCAGGTCTGACGAGACCCGCAGGCTCGGGTGCAGCACCGCCTCGGTTTCGGGGTTGGCGGTCTCGGCCAGCGGCCATTCCTTGGCCGCGGTCAGCACCCACGCACCGGGCACCAGCCGCGCCGTTTCGGCCTTGAGATAGCGCATCGGGCCGCGATCAAAGGAAAACTCCATCAGCGTCACGTCATAAAGCTCGGTGGCATCTGCGTTGGCGCGCAGCGCGTGGATCACCGACTGGCGTTGTGCCGCCACGTCACCCTCGGCGGCTGACCCGGCCTGACGCAGCCAAACGCCCTCGCGGCTGATCGAGACCGACTGCGCGCCACCCCGCAGCAGCTGATCGGAAAGCGTGTCAAAGCGTTTCGCGGTGGCCGCAGTGATCGGGTTCAGTGCGCCAAGCGCCAGCACGCCAAGCAAAAACGCCACCACCGCAGGCGCCAGCGCCATGCGCAGCGCCGACCGGCCAGCCGCGCGCACCACCACCAGCTCCGAGGTGCGCGCCAGCCCCAGAAACATCACCGTGCCGGCAAGCACCGTTACCAAAGGCAATATCTTGCCAAGCCCGCCCGGAACATTCAGCCCCGCAAGCAGGGCAATCTGGCCAAAGTTCGCCCCGCTGTTGGCGAAGTCGCGAACCTGCTCGATCATGTCGGCCAGAAACAGCACCGCGCAAAACGACCCGGCCACGATCAGGAAGGCGCGCAGATAGCGCCGCGCGAAATAGAGCGTCAGCGTCATGGCGCGCCCCCCGCCACGGCGGCGCGGCGCTCAGTCTTTGGCCCCGGCGCGCGGCGCGACCGGCGCGCCCACCCCAGCATCGCCACCACGACCAGCGTGCCGCCTGCCAGCGGCAGCCAGATCAGCGGCCAAAGGCCGGGCGTCCGCTGTGCCGCGGCGTCGGCGGCATTCACCAGCATTTGCAGCACCAGCAACAACACCAAAGCAAACACGATCTGGCGCCAGATACCCAGCCGGCTGAACCCGCCAAGCAGCAGCGCGGCAAACCCGAGCATCGCGGCAACTGGCGCGCGCAGCGGTTCCGCAGCGCGCCTGGCAAGCTCAAGCGACACCTCGCCCGGCGCGCCCAGGCCTTCGGTGCTGCCCTGCAAAAGCTGGCGTGTCGTGCGCTCCCGAATCCCCGGCGTGCGCGCCGCGCCGCCCTCGATCAGGGCGCCAAGGTCATAGGCGAAATCGGCAAACCGGGTCACCGAAAGCCGCCCGTCCGAGGCGCGCAGGGTCTGCGCGCGGCCCTCGAACATCAGCAGCTTGGGCCCGGTATCGCCGCGCACGATCACCGCCTTGCTGGCCAGAAAAACCGTCGCATTCGCGCCCCGGCTGTCGGCCAGATAAATGTCCATAAGCTCGCCGCGCGGTGAAATCTCGCGGATGAAGAACGTCACCCCCGGTGTCGGGTGCTGAAACCTGCCTTCGGTCACAAACCGCGCCGCCACGTTCTCGGCGATCTCGGCGCGCCGGTCATGCGTGGCCGCCCGCGCCATCGGCACCAGCACATGCACCAGCATGGCCAACATCAGCGCAACGATCAGCCCGAACATCAGGGCGGGGCGCGCCAACCGCCAGGGCGAGGCGCCGGTGGCCTGCATCACCACCAGCTCGCTTTCGCCAATCATCTGGTTCAGCACGACAATGCTGGCGGCAAAGGCCGAAAGCGGCAGCAAGAGCGCGATGACCGCAGGCAGCGCCAGCGACGTCAGCTCCAGCACGACGCGCGCCGACTGGCCGTCGGCGATCAGCTGGTTGAACATCATTACCGCCTGATTCAGCCAATAAACCGCCACCAGCACCAGGGCGAAGAACCCGAACAGCGCCATCAATTGTGCCAGCAGGTAACGATCCAGTCTGGACAAGGTCGCGCAACTCCCCGGACGTTTTCCCACTCTTAGCCCGATCCGGGGCTGCGTAAAAGCCCGGCCTGCGCTGCCTTTCCATTTTCGCGCCACCCCGCTAGGCTCCGCGGCAGAATTGAAACACCCACAAGGAACCCGCCATGCCCCACCCCGTAGCCATCCATTTCCGAGAGATTGACAGTGCGGCGCTTGGCGCCGCCACGGGTCGGCTGGTGCTGCTGGGCGAGCCGGGCGAGCGCATTGCGCCCGCCGCGCGCGCGCTTGACCGCCGCCTGCGCGGCGCCATCGGGCGCGCCGTGGCAAGCGAGGCTTTCGCCAAGCTCAAGCCGGGCGAAGCGCTGGACCTTGCCTTCCCCGCCGGATTGACCGCCGAGGCGGTGCAGATCGTACGGCTGGGGCGGCGCGCAACCGTGGCCGAGGCGCGCCGCGCGGGGGCGACCATCGCCAAGGGGCTTGGCGCTTCGGGCGCGCTGGTGCTGACCGGCGCGCAACGGTTGGCGCATGAAATCAGCTTTGGCCTCGCGCTGCGCGCCTACGAATTCGGCGCGCACAAGACCGCCGCGCCCAAGGTATTCGGCGACGTCGGCTTTCAGGTCTCCGACCCCGAAGCGGTGGCGCTGCGCGCGCGACCGATGGCGGCGCTGGCCGAGGGCGTGTTTTTCACCCGCGATCTCGTGAACGAGCCCGCCAACGTGCTGACCACCGACGATTTCGCGGCCCGCCTTGCGGCGATGCACGAACTGGGGCTTGACGTCGAGATCCTTGAGGAAGGCGCGCTGAAAACGCTTGGCATGGGGGCATTGCTGGGCGTGGGGCAGGGCTCTGATACCCCGTCCAAGGTGGTGGTGATGCAGTGGCGCGGTGGCCCGAAGGGCGAGGCGCCGCTGGCGCTCGTGGGCAAGGGCGTGGTGTTCGACACCGGCGGCATTTCCATCAAGCCCGCGCAAGGCATGGAAGAAATGACGATGGATATGGGCGGCGCGGGCGTGGTCGCCGGGGTCATGCGCACGCTGGCCTTGCGCGGGGCCAAGGCCAATGTCGTCGGCATCGTCGGCCTGGTCGAGAACATGCTCGACGGGCGCGCGCAGCGCCCCGGCGACGTGGTGCGAAGCATGAAGGGCGACACCATCGAGGTGATCAACACCGACGCCGAGGGCCGCCTCGTGCTGGCCGACGTGCTTTGGTATGCGCAGGAACGCTTCAAACCCGCCGCGATGATCGACCTTGCCACCCTGACCGGGGCCATCATCGTTGGACTTGGCCATGAGACCGCAGGGGTGTTCGCCAACAACGACGCGATGGCCGCCGCGATCCTCAAGGCGGCAGACGCCGAAGGCGAAGGCGCGTGGCGGATGCCGATGGGCGAGGCCTATGACAAGAAGCTCAAATCGCGCATCGCCGACATGCGCAACTCGGTTGGTCGCCCGGCGGGCGCCATCACCGCCGCGCAATTCCTTGCGCGGTTCGTCAAGCCCGAAACACCCTGGGCGCATCTCGATATTGCCGGCGTGGCGCTGCCGCCCGAGGAAACCGAACTGGCGCCCAAAGGGGCCACCGGCTGGGGTGTGATGACGCTCGACCGGCTGATCCGCGATGGTTACGAACGGGGCTAGCGGATGGCGCAGGCGCTCTTCTACCAGCTCGGCGGCGCCCCTCTTGAAGCGCTGGTCGCCACGCTGGCCGCCCGCGCGCAGGCGCAGGGCTGGCCGGTTGAGCTGCGCGGCACCGAGCGGGCGCGGATGGAGGTGCTTGATGCGCGGCTCTGGCTCGGCCCGCCCGAGGGCTTCTTGCCGCACGGGCTTTGCGGCGGCGCCAGCGATGCCCGCCAGCCGCTGCTGCTGACGCAGGAACCCGGCGCCGCCGCCAACGCCCCGCGCGCGCTGATGGCGATCGACGGTGCCGAGATCGACCCGGCCGAAGCCGCCCGGCTGGAACGGGTCTGGGTGATTTTCGACGGCTCTTTGCCCGAGGCGCTTGAGCGCGCGCGTGCGCAGTGGCGCCAGCTGACCGGCGCCGGCCTTGCCGCGCAATACTGGGAAGAGGTCGGCGGACGCTGGGAAAAAAAGGCCGAGCGCCCCGCGGGCTGAGGCCGCAGCGCGCTCCGCGGGGGATATTTGAACCAAGGCAAGCCGCTTGCCTTGGGCAAAATATCCCCGCCGGAGGCTCTTTTGCAGCGCTTTAGCGCTCAAGCACCAAAAGGCGGGGCGTCATTTCGACCCGTGAAAAGCGCGTAAGATACGCCATGCCCAGCAGCGAGCCCTCCATGTCACCCCGGTTCACGACCGCCGGAACGTCGCGCTCGGCAATGCCGCCCAGTGCCATCGTGGCGATCAGCACCGGCGCGGTCTCGACGCTGCCGTTGGCGGTTTGCGCGCGCTGGTAGTACGAAAGGCGCGCCGGATCGAGGCCGATGCGGGTGGCGTCGCGCGCGCTCAGAACGATGTCGCTGGCGCCGGTATCGACGGCAAAACGCACACCAACGCCGTTCAGTGTGGCGAGAATGTAGAAGTGACCATCAGGCGCGATCGGAACCTCCAGCCGCCCGGCTGCGCCGACGCTCTGCACCGGCAGCACCTCGCGGCGAATGTCGGACCATAGCCCGAACCCCGCGATCAGCCCGACGAAGATGAAGCCCCAGACCATGACCTGTTGCAGCGCCCGGCCGGGGCGACGTCGAAATTCGGCCACGGCATAACTGCCCACCGCCAAAAGCAGCAGCGCAAGGTAGCCAAAGCGGGCCATCACATCGCTGTCCACCGCTTATCCCCCCATGAACCCGGTGCCGCGCAGGCCGTCGAGAATGAACTGTGTCGCCAGCGCCGCCAGCAGCATGCCCAAAAGCCGTGTCACGACCATGGTGCCGGTGCGCCCGAGCGCGCGCTCGATAGGTGCTGCGGCGAGGAACAGGGCGAATACCAGAACCAGCACCGCCGCCATTGCCAGATGCACCACCAGCACGCCCGACCAGCCATCCGCCTGCCCGGTCAGCAGAATCATCGTGGCCAGCGCCCCCGGCCCCGCGATCAGCGGGGTGGCAAGCGGAAACACCGAAGGGTCGTCATCATGGCTTGGGTGCTGGCCTTCGCGCCGCTGGGTGCGCCGCTCAAAGAGCATGTCGAGCGCGGTCAGAAACAGCAGCGCGCCGCCCGCGATGCGAAACGCCGGCAGCGAAATGCCGACCGCGCCCAAAAGCCGGTCGCCCAGCAGGCCGAACAGCGTCATCAGCACCGCCGCGATCAGCACCGCGCGCAGGCCCGCGCGGCGCCGCGCCGCGGGGTCCATGCCGCCGGTCAACGCCACGAACAAGGGCGCCAGCCCGATCGGGTCAACGACCACGAACAGGGTGACAAGGGCGGTCAGGGCAAAGGTGGTTTCCATCGGCGCTCCTTCAGACCCATAGCTGGCGCAGCGGGGCGCCCTTCGCAAGCGGCAGGCAGAAAAAAACCGCCCATGCCGCGCAATGGGGCTTTGATTGGCGCGCGCTTGGCCATACATGAAAGCATATGCCGCGCGCCTGACCGGCGCGCGCAGCCAGGAGGATGAACGCATGTTCAACAATATCGGCCCCTTGGGGCTTTTGCTGATTGCGGTAGTGGTGCTGGTGCTGTTCGGGCGTGGCAAGATTTCGTCGCTGATGGGCGAAGTTGGCAAGGGCATCACCTCGTTCAAGAAGGGCATCAAGGAAGGCAACGCTGAAATCGAAAGCGCCGCCTCACAGGCCGCGCGCGATGTGACGCCCGAGACCGAGAAGCCCAAGGATCAGGCCTGAGCACGGGTGCTTGTGACGGCGGCGCGGAAGCGGGGGCGGGATGTTTGACATCGGCGGAAGCGAATTGCTGGTGATCGGCATTGTGGCGCTGATCGTGGTCGGGCCGAAAGACCTGCCCGGCATGTTCCGCACACTTGGCCGTTTCACCGCCAAGGCGCGCGGCATGGCCCGCGAGTTTTCGCGCGCCATGGAAGATGCGGCCGATGCCACCGGCATGCGCGAAACCGCCGATGACATCAAGAAGCTGACCTCAAAGAAGGCGCTCGGCCTCGACGAGTTGGAAGACGCGGCGACGGCGTTCGAGAAATGGGACCCCAAGCTCAAGGGCGGCTATACGCCCGGCCCGCTGCCAGACCCGAAGCCTGCGGCGCCCGCGGCCCCCGCCGCCGCAAAACAGGCCGCGAAGCCCGCCGAGAAACTGGCCACCGATGGCGCGGCATCTGCCCCGGCCACCGCGAAGGCGCCAGCCAAATCCGCCCGCCCCCCGAAAGCCGCGCCCGCGCAGGCAAAGCCCGTGCCACGCCCGCGCACGCCGCGCAAACCCGTTACCAAAGGGGATGACGCATGAGCGACGCCCAAGCTGACGAGGTTGATGCCTCTGCCGCGCCGCTGATCGAACATCTGGCCGAGCTGCGCCGCCGCCTGATCTGGTCGGTTCTGGCCTTCACGGTGGCCATGCTGGCGTGCTTCACGGTCTGGAATCCGATCTTCAACTTCCTCACCCGCCCGATCTGCGCAGCACTTGGCGATCGTGGCCAGGATTGCGGCCTTGTGCTGATCAAGTTGCAGGAAGGCTTCTTTGTCGCCATCAGCATTTCGTTTCTGGGCGGTTTTGCGCTGTCGTTCCCGGTGATCGGCTACCAGATGTGGCGGTTCGTGGCGCCGGGGCTCTACAAATCGGAACGCGGCGCCTTCCTGCCGTTTCTGATTGCCTCGCCTGCAATGTTCGCGCTGGGCGCGGCATTCGCCTATTTCATTATCCTGCCGATGGCCTTCACCTTCTTTCTCGGCTTTCAGCAAGGGCCGCTGTTGCCGGTTCCCCCCGAAGGTGCGGCGCCCGACATGGCGCCCATGGCCGAGGCGGGGATCGTGTTTCAGGGCTCGGTGCAGGAATACCTTGGCCTGACCATCAAGTTCATCCTGGCCTTCGGGCTCTGTTTTCAACTGCCGGTGCTGCTGACACTGATGGGCAAGGCCGGGCTGGTCTCGGTCGCGTCGCTCCGGCGGATGCGGCGCTATGCGATGGTCGGCATTCTGGTGCTTGCGGCACTGGCGACCCCGCCCGATGTGATTTCGCAGGTGGTGCTTTTCGTCGTGGTCTATGGGCTTTACGAGGTCTCGATCTTCCTTGTGGCGCGGATCGAAAAGCTGCGCGAGGCGCGGCTGCGCGCCGAAGGGCTCTGGGTTGACGATGAAGACGACGCGGCCGAGCCGGACGAGGCGCCAAAGTGACCGATCCGCTCTTGCGCATCGCCGAAGCGCTGGAACGGCTGGCCCCCGCGCCCGCCCCCGCCCCTGATTTCGCTGCCGCCAGCGCCTTCGTGTGGCACACTGCCCCCGACCGGCTGGAACCCGTGGCGCAGGTTGCGCGCGTCGATCTGGCGCTGCTCGTGGGCATCGACCGGGCCCGCGACACGCTATTGACCAATACCGAGCAGTTCGCGCGCGGCCACGCCGCCAATAACGCGCTTTTGTGGGGCGCGCGCGGCATGGGCAAATCGTCGCTGGTCAAGGCCGTGCACGCGGCGGTGCTGGCGCGCGGGCTGGCGCTGACACTGGTGGAACTGGCGCGCGACGATCTGCCCTCGGTGCCGCGCCTGCTGGCGCATCTGCGCGCCGCCGCCCCGCGCCGCTTCGTGCTCTTTTGCGACGATCTGTCATTTTCAGCCGATGATCAGCATTACAAAAGCCTCAAGGCCGTGCTCGATGGCGGTATCGAGGGGCGCCCGGCGAATGTGCTCTTCTACGCCACCTCGAACCGCCGCCACCTGATGCCGCGCGAGATGATCGAGAACGAACGTTCCTCCGCGATCAATCCCGGCGAGGCTGTTGAGGAAAAGGTGTCGCTGTCAGACCGTTTCGGCCTCTGGCTCGGCTTTCATCCTTGCGGGCAGGATGACTACCTCGCGATGATCGCGGGCTATTGCGCGGCTTACGGCCTGGCGATCGACGCCGCCACGCTGCGCGCCGAGGCGATCGAATGGCAGGCCACGCGCGGTGCGCGCTCGGGCCGTGTCGCCTGGCAATATTTCACTGATCTGGCAGGGCGGCACGGGTTGGCGCTTTGATGCCGCAGCAGCCTCCGGCGGGGATATTTCTTTCCAAGGCAAGCCAATTGCCTTGGGTCAAATATCCCCGCCGGAGGCCAGCGACGGCGCGACCGGTCAGGCCGTTTTTGCGGCGCGTTTGCGCTCGTGTGGGTCAAGGAAGCGCTTGCGCATGCGGATCGCCTTGGGCGTGACCTCGACCAGCTCATCATCGTCGATATAGGCGATGGCGGCCTCAAGGCTCATGCGCACCGGGGTGGTCAGGCGCACCGCTTCGTCGGTGCCGCTGGCGCGCATGTTGGTCAGTTTCTTGCCCTTGAGCGGGTTCACGTCGAGGTCGTTCTCGCGGCTGTGCTCGCCGATGATCATGCCCTCGTAGACCTGTTCCTGCGCGCCGATGAACATTTTGCCCCGATCTTCGAGGTTCCAGAGCGCGAAAGCCACCGAAACGCCCGCCTCCATCGACACCAGCACACCCTGGCGGCGGCCCTGGATCGGCCCCTTGTAGGGCGCCCAGCTGTGGAAGATGCGGTTCAGCACGCCGTTGCCGCGGGTGTCTGTCATGAACTCGCCCTGATAGCCGATCAGCCCGCGCGAGGGCACATGCGCCACGATCCGGGTCTTGCCGTGGCCTGCGGGCCGCATTTCGACCAGATCGCCCTTGCGGGTCGAGGTGAGCTTGTCGATCACCGCGCCCGAATACTCGTCATCGACATCGATGATGACCTCTTCGATCGGTTCATGCCGCACACCGTCGATATCGCGAAAGATCACGCGCGGGCGCGAGATCGAAAGCTCGAACCCTTCGCGGCGCATGTTCTCGATCAGCACGCCCATCTGCAATTCGCCGCGCCCGGAAACCACGAAAGCGTCGCCCGAGGGGGTATCTTCAACCTTGATCGCCACGTTCGATTCCGCCTCGCGCATCAGGCGGTCGCGGATCACACGGGACTGCACCTTGGAGCCATCGCGGCCCGCAAGCGGGCTGTCGTTGATGCCGAAGGTGACCGAAATCGTCGGCGGGTCGATCGGCTGCGCGGGCAGGGCGGTATCGAGCGAAAGATCACAGAGCGTGTCGGCGACGTTGGCTTTGGACATGCCCGCGACGGTGACGATATCGCCCGCTTCGGCCAGGTCGATCGCGGTCTGCGACAAGCCCCGGAAGGCGAGGATTTTGGAGACCCGGAACTGTTCGAGCTTTTCGCCGGTGCGGCTGAGCGCCTTCAGCGTATCGCCCACCTTCAGGCGGCCCGATTCGACGCGCCCGGTGAGGATGCGGCCGATGAACGGGTCGAGCCCGAGCGTGGTGGCCAGCATGCGGAACGGCGCATCGCGGTGCGCGATCTGTTTGGGGGCTTCGACATGGGCCAGGATCAGATCGAACAGCGCCGACAGATCCTTGCGCGGGCCATCAAGCTCGCGGTCGGCCCAGCCGCCAATGCCCGAGGCGTAGATATGCGGGAAATCGAGTTGTTCATCGCTGGCGCCGAGGTTGGCGAAAAGGTCGAACACCTTGTTCAGCGCGCGGTCGGGTTCGGCTGCGGGTTTATCAACCTTGTTCAGCACCACGATGGGTTTGAGGCCCAGTGCCAGCGCCTTCGAGGTGACGAATTTGGTTTGCGGCATCGGGCCTTCGGCGGCATCGACCAGCAGGCAGACGCCATCGACCATGCTCAGAATGCGTTCCACCTCGCCGCCGAAATCGGCGTGGCCGGGGGTGTCGACGATGTTGATGCGCACGCCCTTCCATTCGACCGACGTGGCCTTGGCCAGAATCGTGATGCCGCGCTCGCGCTCGATATCATTGCTGTCCATCGCCCGCTCGGTCGTGGCCTGATTTTCGCGGTAGGTGCCCGACTGCTTCAGAAGCTCGTCAACCAGGGTGGTTTTGCCGTGGTCAACGTGCGCGATGATCGCGATATTGCGAAGGTCCATTTGATCCGCCAATTCAGTGCTGCGGGGCTGCGCATAGTCGATAGCGCGCCGCTTGGCCAGTCGAATGCGCGTGAAAGCGCGGCAAATCGGCGCGGGCTGCCTTATGCGGCGATGTAACGGTCGCGGCGATGGTTCATGGCGATCACGAGGTTGAGCACCAGCGCGCCGAGGAACGACCACGCCACGGTGTGCCACTCGCGCAACATCAGCGCCACGGAAAAGAGGCAGGCGTCGAAGATGAGCTGCGTCCAGCCGGCGCGAAAGCCGGTGCGGTCTTGCAGGTAGAGCGCCACGATGCCGACCCCGCCGAGGCTGGCGCCGTGGCGGAAAAGCGCGAGCAGGGCCGCGCCCGACATGAAGCCGATCATCACCGCGCCAAGCGCGGGGTTGAGATACGAAAAGCTGACCCAGTGCGGCATGAAGGCCGCAAGCAGCGAGACCAGCGCGACCGAGACAAAGGTCTTGAGCGTGAACACCCAGCCCATGCGGTGATAGCCGAGCCAGTAGAAGGGCAGGTTGACGGCAAAGAACACCGGCCCGAAGCCCCAGCCGCTGGCGTAGGAAATCAAGATGGCAAGCCCCGCCGTCTGGCCGGTGACAAAGCCCAGATGCGTCAGCATGACGATGCTGAAGGCGGCCATACCTGCGCCGTAAGCGATGCCTTGCGCGTCTTCAAGCGGGGTATGGTGGGTGGCGTCGGTCATGCGGGGCCCGGTGCTTGGGGAAAGCCGGGGGTTTCACACCCCCGGACCCCCCGTGGGGTATTTCGGCAAAGAAGAAGATGCAAGGGGCAGTGCTGTGGCGGGGGCGCAACAGGGCTGCCCGCGTCGGCCCCGCGCCGCGCGGGCTTTTCTTGGCGCGGCAAGCGGGCTGTGGCAATGGGCGGCACCTGGCACGCAGCAACAAGGGAGGCGTCAGATGACCTATCACAACGTCTTCGCAGCGCGGGCCGGAACCAGCGCCACGGGATCGGATTTCGTGCGCTCGCTGATCGCCCGCCGCGGCTGAGGCACCCCTGGGGCTGACCACGCCCTGACCCCCCTGAACCAACCCTGCATTCCGCTATGGCGCGCGCGGCCCCCTGGCCGCCTGCGGTCTGCCATGCGGTTTGCGCGGCCCCCCCAACTGCAAGGAGCCGGCGCGCGCAAGCGGCCGGAGAACGCGATGACACGACAGAATGCCTCTGAAAGGGCGCATGCCGCACAGCTGCTGCATGCGGTGATTGACGATTTGGGCCCCTGGCGCGTGCTGGCACATGCCCTGCGTGCGCTGGTGGCTGGGCGGGTGCGGCGGCGTGATGCGGCGCAGCTTTGCAACCATCTGCGCCGCGACATCGGCCTGCCGCCAAGTGCTGCACCCCCGACGGGGCGCGGCCAGCTCTGGTGAGCACAGCAAAGGGCCGGGGGCATCGCTGCCCCCGGCCCCATTGCAGTCTGGCGACCGCTTTAGCCCTTGAGCGCCTTGTTCAGATACTCATCGACTTTTTCGAGATAGCCCATGGTGGTGAGCCACTTCTGATCGGGGCCGACCAGAAGCGCGAGGTCCTTGGTCATATGGCCGTCTTCCACCGCGTCCACGGTGACCTTTTCGAGCGTGGTGGCAAAGCGCATCAGCGCCTCGTTGCCGTCGAGCTTGGCGCGGTGCTTCAGGCCGCCGGTCCAGGCGTAGATCGAGGCGATCGAGTTGGTGGAGGTCGCCTTGCCCTTTTGATGCTCGCGGTAGTGGCGGGTCACCGTGCCGTGGGCCGCTTCGGCCTCGACGGTCTGGCCATCGGGGGTCATCAGCACCGAGGTCATCAGGCCGAGGCTGCCGAAGCCCTGCGCCACGGTATCTGATTGCACGTCGCCGTCGTAGTTCTTGCAGGCCCAGACGTAGCCGCCAGACCATTTCATGGCCGATGCCACCATGTCGTCGATCAGGCGGTGTTCGTAAGTGATGCCCGCCTTCTTGAACTTGTCTTCGAATTCCTCGGCATAGACCTGGGCGAACAGGTCCTTGAAGCGGCCGTCGTAGGCCTTGAGGATGGTGTTCTTGGTGGAAAGATACACCGGCCAGCCGAGGTTCAGGCCGTATTGCAGCGAGGCGCGGGCAAAGTCGATGATGCTGGCATCAAGGTTGTACATGCCCATCACCACCCCGGCCGAGGGCGCGTCATAGACGTCGCGCTCGATCACGGTGCCGTCTTCGCCGACGAATTTCAGCGTCAGCTTGCCTGCACCGGGGAAGCGGAAGTCTGTGGCCTTGTATTGGTCGCCAAAGGCGTGGCGGCCCATCACGATCGGCTTGGTCCAGCCCGGCACCAGACGCGGCACGTTTTTGCAGATGATCGGCTGACGGAAGATCACCCCGCCAAGGATGTTGCGCAGCGTGCCGTTGGGCGATTTCCACATCTGCTTGAGGCCGAATTCTTCAACGCGGGCCTCATCGGGGGTGATGGTCGCACATTTCACGCCGACGCCGTATTTCTGAATCGCATGCGCCGCGTCGATGGTGATCTGGTCGTTGGTGCGGTCGCGTTCCTCGATGCCGAGGTCGTAATATTTCAGGTCGATGTCGAGATAGGGCAGGATCAGTTTCTTCTTGATGAAGTCCCAGATGATCCGGGTCATTTCGTCGCCGTCAAGCTCGACGACGGGGTTGGCTACCTTGATCTTGGTCATGGAGGCACCTTCGGGTTGGGGATTCGTTGCCGCCTCATAGCCCAGTAAAGCGGCTATGGGAAGGGCGGTATGCTATTGCATACCGAAAATGCGCGTGATCGGCTCAGATCTCGGGAAAGGTGCTGCGCAACTGGCCGCGTACCCAGTGCCAGACCATCGGCGCGCCGCGCGCGACCTTGGCGCCCACGCGGGTTTCCAGTTGCGCGGCGGTGACCTTGTATTCCTTCCAGGTGCCGCCGCCGCAGGCGAGGTTCTGCATCACCGGCTGCACCCGGTCGAGCGACCTGGCAAAGATGGCGTCGGCGCTTTCTGCCGCCTCGAATTCTTGCCAGAGCGCCTTGAGGTCGGCGCCGATGCCCTTGGGCAGCAAGCCGAAAATGCGCTCGGCGGCGGCCGCTTCGCCAGCCTGAACCGCGGCGGACCCATGCGCCTCGCCGTTTTGCGAATGAATCGGCACATCGCCCACGTCGATCTCCACCAGATCGTGCAGCACCAGCATGCGGACGACGCGGTTGATATCAACCCCCGGTGCCGCCTGATCGGCCAGCACCAGCGCATAAAGCGCGAGGTGCCAGCTGTGCTCGCCCGAGTTCTCGCGCCGCGAGCCATCGGCCAAGGTGTTGGCGCGCAAGACCGACTTCAGCTTGTCGGCCTCCATCAGAAAAGCGAATTGCCGGGCCAGCCGGTCGTTCAACTCTCGCCGCCCTTCGGGGCTTCGGGCGCCGCGGCGCCAGCTTGAAGTGCGGCAACCGTGGTTTCCAGAAACTGCCGCCCGCGCCGCTCGGCCAGACGGATGCGGATCGAGGTCAGGAAGGTTTCCTGCATGGTCGGCGACGAGGTGCCCAGCACCTTGCCAACGTCGATATAGAGGCGGTCGCTGCCGGTCGCCTCCATCGCGTCAAGCGTATCTTCCGCCAGCTTGTCGGCAAGGTCTTCGAGCAGGCCCATGGCGGTTACCGCGAGGCCTCGCCCAGTCGGCGGCGCACATAGGCCTGCACCGTCTCGATCATCGGCTTCATATGCGCCTCTTCATCCTTGAAGAAGTGGTCAGCGCCCTCAACCTGTTCGTGGGTGATGGTGATACCCTTTTGCTCGCGCAGCTTGCCCACGAGGTTGGCGGTATCCTTGGGGGGGGCGACGCGGTCGGCGGTGCCGTTGATGATCAGGCCCGACGCGGGGCAGGGCGCCAGAAACGAGAAATCATACATGTTGGCGGGCGGTGCCACCGAGATGAAGCCGGTAATCTCGGGGCGGCGCATCAGAAGTTGCATCCCGATCCAGGCGCCAAAGCTGAACCCCGCCACCCAGCAATGCTTGGAGTTGGGGTTGAGCGCTTGCAGGTAATCGAGCGCCGAGGCGGCATCGGAAAGCTCGCCCAGGCCCTGATCATACTCGCCCTGGCTGCGCCCGACGCCGCGAAAGTTGAAGCGCAGCACGGTAAAGCCGAGGCGATGAAAACTGTAGTGCAGGTTGTAGACAACCCGGTTGTTCATGGTGCCGCCAAACTGCGGATCGGGGTGCAGGATGATGGCAATCGGGGCGTCCCGTGCCCCATTGGGGTGGTAGCGCCCTTCAAGGCGGCCTTCGGGACCGGGAAAGATGACTTCGGGCATGCGCGTCGCCAGTTCAGGTTGGGGTGGAGCGAAAACTTGACGAAATCACTCAGTTACCCTAGATCGATTGCGGGAGCCGCCCGTAAAGGGCGGGCCGCCGGATGGAAATGAGTTAAGCAGCCTTCCGTGCAAGGTCAATGCTCTGCTAAAGGAAGTTGGGTCCGGATCGGCAGTCCGGCAGCCCCGAAACCCGCAGAGTTCAGGAGGCGCGCGTGAAACTGTCAACCAAGGGACGCTATGCAATGGTGGCGCTGGTCGATCTGGCGACGGCGGGCGAAGACCAGATGACCTCGCTCGCCGCAATTTCCAGGCGGCAGAATCTGTCTTTGCCTTATCTGGAGCAGTTGTTCGTGCGGCTGCGGCGCGCCGGCCTCGTGCGCTCGGTGCGCGGGCCGGGGGGCGGCTACCGGCTGGCGCGCGAGCCTGGCGAGATCAGGATTTCCGAGGTGTTCGAGGCGGTGGACGAGTCGGTTTCGGCGCTGGAAAAGGGCGCGGGGGCGACGGGTGGCGTTTCGGGCAGCCGCGCGCAAAGCCTTTCCAACCGGCTTTGGGAAAGCATGTCGGCGCAGGTCTATGTGTTTTTGCACGCGACCACGCTGGCCGATGTTGTGGGCAACGGGCTGAAACCCTGCCCGGCGGTGCCGAACCTGTTTACCGTGGTCGACGCATGACCCATCGTTGCGCGCGCCGCAGGTGCAGGTGCCTCCGGCGGGGGTATTTGGGCGTTGAAGAAATGAGGGCCGGGTGAGCGCGCGGGTTTACCTTGACTGGAACGCCACGGCGCCTTTGCGGGGCGAGGCGCGGGCGGCGATGGCGGCGGCGATGGACATCGTCGGTAACCCCTCGTCGGTGCACGCCGAGGGCCGCGCCGCGCGGGCATTGGTGGAACGCGCGCGCGCGCAGGTTGCGGCGGCGCTCGGGGCCGAGGGCGCGGATGTGATCTTTACCTCGGGCGCCACCGAAGCGGCGGCACTGGCCTGCGCGGGCAGGGGGCTGGCCTGCGCCGAGGTTGAACATGATGCGGTTTGGGCCTGGTGTGACCCGGTCTTGCCGGTCGATGCGGCGGGGCAAGTGACGGTGACCGACCCGGCGCAAAGCGCGTTGCAGCTGGCCAATTCCGAGACCGGCGTGCTGCAGGCATTGCCCGCGGGGCTGGCGGTCAGCGATCTGACGCAAGCCTTTGGCAAGGTACCCTTCGCCTTCAACTGGCTTGGGGTCACGGCGGGGCTGGTTTCGGCGCACAAGCTCGGTGGTCCGAAGGGTGTGGGGGCGCTGGTGGTGAAGCGCGGCACCGAAATTGCCAGCCAGATCAAGGGTGGCGGGCAGGAAATGGGGCGGCGCGCGGGCACCGAGAACCTGATCGGCATTGCCGGTTTCGGCGCCGCCGCCGAGGCCGCCGCGCGTGATCTGGCGGCCGGGGTCTGGGACGAGGTTGCAGAAATTAGAAAGATTCTAGAATTAGCTCTGGAAGCTGGCGCCGAAGGTGTTATTTTCCCCGGAAGGGAAAGCTCGGGGCCGGGGCGGCTGCCCAATACGAGTTGCATTATGGCGCCGGGTTGGCGTGGCGAAACGCAGGTGATGGCGCTGGATCTGGCAGGGTTTGCGATTTCGGCCGGGTCGGCCTGTTCGTCGGGCAAGGTGCGCGCCAGCCGCGTGCTGGGCGCGATGGGGTTTGACAGCGCCGCCGCAGGTACGGCGGTGCGGGTTTCGATCGGGCCGGGCGTGCCGCGCGAGCAGGTCTTGCGCTTTGCCGATGCCTGGTGCGCCGCCTACGCCCGCCAGCGCGCGCGGGCAACGTGAAGAATGCGCCGCAAGGCACCGAAAATGAACGGGAAGGCGATATCATGATGGGCGATCAGGAAGTCCGCGAAGGGGTTGATCGGGAAACCGTTGAAACCGTGCAGGGCATGGGCAGCTACAAATACGGCTGGTCCACCGAGATCGAGATGGACTATGCGCCGAAAGGCCTGAGCGAAGACATCGTGCGCCTGATTTCTTCGAAGAACGATGAGCCGGAATGGATGCTGGAATGGCGCCTTGCCGCCTATCGCCGTTGGGTCGAGCTGGAAGAGCCGCGCTGGGCGATGCTGCGCTACCCCGAAATCGACTATCAGGACCAGTTCTACTACGCCAAGCCCAAGAGCATGGAGGGCAAGCCCAAAAGCCTTGATGAGGTTGACCCCAAGCTGCTGGCGACCTACGCGAAACTCGGGATTCCGCTGAAGGAACAGATGCTTCTGGCCGGTGTTGAAGGTGCCGAAGGGGTTGCCGCCGATGCGCGACGCGTGGCGGTGGATGCGGTCTTTGACAGCGTCAGCGTGGGCACCACCTTCAAGGCCGAACTGGCGAAGGCCGGGGTGATCTTCTGCTCGATCTCCGAGGCGATCCGCGAGCACCCCGAGCTTGTGCGCAAGTATCTGGGTTCGGTCGTGCCGCAATCGGACAACTTCTTTGCCACGCTGAATTCGGCGGTCTTTTCTGATGGCTCGTTCGTCTACATCCCGCCGGGCACGCGCTGCCCGATGGAGCTGAGCACCTATTTCCGCATCAACGCCGAGAACACCGGGCAGTTTGAGCGCACGCTGATCATCGCCGACAAGGGCGCCTATGTGAGCTACCTTGAAGGCTGCACTGCGCCCAAGCGCGATATTGCACAGCTGCATGCGGCGGTGGTCGAGATCGTGATTCTGGAAGACGCCGAGGTGAAGTATTCGACGGTGCAGAATTGGTATCCGGGCGACGAAAACGGGCTTGGCGGCATTTACAACTTCGTCACCAAGCGCGCCGATTGCCGGGGCGACCGCGCCAAGGTGATGTGGACGCAGGTTGAAACCGGGTCCGCGATCACCTGGAAATACCCAAGCTGCATTCTGCGCGGCAACGAAAGCCAGGGCGAATTCTATTCGATCGCCATTGCCAACAACTTCCAGCAGGCCGACACCGGCACCAAGATGATCCATCTTGGCCGCGACACCCGCAGCCGCATTGTCTCCAAGGGCATCAGCGCGGGGCATGCGCAAAACACCTATCGCGGGCAGGTTTCGATGCACCCGAAGGCCAAGAACAGCCGCAACTACACGCAATGTGACAGCCTGCTGATCGGCGGCAAATGCGGCGCCCATACCGTGCCCTATATCGAGGTCAAGAATCATTCGAGCCGGGTTGAGCATGAGGCCACCACCTCGAAGGTCGATGAAGACCAGCTGTTCTACTGCCGCGCGCGCGGCATCGGCGAAGAGGCGGCGGTGGCGCTGGTCGTAAACGGTTTTTGCAAGGACGTGCTGCAGGCGCTGCCGATGGAATTTGCCATGGAAGCGCAGGCACTTGTGGCGATTTCGCTGGAAGGCAGCGTGGGATGAGGCTTGCAGCCCTCGAACGCCCGCGCCTGACCCTGCCGCCCGATGAGGCGGCGGCGCTGGCGCGCGCCTATGGCGCGGCGGGGGTGATACTCGAATACGGGTCCGGCGGGTCAACCGTGCTGGCGGCTGAAATGCCGGGCAAGCGGGTGTTTTCGGTCGAAAGCGACAAGGAATGGCTGGGTGGCATGGCGCGCTGGTTTGCCGCCAACCCGCCCAAGGCCGAACTGGTGCTGCACCACGCCGATATCGGGCCGACCGGGCCATGGGGCAAGCCGCTTGACGACGCCAGCTTTCGCAAATGGCCGGGCTACCCCAATTCTGTCTGGGACCGGCCCGATTTCGTGCACCCTGATGTGGTGCTGGTCGATGGCCGCTTTCGCGCCGCCTGTTTTGCCACCGTGGCGCTGCGCATCACCCGCCCCGTCACCGTGCTGGTCGATGACTACATCGACCGCCCCCCCTATCACGAGGTCGAAACCCTTGCCCCGCGCGCCGAGATGATCGGCCGCATGGCGCGGTTCGAGCTTGCCCCGCAACCCTTTCCGGCGCAGCGCATGGCGTGGCTCTTGGGCCTGTTCCTGCGCCCCGGATGATCTGATTAAACGAGGAAAACATGCTTGAAATCAAGAACCTGCACGTCAAACTTCAAGAAGAGGAAAAGGTCATCCTCAAAGGCGTCAACCTGCATGTTGGCGCCGGGCAGGTGCACGCGATCATGGGGCCGAACGGGTCTGGCAAATCAACGCTGAGCTATGTGCTTTCCGGCCGCGAGGGCTATGAAGTGACGGCGGGCAGCGCCACGCTGCTGGGGCAAGACCTGCTCGCGCTCGACCCCGAGGAACGCGCCGCGGCGGGGCTGTTTCTGGCGTTCCAATATCCGGTCGAAATTCCCGGTGTTGGCAACATGGTGTTCTTGCGCACCGCGCTGAATGCGCAACGGAAGGCGCGCAATGAGCCTGAGGTCAGCGCGGGCGAATTTCTCAAGTTGGTGCGAGAAAAGGCCAAGACGTTGAAGATCGACGCCGAAATGCTCAAGCGCCCGGTCAACGTCGGGTTTTCAGGGGGCGAGAAAAAGCGCAACGAGATTTTGCAGATGGCGGTGTTGGAGCCGCGCATGTGCGTGCTCGATGAAACCGACTCGGGGCTTGATGTCGATGCGATGAAGCTGGTGGCCGATGGTGTGAACGCGTTGCGCGATGCCGGGCGCAGTTTTCTGGTTATAACGCATTATCAAAGGCTTTTGGACCATATCGCACCTGACGTGGTGCATATTATGGCCGATGGCCGCATCATCCGCACGGGTGGGCCAGACCTGGCGCTTGAGGTTGAGAAAAACGGCTATGCCGACCTTCTGGCGGGGGTGCTCTGATGCAATCCGCCCGCGCAGACGCGGCGGCGCGGCTGGCCGACATGGGCCTGCCGGGGCGGCGCGATGAATATTGGCGCTGGACCAATCCGGCGCCGTTCATGGCCGAAGCGGTCCCCGAGGCCGGGGCCTTTCGGGCCGACACGCCCATTTTCGCCGATATGCCGAAGGTTCGGCTGGTCTTTACCGATGGCGTCTTTGACGCCGCCGCATCAGATGACCCCAGACTGGCGGGGGTTGAAATCGCGCGGCTGGCCGATGCGCCGCAATGGGCTGGTGCCTTTTACGGCAGTCTTGAGGCATCGGGGCAAGCCCCCGTGCGCCGGCCCTTTGCCGCGCTGAACACCGCGCGGGCAAGCGATGGCGTGATGCTGCGCGTCACGGGCCGTGCCGCGCGCCCTGTACACATATCTTATCGCCAGAGTTCAGATACTTCCGAGGCGATCTTGCACCACTGCGTGAAGCTGGAGGAAGGCGCCGAGCTGACCCTGCTCGAAACCGGCACCGCTGCCGCGCGCGCAAATCTGGTGCTAGAGGTCGATGTGGGCGCGGGCGCGCGCTTTCATCACATCCGCCCGCAGGGCCGCTCGCACGGGCACCGGGTCTATAGCGCGATCTTCGCGCGCATCAGCGCCGGGGCGCTGTTCAAATCGTTCACGCTTTCCATGAACGGGCGGCTGACGCGCAACGAGGCGATGATCGAGATCGTGGGCGACAACGCGCTGGCCCATATCGCCGGTGCAGCACTTGGCGACGGCGCCGATGGCGATTTTCACCATGACGACACCGTGTTCATCACCCACGGCGCCGAGGGCGGCGAAAGCCGTCAGGTCTTCAAGAAGGTGCTGCGGCATGGTGCCACAGGCATCTTCCAAGGCAAGATTCTGGTGCAGCCCGGCGCGCAAAAGACCGACGGCTACCAGATCAGCCAGGCCTTGATGCTTGATGACCTGTGCCAGTTCCTCGCCAAGCCGGAACTGGAGATTTACGCCGATGACGTGAAGTGCAGCCACGGGTCCACCACCGGGGCCATTGATGAAACGGCGCTTTTCTACCTGCGCTCGCGCGGAGTGCCGCGCGAAGAGGCGGTGTCGCTACTGGTGCTTTCTTTCCTCGCTGATGCTATTGCCGAGATTGACGACGAGGCGATTGCGGCAGAGATCTTGGCGCGGTTGCAAGACTGGCTGGCGCGGCACCGGGGGTAACATGGCGATTGTTCCGAACATTTTTCGAAGCTGGCGGCAACCGCGCGTGGTGATGCGCGCGCTTCTGGCGCAAGGCCCGCGCGAAGACCGGGCGCTGGCCACGCTGATGGCGGCCTGCGGTGTGGTGTTCGTGTCGCTCTGGCCCGCGCAATCGCGGCTGGCCTTTCTCGATGCGGCGCTGCCCGAGGCGCAGCGGATCCCGCTTGAGGGTCGCATTGCCGGGGCGGCCTTCGGCGCCATTTTCGTGCTGCCGCTGATCGCCTACACGCTGGCGGCGCTGTCGCATATTGTGGCGCGCGCCTTTGGCGGGCGCGGCACCGGGTTCCGGGTGCGGATGGCGCTGTTCTGGTCGATGCTGGCGGTCGCGCCGGCGGTGCTGCTGCAGGGGCTGGTCGCGGGCTTCATCGGGCCGGGGGCTGCGCTCAACCTTGTCGGGCTGGTGCTGGCGGCAGGGTTCTTTGGCATCTGGGGCGCAAGCCTGAGGGTTGCCGAGTTCGAGGCGTCGTGATGCGGTTTGATCCCGCCTTCTTCGCGCAACTGGTGGCGCAAAGCGTGCGTGAGCCGCGCGTGGCCGCCGCCCGGCTGATCGGGTTTGGCGTGCCGCTGCCTTTGCTCTGGCAGGCGGCTGCGGCGGTGGCGGCATCTTCGGCGGTGCTCAGCTGGCTCGCGAACGCGATGTTCCCGGTGCAGATCTCGGCCCCGTGGATGGCGCTGACCGACTCGCCGTTGCGCATGGCGCTGGCGCAAATGGCCAGCATCGCGCTGGTCGCTGGGGCGATGTCGGGGCTGGGGCAGGTGTTTGGCGGCAAGGGCCGGTTTGCGCAGGCGCTGGTGCTGGCGGTCTGGATCGAGGTTGTGCTCTTGTGCGTGCAGGCCGCGCAGGTGGTGCTGATGCTGCTCTTTCCGCTGTTTGCCAGCGCGCTCGGCATGGCGGCCTTCGTGCTCTTTCTGGTGATGTTGACGCAATTCACCGCGGCCCTGCACGGGTTCACGCGCAGTTTGTTTGTGTTCTTGGGCATCGTTGCCACCTTGTTCATCGCGGCGCTGCTGGCGGCGATCGTGCTTGGCATGTTCGGCCTTGTGCCCACGACGGGGGCATAGGCGATGTATGACGTAAACCGCATCCGTGCCGATTTTCCGATTTTGTCGCGCGAGGTGAACGGCAGGCCGCTGGTTTACCTCGACAACGGCGCATCGGCGCAAAAGCCGCAGGTGGTGATCGACACGGTCACCCGTGCCTATGCGCAGGATTACGCCAATGTGCATCGCGGCTTGCACACGCTCTCGACGATCTCGACCGAGGCTTATGAGGCGGTGCGCGGCAAGGTGGCGCGCTTCATCGGCGCGCATGAGGATGAGATCGTCTTTACGACCGGCTCGACCGAGGGCATCAACATGGTGTCCTACGCCTGGGCGGCGCCACGGCTTCAGGCGGGCGATGAAATCGTGCTCAGTCTTCTCGAACATCACGCCAATATCGTGCCGTGGCATTTTCTGCGCGAACGTCAGGGCGTGGTGCTGAAATGGGTGGCCCCGGACCCCGATGGCAGCCTGCCCGCCGAAAAGGTGCTAAAGGCGGTTGGCCCCCGCACCCGGCTGATTGCCGTTACCCAGATGTCGAACGTGCTCGGCACGCGCGTCGATGTCGGCGCCATTTGCCGGGGCGCGCGGGCGCGTGGCGTGCCGGTGCTGGTCGATGGCAGCCAGGGCGCGGTGCATGCGCCGGTCAACGTGGCCGAGATCGGCTGCGATTTTTACGCCATCACCGGGCACAAGCTTTACGGCCCCAGCGGCTCGGGCGCGATCTTCATTGCGCGCGACAGGCTGGCCGAGATGCGCCCCTTTCTGGGCGGCGGCGACATGATTCGCGAGGTTTCGCAAGATGCGGTGAGCTACGCCGAAGGCTATGCGCGCCTGGAGGCGGGCACGCCCGGCATTGTGCAGCAGATCGGTTTTGGCGCGGCGCTCGACTACCTCACCGCACTTGGAATGGAAAATATCGCGGCCCATGAGGCTGATCTGCGCGACTATGCGATCTCACGCTTTGCCGGGCTGAACTGGTTGCAGGTGCAGGGCACCGCACCCGGCAAGGGCGCGATCTTCTCGCTTACCCTCGAAGGCGCGGCCCACGCGCATGACATTTCGACCATTCTCGACAAGCGCGGCATCGCCGTGCGGGCGGGCACGCATTGCGCAATGCCGCTACTGACCCATCTGGGCCAGACCGCCACTGCGCGCGCCTCGTTCGGGCTTTACAACACCCGCGCCGAGGTCGATGCGCTGGTCAGCGGTCTGGAACTTTGCCACGACCTGCTGGGGTGAGCCTGTGCTCAGAACATCGGTGACAGGCTGAGCTCGGGCAACGGCGTGCCATCGGGGGCAAGAAAGACGCGAAAGCTCGTGCCGTCGGACCGCGCAATCTCGGCGCGCCAGAAGAGGCCATGCACCTGCTGCAGGTCAGCGACCCGGTAGCTGCCGCGCGTCAGCCGCGCGGTCAGCGCCTCGGCGCTGATCCAGCCGCTTGCGCGGGCGACGGCATGAACGCTGGCGGCGGTAATCGGCGGCGCGGCCTCGGCCGCGCCCAAGGCAAACAGACCGACCGCAGCGGCAAGGGCGGTGCAAAACAGGATGGTGCGTCTCATCGGCAATTCCTCCGCTTGGGGGCGCCAGAATCGGCGCCTGATGCGCCATAGTGCCACAGCATCGCTGACGCCGCCCTGACCGCGCCTGTCAGCGCCCTGTCAGCGGCGCCCTGCTAGGGCTGGCCCATGTTCCGCCCCCTCGCCCTTGCTCTTGCCCTCGGCCTTGCCCAGCCCGCGCTGGCCGATGCCAAGCGCCCGCATGATCACGACGCCGCGCACGAGGCGCTGCGGCGCGCCGAGGTGCTGCCGCTGGCCGAGGTGCTGCGCGCGATTGAGGCGCAGTTCAACGCCCGCCTGATCGAGGTGGAGTTTGAGCGCAAGTCGGGGCAATATATTTATGATTTCGAACTGATCACTGCTGACGGCAGGATTATCGAGGTTGAGGTGGATGCGGCAACCGGGCGCGTGCTGAAGGTCGAGGGCGACCCCGGCCCTGCGCCCGATGAGGGGGCAGGCGATGCGGGCACTGGCGGTCGAGGATGACGCGCGCATCGCGGCCGATCTGACCACGGCCTTGCAGGCAGCGGGCTTTGTGGTGCAGACCTGCGCCGATGGCGAGACCGCGTGGTTTTTGGGGGATACCGAGGATTTCGACCTGATCGTGCTCGATCTGGGCCTGCCCAAGCTTGACGGGCTGAGCGTGCTCAAGCGCTGGCGCGCGGCGGGGCGCGACATGCCGGTGCTGGTGCTGACCGCGCGCGGCACCTGGAGCGAGCGGGTTGAAGGGATCGACGCGGGCGCCGATGACTACCTGCCCAAACCCTTCCGCATGGAGGAACTTGTGGCCCGCGCCCGCGCGCTGGTGCGCCGCGCGGCGGGGCGCGGCGGCGCCGTGCAGGCGGCGGGTGAGCTGACGCTCGATGCCAACCGCATGACCGTGGCGCGGCGCGGGGTGCCGATGGCGGTGACCGCGCTCGAATATCGCCTGCTCGCCTATCTGATGCTGCACCGCGACCGCGTGGTGGCGCCGGGCGAATTGCTCGAACACCTTTACGGCGATGATTTCTCGCGCGAGGCGAACGCGCTTGAGGCGCTGGTGGCGCGGCTGCGGCGCAAGCTTGGCCCCGGCATCATCGGCACAAGGCGCGGCTTTGGCTATTTTCTCGAAGGCGGCGGGGTGGCGGCATGAGCCGCCTTTCGCTGCGGCTGCGGCTGCTTCTGGCAGGCGCCGCGGCGATTGTGGTGTCGCTCGTGGTGGCGGCGCTGGCGCTGTCGGAACTGTTCGCGGCGCATGTGGAACGGCGGGCCGTGGCCGAACTGTCGGTGCATCTCGACCAGTTGCTTGCGGGCGTCGAGCGCGGCGCCGATGGCGCGCTTGAGGTGGCGTCGGCGCCCGCCGACCCGCGGTTTGCGCGCCCGCTCGGCGGGCTTTACTGGCAGATCGAGGCCGAGGGCGCGGTGCTGCGCTCGCGCTCGCTGTGGGATTATACGCTGGTGCTGCCTGCTGACGTTCTGGCCGATGGCGCCGCCCACGCGCACCATCTGGCGGGCGCCGGGGGCGAGCCGCTGCTGGTCTATGAACGCTCGGTGCGCTTGCCCGCGCGCCTCGGGGGGGCGGGCGCCCGCGCGGCGGTGGCGATGGCGGCGGGCGATCTGGCGCAGGCCAAACGCGCCTTCATCGCCGATCTTGCGCCCTATGTCGCGCTTCTGGCGGCGGTGCTGATTGCGGCGGGCTGGGTGCAGGTGGGGGTGGGCCTTAGCCCGCTGGCTGCGGTCGAGGCGCGGGTGGCCAATGTGCGATCGGGCGCACGCGCCCGGCTAGGCGCCGATTTTCCACGCGAATTGAAACCATTGGTCGGTGAGGTTGATGCACTTCTGGCAGAGCGCGAGGCCGAACTTGCGCGGGCGCGGGCGCGCGCGGGCGATCTGGCGCATGGGTTGAAAACGCCGCTTCAGGCGCTGATGGGCGAGGCCGGGCGGCTGCGCGGGGCGGGCCAGCCCGAAGCGGCGCGCGCGATCGAAGACATCACCTCGGCCATGCACCGCCACGTTGACCGCGAGTTGTCGCGCACCCGCGTTGCCACCCGCGCCGCGGCCGCGCGGGCCGATGCCGCCGAGGCGGTGGGGCGCATCGTGCGGGTGATCCGGCGCAGTGGCCGTGGTGCTGCGCTGAACTGGCACACCGACCTGCCGCCGGGCCTGATTGCCCTGATCGACATTGATGATCTGACCGAGGCGCTGGGGGCGCTGACCGAGAATGCCGCGCGCCATGCTGGCAGCACCGTCCGCCTTGCCGCGCGGCGACAGGGCGCGCGGGTGCAGATCGTGGTGGCCGATGACGGGCCGGGCATCGCGCCCGAGCGGATCGAGGCGTTGATGCAGCGCGGCGCGCGGGCCGATGAAAGCGGCGCCGGCAGCGGGCTTGGCCTTGCCATCGCGCGCGAGATCATCGAGGCGGCGGGCGGCACTTTGACGCTTGCCGACGCCGCACCCGGCCTGCGCGCCGAGGTCGCGCTGCCCGCCGCGCCAATCTGACATTTCACTGACAGCCGGGGTCAGGGCCGCGTCAGGTGGCTCATGCGAAACAGCGGCAAGCTTGGCCAGTTCTGGCCCCGTTGGAAAGGCCTGCCCGATGACTACCGCCACCCCCACCGCCTCGCAAACCCGTGTCTGGGACCTGTTCGTGCGGGTGTTTCACTGGTCGCTGGTGCTTTCGGTGGTGCTGGCGGCCGCTTCGGGGTTCCTGCTCGAATCGCGCATCCTGCTGTTGCACATTTCGGCGGGGCTGGCGGCGGCGGCGCTGATTGTGGCGCGCATCGTCTGGGGGTTTACCGGCACCACCTACGCGCGCTTTGCCGAATTCGTGCCCGCCCCGGCAGACATTCGCGGGCATCTTGCAGGCGGCAGCCGCCACCTTGGCCACAACCCCTTGGGCGCGCTGATGGTTCTGGCGCTGATCGTGCTGGTGCTGGCGCTGGCGGTCACCGGGCTGGTGGTGCTGGGCGGGGTCGATAAATCCGGCCCCATGGCGCCTTGGGTCAGCTACGCGCTCGGCTCTGGCGTGCTGGGGCTGCACGAGGCGCTGGCCTTCGGCATTCTGGCCCTCGCCGCGCTGCATTTTGCGGGGGTTGTCTTTGAAAGCCGCCGCTCGCAGGAAAACCTCGCCCGCGCCATGGTGACCGGCGTGAAAGAGCGCCGCCCCGGTGACCACATTGCCCCCGCCCGCCGCGCGCACCCGGCACTGGCGGTGGCGGCGATTGCGGTGCTGGCGGCCGGCGGCTGGGCTGTGACCGCCTCGCAGGCCGCGCGCCCGGTGCCGGGTCTGCCTGTTGCCACGCTGGATGCGACCTACAAAGCCGCCTGTTCCGAATGCCACATCGCCTATAATCCCAGCCTGCTGCCCGCCGCTGCCTGGCTGGGCATCATGGCGGGGCTGAAAGATCACTTTGGCGAAAACGCCACCGTCAGCGCCGCCGAGGCCGAAACCATCACCGCCTGGCTTACCGCCAACGCCGCCGAGACCGCAGATACCAAACTGGCCCACCGCCTCGCCCTGCGCATCACCGAGCCGCCCTTTGCCATCACCGAGCAGCGCTACTGGAAGCGCCTGCACACAGAAATTCCCGACGCGGTCTTTGCCAACCGCGCCGTCGGTGCCCAATCGAACTGCGCCGCCTGCCACGCAGACGCCGAACAGGGCCGCTTCAGCCCCTTTGCCATTGACCTTCCCAAGGAGACCTTGAAATGAACCGACTTGTCTTTACCCTTGCCGCTCTGCTTGCCGCTGCCCCCGCCATGGCGCAGGACGCGAACGACACCAACGCCGCGGCCCTCATCGCCAAATTCGCCGCCGAGGCGGGCATAACCGCCGATGCCGAGGCAGGCAAAGCTTTCTTTCTTGCCAACCAGGCCGGGGGCGGCGCCGATACGCCTTCTTGCACCTCGTGCCACACCGCCGACCCAAGGGCGATGGGCGAGGCGCGCACCGGCAAACCGATTGAGCCGATGGCGCTGTCGGTCAACCCCAAGCGGTTCACCGACACCGCCTTTGTCGACAAATGGTTTGGCCGCAATTGCGATTCGGTGCTGGGGCGCGAATGCACTTCGGCCGAAAAAGCCAACGTGCTCGCCTATTATTCCAGCCTCTGACCGGAAAGGATCTCCGATGAAACGCCTGATCGCCCCGCTTGCCCTTGCGCTTGCAGCACTGCCGCTTGCCGCCTTCGCGCAAGACCGCATGGCCCCGGTGACCGACCCCACCACCCTGACCGATTGCACCGAATGCCACATGGCCTTTCCGGCGGGCTTCTTGCCCGCGCGCTCGTGGCAGGCGGTGATGGCGGACCTCAAAAACCACTTTGGCGAAAACGCCAGCATCAGCGAAGAAAACCGCCTCAAGATAACTGCCTATCTTGTTGCCAATGCAACAGATTCCGGCATTCTGAAGGCGCGCACAACGTCGCGCATCCTCAACGGGATCACGGCAGATATGACGCCGCTGCGGATCTCTGACATGTCGTGGTGGAAGCGCGAACACAACGGCGAGGTGTCGCAAGCCGAATGGGACCGCGCAAAATCGCCCGCCAACTGCGTCGCCTGCCACCGTGATGCCGAACGCGGCTATTTCGAAGACTGATCCCGTGCCGGAGCGGGGCCGGCGCGTGCAACGCCCGGCCCCGCCAGTGCCCGAACCGGCTTCGCTCTGGCCCCCGCGCGCGCCGCGCGCTAAGTGGGGCCAAACCTGCGGAGCGCCCGATGACCGACCTTGCCAGCCTTTTGCCGATGCTTGCCACACTTTTGGCCGTGGGCGCGGTTGCCGGGCTGATCGCGGGGCTTCTGGGGGTGGGCGGCGGCATCGTGCTGGTGCCGGCCTTCTTCTATGTCTTTGATGCCATGGGCTACGGCGGCCCCGGCCTGATGCGGGTCTGCCTTGCCACTTCGCTGGCCACGATCATCGTCACCTCGGCGCGCTCGGTGCATTCGCACCACCGCAAAGGCGCGGTGGAATGGCAGATCTTGCGGCAATGGGCACCGGGCATCGCGGTGGGCGCGGTGCTGGGGGTGCTGGTGGTGGCGCAACTGCGCACCCCCACCTTGCAGGCGATCTTTGGCGGCCTTGCCTTTGCAGTCGCGCTTTACATGGCCTTCGGGAGGATTGACTGGCGGCTGGGCGACCGTATGCCGGGCTTTGGCATCCGCGCTGCGGTGTCGCCGGTGATCGGGTTTCTTTCGGTGCTGATGGGTATTGGCGGTGGCTCGTTCGGGGTGCCGCTGATGACGCTGCACGGCGTGCCCATTCACCGTGCAGTTGCCACGGCGGCAGGGTTCGGCTTTACCATCGCGCTGCCTTCGGTGGCGGCCTTCCTGATGGTGCCGGTGACGGGGGCGCCGCCCTTCACGCTGGGCGCGGTCAACCTGCCCGCGTTTATCATCGTCATCTCGATGACCCTCGTCACCGCGCCTTGGGGGGCTTCGCTGGCGCATCGGCTTAACCCCAAGCCGCTGAAGCGCATCTTCGCGGCGTTTCTGGCGGTGGTGGCACTGAACATGCTGCGCAAGGCGCTTGGCGCCTGAAGTCTTCTTTGTCGAAATACCTTGCAGGGGTGCAATACCCCCGGCCTTCGTCAACCGCGCTCGGCGCGCTTGGCGGCATCCCACAGCGCATCCATTTCGGCCAGATCGCTTTGCTCGGGGCGCTTGTCGCGCGCCTGAAGTTCGGCCTCTATATATTGGAATCTGCGTGTGAATTTGGCATTTGTCGCGCGTAACGCGGCCTCGGCATCCAGCCCGAGGTGGCGCCCGAGGTTGACCATCACGAATAGCAAATCGCCAAATTCCTCGGCCAGTTCCGTTGGCCCGAGCGTCAAGCGCGCCTCGACCAGCTCGCCCGCCTCTTCCACGATCTTGGCCAGCACCTCGTCGGTCGAAGGCCAGTCGAACCCCACCCGCGCCGCGCGCCCTTGCAACTTTAGCGCGCGCGTCAGCGCGGGCAGGCCTAGCGCCACCCCATCGAGCACGCCGCCCTCGGCGCGCCCGGCGCGCTCGGCGGCCTTCAGCCGCTCCCAGTCGCGGGTTTGCTGCTCGGGGGTCTTGTCGCGCGATTCAGCGCCAAACACATGCGGATGCCGCGCCACCATCTTGTCGCTGATGGTGCGCACCACATCGTCAAAGCCAAACATCCCGGCTTCGTCGGCCATCTGCGCGTGATAGACCACCTGCAACAAGAGGTCGCCCAGCTCGCCGGGCAGTTCATCCCAGGCCGCGCGCGCAATCGCGTCGGCCACCTCATGCGCCTCTTCGATCGTGTAAGGGGCGATGGTGGCGAAATCTTGCGCGATGTCCCAGGGGCAGCCGGTGGCCGGGTCGCGCAGCGCGCGCATGATCGCGCGCAGGCGCGGCACGCCGCCCTCGGGGTCAAAAATCAGCGGATCATGGGTCATTGGCGCTCCGTCGGGCTAGCGCGCGCAGGCTAGCGACAGCCACGGCAAAAGCAAAGCCCGGCACCGCGGGTGCGGTGCCGGGCCTTTTCGGGTTCTTCAGTTACGCTCAGATCAGAACTGGAAGCCGACGCGCAGGGCGACGGTGTCAAGATCGACCGCCACGTCGTCGGGCACCAGATATTCGCCTTTGAGCGCGGCGCGCTGATATTCCAGCCCGGCGAAGATGTTGTTGGTGACCATGAACTCGACACCGAGGCCATAGGTCATGCCGCGGACGTCATAGTCGGTCGGGCCCCAGGTATCGGTGATCGTGCCGGCCATGTAGCCCAGCGTGCCAAAAACCATCACACGGTCCATGGCATAGCCCAGCCGGCCTTTGACTTCGAGGAAGTTCGAAAACTCGAGGAATGTGTAGGTGGGTTCCGAAACGCCAAGATGGGTCAGGCCAATCTCGCCGCCGAACACCAGATTGCCGCGCTGCAGGTTGTAGCCTGCAAAGCCGCCGATGGTGGTGCCGGCATCGAGCGTGCCAAAGTACGTGCCGCCATCATACTCCCAGTCGCCCGAGGTCTGGCCGGCCTTCAGGCCAGCATAGGCGCCCGACCAGTCGTGCACGCGCGGTGCCACCGGCGCGAACACCGGCGCTTCGGTCACCGGGGCGACATAGCCACCCGCAAGTGCGGTCGATGCCATTGCGGCAAACAGCACCGCGGCGGTGGGCAGAGTGAATTTCGTAATTGGTTCGCCTCATTCTTGTTGTTGTCAAACACCGGCCAGAACTGGTGACCGCCCGCGCAGCCTTCAACCGCTTGGTCGCAGTTCGTGCGCGACTGGCACATATATACCACGTCTGGCACCGCACCGCTACAGGCCACCCGGCTTTGCCGCGCCGTGTACCAAAAATACCCGGCGGAAACCCGCGCGTTGTGTTTCGGCCCGGAGCCGCGCGCGCCCAAGGGCTTGGCGCCGCCCGTTCCGGCACTTTCGCGGTTGCATCCCGCCGCCCGATCCGCTTGGCTGCGCGCCAAAGCCCGAAGGAGCACCCATGCCTGTTCTCAACCGTATCGCCGCCTATGCCCCCGAAATGGCTGAGTGGCGCCAGCACCTGCATGCCCACCCTGAACTGACCTTTGAATGCCACGAAACCGCGGCTTTCGTGGCCGCACGGCTCGGCGAATTCGGCGTGGACGAGCTGCACGAGGGCATCGCCAAGACCGGCATTGTGGCGATCATCAATGGCCGCACGCCGGGCCCCACCATCGGCTTGCGCGCCGATATGGATGCGCTGCCGCTGACCGAGATCACCGGGCTGCCCTATGCCTCGCAAAACCCCGGCAAGATGCATGCCTGCGGCCATGACGGCCACACCACGATGCTGCTCGGTGCCGCCAGATACCTGGCCGAAACCCGCAATTTCGCGGGCCGGGTGGCGCTGATCTTTCAGCCCGCCGAGGAGAACGGCGGCGGTGCCAATGTGATGGTGGCCGAGGGCATCATGGACCGTTTCGACATTTCGCAGGTCTACGGCATCCACAACACGCCGGGGCAGGCCGAGGGCAGCTTTCACACTTGCCCCGGCCCGCTGATGGCGGCGGTGGACAGCTTTGAGGTGCATGTGCAGGGCAGGGGCGGGCACGGTGCCTACCCGCACGAAACCGCCGACCCGGTGGTTGCGGCGGTGGGCATTGTGACGGCGCTGCAAACCATCGTCAGCCGCAACCACATGCCGCTCGATGATCTGGTGGTGTCGGTCACGCAGATCCATGCAGGGTCCGCCGACAACATCATTCCCGATACCGCCTGGATCAATGGCACCGTGCGCACCTTCCGCCCGGAGGTGCGCGCCATGGTGCGCAAGCGCATCGCCGAAATCGTGGCCGGGCAAGCGGCTGCCTATGATGTGACCGCGCGGCTCGACTATCACGAAGGCTACCCCGCCACCGTCAACGACCCGGCGCGCACCGAATTCGCCGCCGACGTGGCGCGCGAGGTGGCGGGGGCTGCGGCGGTGAACGACGCGGCGGGGCGTGAGATGGGGGCAGAAGATTTTTCCTACATGCTCGAAGCCCGCCCCGGCGCCTATCTGTTTCTCGGGCAGGGGCCGGGGGCGGGGCTGCACCACCCGGCCTACAACTTCAATGATGCCGTGGCGCCGGTGGGTGCCAGTTTCTTTGCGCGCCTCGTCGAGCGCGCGCAGCCTTTGGCCTGACGCAGGGGGGGGCCTGACGCGGGGGCTTGCGTCGGGGCGCCGAGTGG
>JAHYIZ010000053.1 GCA_019429405.1 Paracoccaceae bacterium
GCCCGGCAGGCCAGCGCCACGAACTGAGCTCGTCACGTAGTCCCTGACGAGCTACCGATATCCCTCCGCACACAGCACGGCCATCTGCCTGCAAGTGGCAAATCAATGGGGCGTAGCCGCCGCATACGGATAAGGCACATCAGATCGTCGTGACGGCGTCTTAGTGAGGGTTTCGTGTTCGCCCGCTGACTGAAGGCGGGGCACCCTGCCCGCAGGGCGCGCGCCGATGCCGCACTGCGCCATGTCCAGCAGGCGATTCCCTGGTGCCGCGTTTGACGCGAGAGACGGGTTCGCCTGATCTGGCGCAGATCAGGTTGGTGGCGTCGTCACCAAACGCCCGGAATGACCAGCTTTGTGACCAAGAGACCGACGGCCAGGATCGCGAATGACAGCACCGCCATGTGCGCAGCTGAAGGCGCCACCGTCTTTGCCGGACCGCGCGGCCCCCCGGTCATCGCTCTATCGGTCGCGGCCGGTTCCTCCGAATGCCGCGTGTCGTGGCGACCGCGCGCGCCTTGGCGCTCGGATTCGGCCGGAGCCTCTGCGGCGCGCACTGTGAACATGCCGTGCTTGAGATGATTGGCCACCAGCCACCAGTTCATCGGAAAGGCTACGATAAAGCCGGCAAGCAGCGCCATTGACATCACGAACCAGAATCTGGGAGTTTCCGGGCCTGCCGCTGGCGCGATCAGCGATCTGAGTATCGCCATCACCGGCACCATGCCCGCCATCAACAGGTTCATCGAAAGCAGTTCCGGAATGAAGGTGGATCTCAGCGAGCGGGAATACGAACCGCCCGACATGCTGCGCATGAACAGAGCCTGAAAGATCATCCATCCGAACGCAAAGCCCAGCACATATTCGATGACGATTTCGACCGGCCCATGCAGGACAAAGACGCTGGATATGACGGCACCGGCAAGTATGCCAATGCCATCTCCCGCAACGCAATGCATGGTAGATCCAAGCACCTGGCGCCAGCGCGCAGCGACATAGCGTTCATGCGTTCCGGGCAGCGGCTCCCGGCATCCAATAACGTAGAGGAACGCACCAAATGCGCCGGTATAGGCAACCAGAAGTATGAAGCCCCACTTCAGCACCGGTGATGCCGGCGTCGAACGGATGTCGATGGCCACAAAGACCACCGAGAGGGCGGTCAAAAAGAACCAGAGAAGCATCACCCCGTCAATCATGCCACCAGTCCAAATTGGCCACTCCCGCGGTAGATCGAAATTCAAGGCCCGTCCGCCAATTGGCAAGCTCAGTCAACCTGGCACCGAACATTCGAATGTTGCACCCGTCTTGGACCGCTGCAACGCGACAAAGGCCGTCCGCCTTACGAACAGCCTTCTGTGAAATGGCTTCATGATGACAGCGTCCGCTTGCGGTCTTCGAACTCCTTCAGTTCGATTTCGCCTTTCGCCAAGCGCTCGCGCAGGATCGCCAGTGCGCGATCCTCGGTCGAGCTTGCGACCGACCCCGCCGCGCGCGGCGCGAAGATCCGGATCAGATAGATCGCACCCGCCACGACCCCGACCAGCACGAGAATCATCAAGATCGGTCCGAATAGCATACCAAAGCCTCCCCATTGCCCGCCACCCCACATCATCCCTGGCCCGTAGTGGCCGTAGCCACCAAGCGCGTCGGCATCCGCCAGGACCGGGCCGGCGGTCAGTGCCGCCGCCACGGCGAGCGACAGACGTCCTGTCGAGGAATTCATCGTCGTCTCCTTTGTCGGTTCATCGTGCCCGACATCTTGACCTGCCGCCCCGACCGCGCCTTGACATGGATCAGCCCCCTTGCCCCTCGCCGGAGCGTGACATCGGGTTCGTATGACATGGATCATTTTGCTCGGGCGCCGAATACGACAGTTTGCCAAAGATCGAGGGACGGATGAGTATTGCAGGCAGCGGCTGGCAGGCAAGATCGGGGGTGTGTTGCGCACCCTCTGTGCCTGTCTGGCCATCCTGCTGACGCTCTTGGCGTGGGAGCCGCTTGCCGTGCCTGGTGCCGCGCTTGAAGCCCCAAATGTGGTGCTCGCAACCGTTCAGGAGGCCGTCGAGATCGGTTGCCACCATCACGGCGGTGCGGGCCAAGCCAGCCAGACAAGCTGCGGTCAGGTTGCCGCGTTGCCGCAGTCACTTCCCTTTCTTGTCTTTCGTGCTGGCCAAGTGATTCGGCGATCCATCACATCGACGGCGCTGCCGAGTGCCCGGCTTTCCTTGAGAAACCCGCCTCCGAAATATCCGACCCTGATTTGATGCTGTTCGCTGGGGAGTGCTCCGGCTGACGGTTAATCGGACGCGCCCTGTGGGCGCCTCCTTCATCACGGATTGGAGAAAGATATGAACCTCACGAAAATGAACTTGGCTGTCGGCCTAATTCTGGGCGTTGCCGGCATGGCGGCGGCCGATGAAACCATAACCGCCCAGCAGGGCATGGGTGGCATGCCAGGTCAGGCGATGATGGCCCCAAGCCTGATGATACCTTCGATGGACCGCGACATCGCACGACAACCCCGCGCGATGTCGCGGTCCATCATCAGAGCTTCACCCGCTGCAACCTGAGCGCGTTCATCACCACCGACAGCGACGAGGCGCTCATCGCAAATGCGGCAAAGATCGGGCCGACCAGAATGCCAAAGAACGGGTAAAGCAGCCCCGCCGCGATCGGCACACCAAGGCCGTTGTAGATCAGCGCGAAGAACAGGTTCTGCTTGATGTTGTTCATTGTGGCGCGGCTCAGTTTGCGGGCGCGCACGATGCCGCCCAGATCGCCTTTGACCAATGTAAAGCCGGCGCTTTCGATCGCGACATCGGCCCCGGTGCCCATGGCGATGCCGACATCGGCCTGCGCCAGCGCCGGCGCGTCGTTGACGCCATCCCCCGCCATCGCCACCTTGCGGCCTTCAGCCTGCAATTCCTTAATGATACGGGCCTTGTCGGCGGGCAGCACGTCGGCGCGGATCTCGTCGATACCAAGCCGTGCGGCCACCGCCTTCGCAGTACGCTCGTTGTCGCCGGTGGCCATGATGATGCGAAAACCGAGCGCGTGCAGCGCCTTCAGCGCGGCGGGCGTGGTATCCTTGACCGGATCGGCCACGCTGACCAGCCCCGCGATGTGGCCGTCAAGCACCACAAACATCACCGTCTCGCCCTGATCGCGCCGCGCGTCGGCGGTTTTCGCCAGTGCGCCGCCATCGAGGCCGAGATCAGCCATCAGTTTGGCATTGCCCAGTGACACCGCCTTGCCATCCACCACGCCTTTCACGCCCTTGCCGGTTACCGCCTCGAAATCGTCCGCCTTGCCCAGCAAGATGTTGCGCGCTTCGGCGCCTGCAACGATGGCCTCGGCGAGCGGATGTTCCGAGCCCTTTTCCAAGGTTGCCGCGAGGCGCAGCACCTGCGTTTCGTCATGCCCCGCCTCGGGCAGCACCGCAACCAGCTTCGGCCTGCCCTCCGTCAGGGTGCCGGTCTTGTCGACCATGAGCGTATCAACCGATGCAAAACGCTCCAGCGCCTCGGCATTCTTGATCAGCACCCCCATCTGCGCACCGCGCCCGGTGGCGGTCATGATCGACATCGGCGTCGCCAGCCCCAGGGCACAGGGGCAGGCGATGATCAACACCGCGACCGCCGAGACCAGCGCATAGGCTAGGGCCGGCGCCGGGCCCCAGATTGCCCAGACGACAAATGACGCCAGCGACACACCGATCACCGCTGGCACAAAACGGCCCGCCACGATATCGGCGAATTTCTGGATCGGGGCGCGGGATTTCTGCGCGTTGGCGACCATCTCGACAATCTGGCTCAGCATGGTGTCGGCACCAACCCGCGTGGCCTGCATCACCAGACTGCCGGTGCCGTTGATGGTGGCCCCGGTCAGCTTGTCGCCCACCACCTTTTCGACCGGGACCGGCTCGCCCGAGATCATCGACTCGTCGATCGCGGATCGGCCCTCGATCACCTCGCCATCAACTGGCACCTTGTCGCCGGGGCGCACCCGCAGGTGATCACCAACCGCGACGTGCTCCAGCGGGATTTCCTCTTCGCTGCCGTCGGCGCGGATCACCCGCGCGGTCTTGGGGGCCATGTCCAGGAGCGCCCGGATCGCCCGCCCGGTGCCCTCGCGGGCCCGCAGTTCCAGCACCTGACCCAGCAGGACCAGGGTGACGATCACTGCCGCCGCTTCGAAATAGACCCCGACATTGCCGTCTGCATTGCGGAAACCCGGTGGGAAGATGCCGGGCGCCAGAACCGCGACAATGCTGAAGGCATAGGCTGCGCCGACCCCCATGGCAATCAGGCTGAACATGTTGAGATTCAGAGTGCGGAAGGAAATCGCCCCGCGCACGAAGAACGGCCAGCCCGCCCACAGGATCACCGGCGAGGCCAGCGCCACCTCAAGCCACATCGAGGCCCGATCGCCGAAGAAGTTGCGCACCGCCGAGATGCCAAGGTAAGGGGTCATAGTCAGGATCAACAGCGGCACGGTCAGGGCGACCCCGACCCGGAGCCTGCGGTTGAAATCCACCAGTTCCGGGTTTGGCCCGTCTTCGCGCCCCGCCCCCACCTCGGCTTGCAGCCCCATGCCGCAGATCGGGCAGGGCCCGGGGCCGGTCTGGCGTACCTCGGGGTGCATCGGGCAGGTATAGACGGTGCCTGCATACCCGGCAGGCACGGTGTCGTATTGGCCGCCGGGGGAGGGTCTGGTTGCACCGTGTTTTGCGTGGTCGTGACTGGCATTGTCGTCTGCTCCGGCCGCGCTTGCGGGCACCAGATGCATGCCGCATTTCGGGCAGTCGCCGGGGCCGGCTTGGCGCACCTCGGGATGCATCGGGCAGGTATAGACGGTGACGCCCGATCCTTCAGTCGACCCAACCGTCGGATGCCGACCAGCCGAGTGGGCGTGGCCCGCATGACCCTCATGCGTCGCTTGCGGCTCTTTTCGTGTCATCATCTCGCTCCTGATCTATTTGTTCTCGGCGCAATACTCATCGCAATTGCAGCTGCCTTGACCCGACGTTTGCGGGCTTGGGCGGTAGTGGGCATCAGTCGGGTTCGCTCAGGCATCGGCGGAACCACGGTGATGTTGGTGGTCGGTGGTCGCCTCGACGGGCGTATCGGTCGCGTCCGCGGGCGCTTTTTTATTGCAGCAGCCGCCAGACCCGCCGTGGCTTCCATGGCTTCCATGACTTCCATGGCCGAACAAATGCATCGCGATCATGCCGCCGCCGAGCAACACCAGAAACCAGTTGTCAATAAGCCACTGCATGGCAGTTTCCTTTGCGGTTTTCAATTTGTGCGGATATTTCGTCAACTCCGGCGGCCGTAGCATTCGGCGCGGGTAGCGAAGCCGTCGCGAGAAGCGGCACCGACTGACCGCCATTTGCGACCGCGACGGGGATCGGCACTACCACCGGAACCTCGGCCAATGCGCCGTCTCCTTTGCCATCGGCGGGTCCAGGCAACTCCTTCGCACTCATCTGGCCCACCTGCGGGCAAAGAAGTTGAAGAGCGGCGCGAAGATCACGGCCACGAACCAGCCGTAGCCGAAGGCCTCGACGAGACCGAGACCGAGACCGAAGCTCGGCCAACTCAGCCAGGCGAAACCCGGAAACAGCCGCAGCCAACTTTGATTCATCGCCTGACCGGGAAAGACCAGATCGAAAGCCACGCAGAGAGTGAAGGTGAACGCCAGAAAAAGCCCCAGCGCCATGCCGAAAGCCGCAACCGGTATGTGCGCCTGTGGAAACTGCCCGCTGTCGAATTCTTGTGCCATTGCCTTCTTCCCTTTTCGGTATGCACCTAAGATGGGCATTCCCCTTACTGGAAGGTCAAGGCCGAAGCCGGATAAATTCAACGTGCCAAAGCCCGCAGGTCTGGCGGGAAATATAACTAGGCAAACACCGACGTTCGGAGTGGTGTCGAACCTCGAGTTCCAACCATCCCCAGACCATCGAGGTATTGCGCGGCACGAGCATATGGCTCGGATGCAAACGGCCAGCCCCGAGATTTCGAGCTGGCCGCATACCTCTTGGCTTATGCCGAAATCGCGAACTCGGTCATCATGCCGGTGGCGAGATGGGCCATGTGGTGGCAGTGCAGCATCCAGCTTGCCGCCTCGGCGGCGTCGATCGCGATCGTCACCTGCGCCATCGGCGGCACCAGTACGGTATCACGCACCGCCCCGGCAAAGCGGTTGCCGTTGACCGCCACCACCTGGAAGGCATGACCGTGCAGGTGCATCGGATGCGCCATCATCGACATGTTGTGGAAGGTCAGCTCGACCCGCTGGCCGCTGCGCGCCGCCACCGGCACATGGTTGCCGAAGGTCGCGCCGTTGATGGTCCAGACATAGGGTTGCATCGCGCCGCCCAGCATCAGCATCTGCGCGCTATCCACCGGGCGGTCGGCCAGCGGGTTGCTGGCGCGCAGACCCAGTTCCTGCGCCATGTCGGTATCAAACGCCGGAGCTTCGGCCTCGGCCAAAGCGTCGATCCGCGCCACCGCAGCGCCGGGGGCGGCAAGGATGATGCCGGTGCGTTCGCGCGCGCCTTCGCGCAACGCAAGGATCGGAAAGGCGGTTGCCCCCGCCGGCAGATCAAGCTCGATATCCAGCCGCTGCGCCATCGCCGCGCCAAAGCGGTGCCCGGCGACCGGCCGCACATCATGACCATCGACCGCAACCAGCCGCCCTTTGAGCGCGCCGGTGTCGATCCAGAAGGTGGTCGCGGCCGCGGCATTGATGACGCGCAGCCGCACCCGCCCGCCGTTTTCCACCGCAATCACCTCGGGGTCGCTCAGGGTGCGGTCGTTGGCAAGGTAGGCGTCAAAGTCGAAATCGTTCAGATCCATCGCCAAGCCGGCCATCGTGCCCTGGCCCATCCCGGCCATATTGCCCATCGCGGCGTGGTCCATCCCGGCCATGTTGCCCGAAGGCGCGGCATCGGTGCCATGGCTGCCGCCGCCGGTGATCTCGGCCAGAACCTCCTCGGGCGTCTTGAAGGAAAAGTCGTGCAGGAACAGCACCACCTCCTGGCGGTCGGCGGCCACATCCGCCGCGCTGCGCACGATCAGCGGTGCGGCCAGCAGGCGCATCTCGTGGGTCGGCACATGCGCGTGCATCCAGTGGGTGCCCGCCAGCGGGGCAAAATCATAGCTCCGCCCCTCGCCCGGTTTGAGCTTGGGCATCGGCATGTCGGGCACCCCGTCCTGCACATTGGGAGGGATCTGGCCGTGCCAGTGGATCAGGGTTTCAACCTCCAGATCGTTCGTCAGATCGACCCGGAAACGCGCACCGGGATCGAGGATCAACCCTGAACCGCCAGTGCCGTTGACCAGACCGAAAACCGTGGCGGCACGGCCATCGATGTCGAGGCTGCGGGTGGTGGCCCGCAGGGTTAGCGGCGCGGCCTGCGCAAAGGCAAGGCGGGGCACTTGGGCCGCAGCAAGGGCGGATGCACTTGCGGCGATGAAGCCGCGACGGGAAAGGGTATTCATGGTCGTCTCCCCGGGACATCGGTCCCGTTGCAAGAATGGTCACCTGTCCCGGGCCGCAGCCCGGGCTTGATCAAACGAGACGCGCCTGGGGGGGCCGTTCGGCCTGAGCAGGCACAGCGCCTGAAAGAACCATGACGGTCGGCATGGTGTGTCGGATCGCACCGAAAGCCGGATCCGCTCTTGTCTCTGGTGGCGTCACGATCCCGGTCAGCCCAACGCTGGCGAAAGCGCAAAACCCGGCCATCGCGGCCCCGGAATGCTGATCACCGCCGCATGGCGTGGTGACGATGTCTTCGGCCTGCACCATCTCGACCGCATGCATCCCGAAGTCTGGCACGTCGCTCATCCGCGCCACATGGGCCACCGCCGCCGTCGTGACGATTGCGAACGCAAGCGCGGCCAGAACAGTAACCAGCCGGTGGATCATGCCACCGACATAAGTGCGGTTCAAAAGACTGTCCAATGGAACGGGCCGCGGCTGTGCCTGCTGACCATCATTTGTTCGTGAACCAAGGCACCGGACACCCGCGCAACATCGCTTGTGCTTAGCGAAGTCGGGCCAGAGCGTCCAGCACCGCGCAATCGGGAACGCTTGCGCCGGTGCATCGGCTGGCCGTCTCGGAAAGAACCGCCTCGATGCGCTGCAGATCCGCAATTTTCGCGCGCACCTCGGCCAGATGCGTTTCGGTCTTTTCCTTGACTTCGGCACAGGTACGCAGCGCACCATCGCCAAGGCCGAGAAGCCCCCGAACATCTTCAAGCGAAAATCCCAGCTCACGCGCGCGCAAGACAAAATGCAGGCGCTGCACATCCGACGCGTCATAGGTGCGATGGCCTGCATCGGTCCGGGCGGGCGGTGGCATGATGCCTGCCCCCTCGTAATAGCGGATGGTTTCCAGATTGCAGCCGGTGGCGCGCGCCAGTTCGCCACGGCGCAGTGCTCTGTGTTCGGGCATCACAGCTTCGTGAACGATGGCCATGGCGATTTTCCTTGTGCCTGTAGGTGCTACAGACCTTAGGCAGGATACAACGAAATGACAAGGGGCCTGCAGATGAACACCATTCACGCTATCGAAATCCTGTCGTGCAAGGCTGATCCCAATGCGCGATAATCTGCAGGGCGGGGTGCAGGCGGCATCGGGCGCCGCCCCTTTGATGGTTGTCTGCTGCGGCGGCGTGGCTTTGGCTGCGATCACGGGTGCCGTTGGCGGCTGGATCGGCGGCGTTGGCGGCGTGGCCCTGCTGTCGGTGGCAGCGGCCGCGGCGCTGACCTGGCGCAGCCTGCGTCGGTCGCGGGCAGTATGCTGTGAAACGCGCGCTGCGCCTGATGGGGTGCGCGTGCAATGAGTGCGGACAAATCTGATCGGCGCATGCTGACCACCGGCATCGTCGGCAGCGTTATTGCGGCGCTGTGCTGTTTCACCCCAATCCTGGTCGTGCTGTTCGGCCTCGTGGGGCTGTCGGCACTGCTAGGCTGGCTTGATGTTGTCCTTTTCCCAGCACTCGTCTTCTTCATCGGACTGACAATTTATGCCGTCTGGCGACGCCAGCGGAAAACCAAAACCCTCTGAAAGGACAAGACCATGGACGACTGCTGCAAAATCCCTGACCGCAATGATTTCGACCTCGCGGTGATTGGTGCCGGGTCGGCGGGGTTTTCCGCCTCGATCACCGCGGCCGAGGCGGGCAAGCGCGTTGCGTTGATCGGCCACGGGCTGATCGGCGGCACCTGTGTGAACATCGGCTGCGTCCCGTCGAAAGCGATGATCCGCGCGGCGGAAGCCATTCACGGCGCGGGCGCGGCGCGGCGTTTTCCGGGGCTTTCGGGGGCGGCGCGGGTTGATGACTGGGCGGCGCTGGTGGCGGGCAAGGATGCGCTGGTCGCGGGCCTGCGGCAAAAGAAATACGCCGATCTGTTGCCCGGCTATGAGGGTATCACCTACATCGACGAAGGCGCGGCGCGGCTCGCCCCCGGCGGGGTGCTGATCGGCAAGCGCTTGATCACCGCCCCGAAAATCATCATTGCCACCGGCGCGCGGCCCGCTTTGCCCGCCATTCCGGGCATTACCGAGGTGCCGACGCTCGACAGCACCTCGCTGCTGGCGCTTGAGGCGCTGCCCGAAAGCCTGATCTTCATCGGTGGCGGCTATATCGGCGCGGAACTGGCGCAGATGATGGCGCGGATGGGGGTGAAGGTCACCATGGTGTGCCGCTCGCGGCTGCTGCCGCAGGCCGAGCCTGAGGTTTCCGACGCGCTGACTCAGGTGTTTCGCGACGAGGGCATCACCGTGCACGCCGGCGTGCGCTATGTCGGGTGCCGCCTCGGCGCGGCAGGTGGCGCGGTACTAACCATCGAGGTGGCGGGCAAGCCGCTGGACCTTGCCGCCGATCATCTGGTGGCAACCACCGGGCGCCAGCCCAACACCGAAGGGCTGGGGCTGGCCGAGGCGGGCATTGCCACCGACAAACGCGGCGCGATCATCGTGGGTGACGACATGGCAACCTCGCGCCCCGGCACCTATGCGGCGGGCGATGTGACCGACTGCGACCAGTTCGTCTACATGGCCGCCTATGGCGCCAAGCTCGCTGCCCGCAACGCAGTGCTGGACGGGGCCGAGCGCTATGACAACGCCACCATGCCCTGGGTGGTGTTCACCGATCCGCAGGTGGCGGGCGTGGGGCTGACCGAGGCGCAGGCGACCGCGGCCGGGCATGAGGTCAAGACCTCGGTCCTCAGCCTCGACAACGTGCCGCGCGCGCTGGCCGCGCGTGATACGCGCGGGCTGATCAAGCTGGTCGCCGATGCCAAGACCGACCGCCTGCTGGGTGGCGTGATCGCGGCGCCCGAAGGCTCGGACAGCATCCAGACACTGGCGCTGGCGCTGAAATTCGGGATGACGACCAAGGCGCTTGGCGAGACGCTGTTTCCCTACCTGACCACGGTCGAAGGCATGAAGCTTGCCGCGCAGACCTTTGATCGCGACGTGGCAAAGCTGTCGTGTTGTGCGGGGTGAACAAAACCCAACTGGTGGCCCCAAATGCAAAAATCCCCCTGAGTTTCAGAGGGACGTAACCGTCCGGTGTGACCGCGGTTAGCGCGCGGTCCAGGGCAGCAGGTCATCGATGCGGGTTATCTTGTGGTCTGGAATTCGTGCGAGGGTGTCTGCGAGCCAGGCCTGCGGATCGACGCCATTGAGTTTGGCGGTTTCGATCAGTGTGTAGGCGATGGCGGCGGATTTGGCGCCGGTCTGCGATCCGACGAAGAGGTAGTTCTTGCGGCCGAGGGCGACGGCCCGCATCGCGCGTTCTGCGGTGTTGTTGTCGATTTCCAGGATGCCGCGATCGAGGTAGGGGCGCATCCGTGCCATCCGGGTCAGGGCATAGCGGATTGCGGTGGCCAGAGGGCTTTTGCCCGATACTCCGGGCAGTTGGGCGTTCAACCAAGCCTCCAGACCGTGGAAGGCGGGTTTGGCCTCGGCCTGTCGGATCTGAACCCGTTTGTCGGGCGGCAATTCTCGTGCCAGCTTCTCGACGGCATAGAGCCCGGCGATCCGCCTGATGGCCTCG
>JAHYIZ010000013.1 GCA_019429405.1 Paracoccaceae bacterium
GCAGAATGCGTCATTGGCCTGTTCAAAACCGAGGTGATCAACCAGATCGGCCCCTGGAAATCGATGCGCGAGGTCGAATGGGAAACCCTCAAATGGGTCGACTGGTATAACAATCGCCGCCTTCTCGACCCCATCGGCTACGTCCCGCCCGCAGAAGCAGAGGAGGCGTTCTATGCAAACCTGAACTCACTCGATATGGTCGCCTAGTCGTTGAACAAACCACCCTCCGGTAAAGCCGGGGCGGTTCAGCCGCGCGTCATGTCGCTGGTCGAAGCCGTGGCCAACGTGATTGTCGGCTATGGCGTTGCGGTCGTCACGCAGATCCTTATCTTCCCGGTCTTCGGCCTCCAGGCCACGTTGGCACAGAACCTTGAGATGGGGGTCATTTTCTCATTCGTGAGTATCGCCCGTTCGTTCGCCTTGCGGCGCTTGTTCGAACAGATCAGGGCTGCCAGTCACTCCGGCGACCGTGCCGGACATGGAGAACCTGAGCCGCCCCGTCGATGACTGCATAATAAATGCGCCAGCGTGTCGCCTTACCATAGAGCGCGCGGCGGATCGGCAGGTCGAAATCCTGTGACTCGGGCGCAATCGGGTGCGCTTCGGGCATGGTTCCCAGACCAAGGATGGTTTCCCTGATGCCCGCCAGCCATTCCTCGGCCGCTCTTGGGTTGCGATCCCGCAGCCAGTTCCATGATGCGGTCAGATCCTCCGCCGCGTTCGGCGTGATGATCACGGGCAGGGGTGCTGTCATTTCGTCTGGGCAAGTCCGTCGAAGAAGCGACCCGCCTCGGTGCCCTCAGCGGCACGGGCCTGCGTCAGGCCCTTGCGGATCCCGGCGACCGTTTCGGCATAGTCGAGCTGGTCCTGCATCTCCTGCCAAGCGGCGGCATCCATCACGACGACCGACGGCTTGCCATTCACGGTCAGGATCTGCGGCCGACCGGTTTCCTTGATCTGCGCGATCAGACGCGCCGAATCCCGCTTGAACTCGGTCAGCGGGCTGATGTCCTTGGTGATGTTCATGGCTGGGCTCCCAACGCGCATCGAATAGAGTGCGAATATAGCGTCTTTTTCAATGCGCGTCGAGATGTCTGGCGTTCAGCGGATGGCATAAACCTTTCCCCGACCGTCCACCTTTTTCCGAGGTGATGGTCAGTCCGAGCTTCTTCTTCAGCGCCCCGGCCATCGCGCCCCGGACCGAGTGTGACTTATGCCGATGTCGGCATAACGCCCATTATGCCGATGTCCGGATTATGCCGATGTAGGGCTTTAAGTCGTTGTTTCTGGTGGGGATCGCTGTGAAGGGGTCGGCATAATCCTCGAAGCTGATGGCTGGTAACGTCTTCTCGTTCACATCGAAACGAGGAGATATCATGTTGATCGATCAGAAGAAGAGACGAGGTAAGAACCCTGTCACGGTCCTTTCGAAAGGACTAGAGGAGGATTTGCGTCGGCAGGGGTACCGACAGTTTCTGACGGCAGAACGCGGGCTGGTCCCGGGGACGGCCCTTCGGTATTTCGATTGCCTGCGCCCGTTTCTGGACCGCAGGCTGTCAGCCAATGGTCTTGACCTCGGGAGCCTGACCCCGGCTGACGTCACTTCATTTGTGGTGGAGTTTTGCCCGCGTCTGATTGGCGGGGTGGCGAAGCTGACGATCACGGCGCTGCGGTCGTTCCTCGGCTTTCTGCATGTGCAGGGCGTGACGGAACGCTCGCTCGTCTCGGCCGTGCCGACGGTCTTGCGCCGCCGGCTGGCCGGGTTGCCCAAGGGGCTTGAACCCGATCAGGTGCGGCGCCTTCTTGCGGCCTGCGATGCCGGCACGGTTGTTGGCAACCGCGATCTGGCCATTCTGACCCTGCTCGTCCGCCTCGGCCTGCGGCGTGACGAGGTCGCGAGGCTCGGGCTCGACGACATCGACTGGCGCGCGGGCACGATCCGCGTGCCAGGCAAGGGCAATTGTCATGAGCGGCTTCCCCTTCCGCCGGACGTCGGTCGCCGACTGGCAGAATATCTGCGCCACGCCCGGCCTGCAGACGCCTTGGTCCACGCTGATCACCAGCAACCTGCCCTTCCACGAATGGACCGAAACCTTCGGCACCGAGCGCCTGACCGGTGCCCTTCTCGACAGGCTGACCCACCACGTCAACATTCTCGAGATGAACGGCGACAGCTATCGCCTCGGCCAAAGCCGCGCCCGAAAGGCCCAAGCCACCACTTGATCACACGTTGCAGAATTGGCCCTCCGGGCAAATGCGCCATGGCACGCGCCAGCTATCTGGGGAGCGCACGCGCCATGGCGCTTGGCACCCCGCCACTGGCCTGGTTTTGCGCCGCCACGTGGCCGGTTTTGGCTCCGCCGTTGACAGCCTCTGGTGGCGCGCTGCTCTTCCATCTGCTGAGCAAGCTTTACGAGCGCACCAGCGTGGTCATCACCACCAACCTCAGCTTCAGCGAATGGGCTACCGTCTTCGGCGACGCCAAAATGACCACCGCCCTGCTCGACCGCCTCACCCACCGCTGCCACATCCTGGAGACCGGAAACGACAGCTTCCGCCTCAAGGCAAGCTCAGCGGCTGCCAAAAACAAGAAGGAGGCCACCCATGCCTTGACCCCAACATAACCCGCAGAACATAACCTTCAGGCGGGTCAATTCTCGATGAAAAACCCGGGTCACTTCCGGGTGGAATTCAACATCTTGTAGCCAGGGCGCACGTGCAGGCCGTCCACGCCCCAACAACCGGCGTTGCCAGCGCGGTCCACCGCTGCGAAAGGTGCCGCGCGCCTCAGCTGTGCTTGACCATCACGTGCCGAACCACGGTGTAATCTTCCAGCGCATAGGCGCTCAGGTCCTTGCCGTAGCCGCTTTGCTTGAGGCCGCCGTGCGGCATTTCGTTGACCAGCATGAAATGCGTGTTCACCCAGGTGCAGCCGTAGCGCAGCCGGGCGGCCGAGGCCATGGCGCGGCCCACGTCGCGGGTCCAGACCGACGAGGCAAGGCCATAGTCGCTGTCATTCGCCCAAGTGATCGCCTCTTCCACATCCGAGAACGGGGTAATCGACACTACCGGGCCAAATACCTCGCGCCGCACGATCTCGTCTTCTTGCCTGGCGCCGGCGACCACGGTGGGCCGGTAATAGAAGCCCTGATCCATCGCCGCCCCGCCTGCGGTAATCTCGATATGGCTCAGCTCGCGCGCACGGTTCACAAAGCTGGCGACCCGGTCGCGTTGACGCAAGCTGATCAGCGGGCCGATTTCGTTGGTGGTATCGTCTTCGTTGCCAAGCGCGATCGAGGACACGGCCAGCGAAAGATCGGCCACCAGCCTCTCGTAGACCTTGCGGCCAGCGTAGATGCGGCATGCGGCGGTGCAATCCTGCCCGGCGTTATAAAAGCCGAAGGCGCGAAGCCCTTCGACCACCTCGCTGATGTTGGCGTCGTCAAACACGATGACCGGCGCCTTGCCACCCAGTTCCAGATGCGTGCGCTTGACCGTCTTGGCGGCGGCGTCGAGCATCTTCTTGCCGGTCGCCACGTCGCCGGTCAGCGAGATCATGTCAACGCCGGGGTGGTTGATCAGCGTGCTTCCCACCGTGTGCCCGCGACCTGAGATCACGTTGACCACGCCCTCGGGCAGCTCTTCGGCCAGCACCCGCGCCAGTTTCAGCGCGGTCAGCGGGGTCTGCTCGGAAGGTTTGAAGATGACCGCATTGCCGCCAGCAATCGCCGGGGCAAGCTTCCATGCCATCATCATCAATGGGTAGTTCCAGGGCGCGATCGAGGCCACCACGCCGATCGGGTCGCGCCGGATCATCGAGGTGTGACCGGCCAGATATTCGCCCGCCGCCATGCCCTGCTGGGTGCGCACCGCACCCGCGAAAAAGCGGAAGCAATCCACAATTGCGGGAATTTCATCGCCCCGCGCGGCGTTGATCGGCTTGCCGCAGTTCAGCGCTTCAAGCGTCGCGAAGGCGTCTGCGTCTGCCTCGATCCGGTCGGCGATGCGCAACAGCGCCGCCGAGCGTTCAGCGGGGGTGGTGCGCGACCAGCCCGCAAACGCCTTGCGCGCCGCCGCAACCGCGCGGTCGATCTGGCCGCCAGACGCCTCGGGAACTTCGAGGATCAAACCTCCGGTGCGCGGGTTCAGCACCTGCTCGCGGGCGTCTTCACCCGCCTCGAAGCTGTTGCCGATCAGCAGCTGGGTATCGATCTTCATGGCGGTCTCCCTTGGGGTCATTTGCCACCGCCCGCGGTTTCGGAACCGCCGCGGGTCAGATAATAGGCAATGAGAATTGGAATGAAGGTGGTGGCAAACACCACGATTGCGACGACATTGGTCACCGGGCGCTGCCGCGGGCGCACCAGTTCCTGCAACATCCAGATCGGCAGCGTGCTTTGTTGGCCCGCAGTGAAAGTGGTCACGATCACCTCGTCAAACGACAGCGCAAAGGCCAGCATCGCGCCCGCCAGCAGGGCCGAGCCGAGGTTTGGCAGCAAAATGTATCGGAAGGTCTGAAAGCTGTTGGCGCCAAGGTCGGCAGAGGCTTCGGTGATCGAGCCCGAAAGCCGCCGGAACCGCGCCACCGCGTTGTTGTAGACGATCACGATGCAGAAGGTGGCGTGGCCGAGGATGATGGTCAGCGTCGAAAACGGAATGTCCATCAGCGAAAACGCCGAGCGCAGGCTCATGCCGGTGATCACGCCGGGCAACGCGATCGGCAGGATGATCAGCAAAGACAGCTGGTCGCGGCCAAAGAACCGCGCCCGCGCCATTGCGGCGGCGCAGAGCGTGCCAAGCACCAGCGCCATTAGCGTTGCGACCGCAGCAACCCGCAGCGACAGATAGAGCGGCGGCCAGATATCGGCGCGGTTCCATGCCACCGCGAACCACTTGAGCGTCAGGCCGGGCGGCGGGAACTGATAGGTGCGCTCTTCGGTGGTGAAGGCGTAGAGAAAGATCAGTGCAATCGGCAGATGCAGGAACAAAAGCCCGCCGATAGCAGCCAGAGTCAGGCTCTTTGGCGCGCGGTTTTCAGAGCGCATCGAAAGCCCCCGCGCGTTTGGCAAGGCTGAGATAGATCAGCATGATGATGATCGGCACCACCGCAAACGCGGCGGCCAGCGGCAGGTTCCCCGCCGTGCCCTGCAACTGATAAACTGCAAGGCCGATGAAGCGCGCCGAAGTGCCGACGATCTGCGGAATAATGTAGTCGCCCATCGTCAGCGAAAAGGTGAAGATCGACCCGGCAATCACCCCCGGCATCGCCAGCGGCAGGATCACGGTGCGAAAGGTCTGCGCCGAGCTGGCGCCAAGGTCGGCCGACGCTTCCAGCAGGGACTTCGGCACCCGCTCCAGCGCCGCCTGCATCGGCAAGATCATGTAGGGCAGCCAGACATAGACGAACACCAGAAAGGTGCCCAGAAACGAGGTCGAAAGCGAATTGCCGCCAACCCCCGGCAGCGCCAGCGCCGCATCAAGCAGAAAGCCGAGCCCCACGCTATCTGCAACCCAAGTAACGATGCCCTCTTTTGCCAGGATCAGCTTCCAGGCGTAGACCTTGACCAGATAGCTCGACCACAGGGGCAGCATGATGCCGAGGTAAAACACCGCCTTCCAGCGCCCGGTCGCATAACGCGCCGCGTAATAGGCGATGGGAAAGGCCACCACAGCCGATGCCAGCGTGACCGAGGCCGACATCAGCAGTGTGCGTCGGATGATGTCGAAGTTCGCGGGGCGCAACAACTCGCCATAGGTCTTGAGCGTGAATTCGCGCACGACCAGCCCGGAAAACTCGTCGATCGAATAGAAGCTTTGCAGCAGCAGCGCGGCCAGCGATCCAATGTAGACCACCCCCAGCCACAGCAGCGGCGGCGCGATCAGTACCGCCAGCAATACCCGCGGCCTGCGCCAGAAGATGGCGGTCAGGCGGTCACCGGGGCCGCGCTCGGGAAGCAGGGCGGATTTCATGCCTCCTCCATCGGGTGCAGGTCGGCCAGATCGAAGGCGATGCCAACCTCGGCCCCAGCTTCGGGAAGCTGGGCGCCAGAAGGCACGAGCACGCCGATCTCGGCACCCGCCACGGCCACCGTTACCCGCGTGCCCGCGCCAAGGTAGCGCAAACCGATGATGGCCCCCGAAAGCACCGCGCCTTGGGCCGCGGTCAGCCGCAGCGCTTCAGGGCGCAAGCTCGCCCAAGTCGGCGGCGCGCCGAGCCGCTGGACCAGATCGGGCGGCAAGACGTTGGAGGAGCCGACAAAGTCGGCCACAAAATGGGTGCGCGGACGGGAATAGATCTCTTCGGGTGTGCCGATCTGCGCGATCTTGCCATGGTTGAACACCGCCAGCCGGTCAGCCATGCTCAAGGCCTCGCCCTGGTCATGCGTGACAAAAACGAAGGTGATGCCCAGCCGCTTCTGCAGCGCCTTCAACTCGTCCTGCATCGCCTCGCGCAGCTTCAGATCAAGCGCGCCGAGCGGCTCGTCCAGCAACAGCACGCGCGGCTCGTTCACCAGCGCACGTGCCAGCGCCACCCGTTGCCGCTGCCCGCCCGAAAGCTGCCCCGGCTTGCGCTCGCCAAAACCATCGAGTTTGACCAGCGCCAGCATCTCGTCGGCCTTGGCGTTGCGCGTGGCGCGGCCAACGCCCTTGACCATCAGCCCGTAACCCACGTTTTCGCGCACGTTCAGGTGCGGAAACAGCGCGTAGTCCTGAAACACCGTATTCACGTTGCGCCGGTTGGGCGGCGTGTTCGACACATCCTGCCCGAAGATGCGGATCGCGCCATGGGTCGGCTTTTCAAAGCCCGAGATCAGCCGCAGACAGGTGGTCTTGCCCGAACCCGAGGGGCCGAGCATGGCAAAAAACGTGCCTTCGGCCACGCTCAGGTTGACCTCGTCCACGGCGCGCACCGGGCCGAAATGGCGCGAGACGGTTTGGAATTCTACGGCAGCGGTCATGCGATGTCCAAAATGTCGAAGGGTGGTGCGCATCGCCTGCACACCGCCAAAGCCTAAGGAACAGGGGTGCGCAGGCCGCGCACCCCATCTGCCAGTGTGCTCAGCGACCGCCGATCACGCCGATATAGTCCGAAACCCAGCGGTAATAGGGCACACATTCGCCCTGCGCGCAGGTGCTGACCGGGGTGGTCCAGAAGCGGATCTTTTCGAAATCATCCATGCCGTTCGCGGTGCAGCCCGCCGCATCCAGCATGCCGCGCCCGTCCGTGCAAGCGGCAGGCACCGAGGGGTTGGCACCAAACCAGACCGCAAGATCGGATTGCAGATTGGAGGCAAGGCTATGCTCAATCCACTGATAGGCGCAGTTCGGGTTGGCCGCATCGGCATGCATCATGGTGGTGTCTGCCCAGCCGGTCGCACCCTCCGCCGGGATCACCGATGCCACCGGCAAGCCCTCGCCTTTCAGCAGGTTCACCTGGAACGGCCACGACCCCGAGGCGACCACGCCTTCATTCTTGAAATCGTCCATCTGGATGAAGGCGTCATGCCAGTAGCGCCCGACCAAGGTGCGCTGCACCCGCAGCAATTCGAGCGCCGCCGCGTATTGCGCCTCGTTCAACTCGTAGGGCGAGGTGATGCCCAGTTCCGGGTTGTGCGCCATCAGGTATTGCGCCGCGTCGGCCACGTGGATCGGCCCGTCATAGGCCTGCACCCGGCCCTTGTTCGACTTGCCGTCGGGCAGCGTCATTTCCTCGAACACCACGTTCCACGAGGTCGGCGGTGTGCCACCGAAGGCTTCTGTGTTATACATCAGCACGTTCGGCCCCCACATGTAGGGCACGCCGTAGTGCACGCCGTCGACTGTGTGCCACGGCGCGTTTTTCAGCCGCTCGTCAACCGCCGCCCAGGACGGGATCAGGTCGATGTTGATCGGTTGCACACGCTTGCCGGCGATCAGCCGCAGACTGGCATCACCGGAAGCGGTCACAAGATCGAACCCGCCCTCGTTCATCAGCGCCACCATCTCATCCGAAGTGTTGGCGGTCTTGACGTTGACCTTGCAGCTGGTGGCGGCTTCGAAACCGGTGACCCAGTCGAACGCGGCATCGGTTTCGCCGCGCTCGATGTAGCCTGCCCAGGCGACGATATTGACCTGCCCCTCGGAAGGGCCGATGGCGGTAATCTGCGCAACCGCCGGGGCAACCGCCATCAGCAGGGCGAGCGCGCTGGTCCCCATCAATTCAAGCGTCTTCATTGTCTGACTCCCTGTGGTTATGCTCCGCGCGGGGCGGGGCCGTTTATTTTTGCCGGATTGCGCAAAGCCTAATCCTCTGGCGAAAAACTTCGCAATATCAAAACGCAGAATGTAGGTATCGGCAGAACCGATCGATAAGCGACCATGGCCCATGCCGGTCAGCGTCCCGCTCGCCTCAGCGTGACGGGATCGTGCCTTGCGCGGCGCGAATGAAATTGGACGCGACCTGGCTGAGCGGCGCACCCTTGCGCCACGCGAGGCCGACCTGCACCGAAGGCAGATCGCTGGACACATCACGAATTTCGATGCGGTCCCCCTCCAGCGACCAGGGCCGGTAGACAAGGCTGGGCAAAATTGCCAGCCCGGCGCCGGTGGCAACAAGGCTGCGCACCGCCTCGACCGAGCGGGTACGAAAAGCAATCTCAGGCTTGACCGCAAGCGAGGCCATCAGATTGCGCATGCTTTCTTCGATCTCATCCACCATCAGCTGAATCAGCGGCTGCCTCGCCAGCTGTTCCAGCGCGATCGCCTCCTGCTGCGCCAAAGGGTGGCCAAGCGGCAGCCACAGTCGGTAGGGCGACACCAGCAACGCCTCGACGTGCAGCGCCATGCGGTCGCGCACCGAAGAGGTCAGCAGCACCACCACATCAAGCTCGCCGCCGATCAGCAGGTGTTGCAGGTATTCGCCGCTGTCCTCGATCACGTTCAACTCGACCTGCGGATGCGCGCGCCGGAACCGCGACAGAATGTCTGAAAGCACGTAGCCCGCGACCAGCGAGGTAACGCCCAGCGAAAGCCGCCCGGTGACCTGCTCGACGTCATCCTGAAACGCGGTGCGGGCTGTTGCCACATCTTGCAGGATCTGGCGCGCATGGCGCAGAAAGGCGCTGCCCTTGTGGGTAATTTCCATGCCCCGCGCCTGTCGGTCGAACAGGGTCACGCCAAGGTCATCCTCAAGCGCGCGTACCGCCTCGGTCACCGAGGACTGCGAAATGGAAAGCGCGCGCGCCGCGCCAGTGACCGAGCCCTGCTCGGCGGCTGCAACGAAAAACTGTAGCTGGCGAAGGGTAAATGCCACGCGGCCCCCTTGGTTTTCCGCCCCTTGCCGACGCGAATTGCGTCGAAAAGCGCACCGGCACGTGCGGACCTTCTGCCAGTTTTCCTGCCGCTGTGCCAGCCAAGTCTTGTGCAGCCGAGCGAATTGCCCGTTCGCGCAACCGCTAAGGCAGGTCGGTTCACTTGAACAGGTTTCGCGCGTTACTTGGGTGGAGACCCGCCACTGTCATTCCGCCAAGGGGCTTGCGTCAGAGGAACTTTCTTGCCGTTGGCGCGGAGGCCGCCTAGCCTTGCGGAATGACCCAACGCTCCCTGTTCCGGTACTTCAAAACCTTGCCCGAGATCATCCGCCTGGCGGTGATGACGTACGTCAGGTTCCCGCTGTCGCTGCGCAACGTAGAGGATCTGCTGCATGAACGTGGCATCGCTTTCAGCCAGGAAACGGTGCGGTTCTAGTGGAACAGGTTTGGCCCGTTGTTCGCTGCTTAAATTCGCAACCGACGTGTCGAAGGCGCGCGGTCGAGCCGCTGGCGGTAGCACCGCGACGAGGTTTTCGTGAAGATCAACGGCGAACGGCACTAACTTTGGCGCGCCGTCGACCACGAAGGCGAAGTGCTCGAAAGCTTTGTGACAAAGACGCGCGATATGAAAGCCGCGTTGAATTTCATGTAGAAATCTCTGAGGCGGCATGGCGGTGCGGAAGAGATTGTGACAGATCGGCTTCGGTCCTATGGCGCTGCGTTCATGGAACTCGGCATCCACGACCGACATGAAACGGGCCGTTGGGCCAACAACCGCGCTGAGAATTTGCACCAGCCGTTCTGAAAAAAGGAACGGATGATGCTTCGTTTCCGACGGATGCAGACGTTACAGAGTTTGTTTCCGACCACGCCTCGGTCCATAACCTTTTCAACCGGGAGCGCGCCCACTACAGCCGACAGAATTTCAAGGCCAACCGCGCCGCCGCTCTCGCCGAGTGGCGCGACCTTCCCGCGGCTTGACAGATTGCTTGGATTGGGAAACTGAGACGAGTTCGCATTGGTCTGCCAGCACCGCCACCAACAATCTTAGGTTGAGCGTCTCTGAGCGGTAGCGCGTTTTCTCGCTCTATTTCAGAGGGTTGCGCGGTTTATAGTGCGGCAGAGACGCCGGGGAATGGGGGTGCGCCGCCCGAAGTCGCCTGCAGTCTCTCGGGGTCCATTTGGTCCTGCGGTTTTCGGTGGTGACGGCGAATCCCGGGACTCTTCAGAGACCAAGCGCTTTGATTTGCGCGGCCCAGTCGGCGGGCAGGTTCAGGCGCAGGATGGCGTTGGTGGTCCAATGCGGGGCGAGTGTGCCGTTCAGGATGGCATGTTGGATCTGCGGCGCGAGGAAGGCCAGTGTCAGGCGGCTGCGGATGGCGCTTTCTGACCGCTGCTCGGATGCGGCGATCCTGGCGAGGCTCCGGCCCGCCCGGATCGCTTTGACCCAACCGTGGGCGCGGGCGAGGTTCTGTTGCAGCACGGCATCGGGGCGGGGCTCGATCTGGCCCGAGATCAGCCGGGTTTCAACACCGCGCCGGCGTTGCGTAAAGGGCTTTTCAAAGGTCGTTGAAGCGGGGTTTACCTGATCAATGTGCAACGCCAGTCGAGCAGAGATCTCGACTTTGCTAAGGGTGATGCGGAGTTGGCCCGGCGCAAGGTAACCGGCTCAGTTCTGGGTGAAAATCAACAAATCCACCAGATTCGAGACACGACCCCACCGGGACCACCGGTCAGACTGGCACCGAGCAACTAACCGCCGTTGATGCGCAGGAAATCGCGGCACTAACGTGCCAAAGCCATCGGCACGCGAGAGAGTTCGGCGTTTGTCGAACTCCCTCCGCCTCTTCAAGCTGCCATCTGACTTGGCCGATCGACCGCATAGCAGCGCCGCAAGTCGCGCGATTCATCGACTGTGTCGCCGTCGAGCTGATCGTGACTCCTGCCGAGTAACACTTGCATCGTCGTTTACCGATCTATATGTATCGACCGTCAACGATACATAGGCGTGTGAAATGCTGGATCGAAACACCGTGGCGCTGTCCCCTTCCATCGAGGCAGACCGGGTTGCATCAATCGCCAAGGCGCTGGCGCATCCTGCCCGCATCAGGATCATCAGCTTTCTGCTCTCGAAGCCCGGCTGCATCGGCGGTGACATCGTAGGCGAGGTGGGACTCGCGCAATCGACGGTCTCTGAACATCTGCGGATATTGAAGGACGCAGGGATCGTGACCGGCGCCATCGACTATCCTCGTGTCTGCTATGCGCTCGACCCTTCGGCGATGGCGCCGCTTCAGAACCTGATCGAGGCCATCGCCGCGCGCTCGCCAGAGGGCGAGGCGCCGTGCTGCTACACCCCCGAAGGCCGCATCCCCAAGGAGACCACGAAATGACAACCCTCACCGTTTACGACCCCGCCATGTGCTGCTCGACCGGCCTTTGCGGCACGCAAGTTGACCAGCGTCTTGTCGATCTGGCGGCCGACCTGGATTGGCTGAAAGAGCAGGGCGTGACCGTCCGCCGCTATGGTCTCAGCCGCGAGCCGACAGAATTTGCCGCAAATGAAACCATCCGTCAGATCATGCAGGAAAGCGAAGGCGACGATCTGCCCGCCTTTCTGGTCGATGGCGCCCTCAAGGCAAAGGCGCGCTATCCTGCCCGCGCGGAACTGGCCGAATGGGTCGGCCTTGCCGCGCCGCAGGCGGGCCGAAGCGTGACGGCCTCATCCTGTTGCGGTTCGGCAAAGGCCGAGCCCGCCGCAGCCACGGGTTGCTGTGACGGCAGCGCGAAATCGGCCCCTGTCAAGGAAAAGGCCGGAAGCTGCTGCTGATGCAGCCCTCCGCCTGATCCGTCGCAAGATACGCCGCAGTCATTGCGACCGGACCGCAAGAAATGCCGGCCGCACTTGAGAGGCGGCGAAAGGAGATGTCATGTTCAAAGACCTGCCCAAATTCGTGTTCCTGACCGGCAAGGGCGGCGTGGGCAAGACCTCGCTCGCCTGCGCCACGGCGGTCGGCCTTGCCGACGCGGGCAAGCGGGTGCTGCTGGTGTCGACCGACCCGGCCTCGAATGTCGGGCAAGTGTTCGGAGTCGAGATCGGCAACCATATCACGCCGATTGCGGCCGTACCGGGGCTTGAGGCGATGGAGATCGACCCCGAGGCAGCGGCGGCCGAATACCGCGACCGCATCGTGGGGCCGATGCGCGGCGTGCTGCCCGAAAAGGCGCTGAAGGGTGTCGAGGAACAACTGTCCGGCGCCTGCACCACCGAGATCGCAGCCTTCGACGAATTCACGGCACTTCTGACCGACGATGCCGTTACGGATCGCTACGATCACATCATCTTTGACACCGCCCCCACCGGCCATACGATCCGCCTGCTGAAACTGCCCGGCGCCTGGTCAGGATTCCTGGAAACCGGCGGCGATGCCTCTTGCCTTGGCCCGCTGGCCGGGCTGGAAAAGCAGCGCACGCGATATGCGGCGGCGGTAGACAACCTGTCGGATGCCGCCCGCACCCGGTTGATCGTCGTCGCCCGCCCGCGCGCAAGCTCGCTGGCCGAGGCTGCGCGCACCTCGCGCGAGTTGGCCGGGATCGGGATTGCTAACCAGCACCTGGCGATCAACGGGCTGATGCCCGAGGACGCGATGGGCGATGCGCTGGCCGGCGCCCTGATCGCGCGCGACCGTGCGGCACTGGACGGGATGGACAAGGCCCTTGCCGCCCTGCCGCAGTCACGCTTTTGGCTGCGCCCCGAGAACCTCGTCGGCCTCGATGCACTGCGCCGGATGGCTGCGCCCGTCGATCTGGCCGCGGCCAAGGCGCGGCAGCCTGAGGCCGACCTGCCGCCGCTTTCGGCTTTGGTCGACGATATCGAGGCCGCTGGCAAGGGCCTTGTAATGACCATGGGCAAGGGCGGGGTCGGCAAGACCACCATCGCCGCTGCCGTGGCCGTCGAACTGGCGGCGCGCGGGCATGAGGTGCTGTTGACCACCACCGACCCGGCCGCCCATCTGACCGAAACGCTGGCCGGCGACGTGCCGCACCTGACCGTCAGCCGGATTGACCCCGAGGTCGAGACGCGGGCCTACCGCGACCATATCCTTGCGACCAAGGGCGCCAGCCTTGACGCGCAGGGCCGCGCGATGCTGGAAGAAGATCTGCGCTCGCCCTGCACCGAGGAAATTGCCGTGTTTCAGGCATTTTCCCGCGTGATCCGCGAGGCGGGGCGCAAGTTCGTGGTAATGGACACCGCGCCCACCGGCCACACGCTGCTGCTTCTGGATGCGACGGGTTCCTACCACCGCGATGTGTTGCGGCATGCGGGCGAAAGCGCCACGCACATGACCACGCCGATGATGCGGCTGCAAGACCCCGCGCAGACGAAGATCCTGATCATCACGCTGCCGGAAACCACGCCGGTTCTGGAAGCGGCCCGCTTGCAGGAAGACCTCCGCCGCGCCGGGATCACACCCTGGGGCTGGGTCGTCAACGCCAGCCTTGCCGCCACCGGAACCACCCACCCGATCCTTGCCGCCCGGGCCGCAACCGAAGCGCCGGAGCTTGCAAAGGTCCGTGAGAACCTCTCCACACGCCACGCAGTCGTGCCGATGCAGGCCGAAGACCCGGTGGGTGCTGACCGCCTGCGTGCGCTGACCGGCCGCGAGCCAGCACTGGCCTAACTTCAAGGAAAGACGTCATTCATGTCTGCATTCGAACGATACCTCTCGATCTGGGTCGCGCTGGCGATCATCGCCGGCCTTGCGCTCGGCCAGATCGCACCGGGGCTGGTCGGGTTCTTGGCCGGGCTGGAATACGGCTCGGTCAACTTCGTTGTCGCCATCCTGATCTGGGCCATGGTCTACCCGATGATGGTGGCCGTTGATTTCCGCGCACTGTCACGGGTGCACGAACGGCCCAAGGGGCTGATCATCACGCTGGCGGTGAACTGGCTGATCAAGCCCTTCACCATGGCCGCCCTTGGCGTGCTGTTCTTCGACTGGCTCTTTGCGCCCTTCATCGAACCCGGCACGTCGGGCCAATACATCGCGGGCCTGATCCTGCTGGGGGCCGCGCCCTGCACGGCCATGGTCTTTGTGTGGTCGCAACTGACCAAGGGCGATCCGAACTACACGCTGGCGCAGGTCTCGCTCAACGACGCGATCATGGTGTTCGCCTATGCGCCGATCGTGGCGCTGCTTTTGGGCGTGACCGACATCACCGTGCCATGGGAAACGCTGGTGCTGTCGGTGGGGCTTTATGTGGTGATCCCGCTCTCGGCGGGCATCGTGACGCGGACGTTCATGACTCGCAAAGCCGCCAACCCGGCGGCGGCCGAGGCAGCGGTGGGTGCCTTCACGGCGAAGATCAAGCCCTTCTCCATCGTCGGCCTGCTGGCGACCGTGGTGCTCTTGTTCGCATTTCAGGGCGAGGTGATCCTGTCGCAGCCGTTGGTCATCGGGCTGATCGCGATCCCACTTCTGATTCAGTCCTACGGCATCTTCGCTGTCGCCTATTGGGCGGCGAAGGCCTGGCGTGTGCCCCACAACGTCGCCGCCCCCTGCGCGATGATTGGAACGTCGAACTTCTTCGAGCTGGCCGTCGCCGTCGCCATCGGGCTCTTCGGCCTCAACTCCATCGCCGCACTGGTGACGGTCGTGGGCGTGCTGGTCGAGGTGCCGGTGATGCTGTCGCTGGTCTGGTTCGCCAACCGCACCAAGCACTGGTTCCCGGCTGAAGAGACCGCTAGCCTGCGGCGTTAGAAAACCGCACATCGAAGCTGACGATCTTGGCGTTGTTGAGCAGCCTTTTCTGGCTGACCGACGCGCAGATGGCGCGGCGCCAGTGCTTCTTCCCCAAAGGCCACGGCACGCCGCGCGTCGATGACCGGCGGGCGTTGAGTGGGATAATCTTGCTCAATCGCAATGGCCTGCGGTGGCGTGATGCGCCAAAGGCGGAGCGCCCGCCAAAGACCCGTTACAACCGATGGAAGCAGTAGCACGGCAAGGCGAAAAGCCCTGCATCCCAGGCCCGAAGTCTCGCGCCAAACCGGCCAAACACGACAAGCGCCGCTACAGGATCGAGATCATCTTCGGCAGGCTCAAAAATTGGCGCAGGGTTGCCATCCGCTACGACCGCTGCCCGAAGGTCGGCCTCTCCGCCATCGCCCTCGCCGCAACCGTCATGCTCTGGCTATGAAGCAACGCCGAGCCTGACCCTTGCGCTGCGATGCCGTCGATGGGCGACCACATGAGCAGGGCCGGGTGCCCCGCCCCGCTCTGGCTAGAACGCATACCCGAACCGCGCAATATCGGCCGCGCAGAGCTTGCCGACCATTGCGGCGTCGGCATCAGAGTAATAGGCGCGCCAGTCGGCGGCGCGGGTTGACGGATTGACACGCGGCATCGGTGGCAAGGAAAAGCCCAGATGCGCCTCCAGTATAGCGGCATCCTCCGCCAGATGTTCAAGCCGCAGGAAGGCATCGCAGCATTCGCCCACGCCGGGCAGGGTCACATAGCTGGCATAGGGCGTTGCGCCAATTGCATTGCAGGTAGCGGGGGCGTTGAGAAAGCCGCTGAAATCGGTTGCCCGCGCCAGCGCCACCTGCGGATGCGCGAAGGTCTGCGCGCGCAGCCAGTGGTAATAGCTCACCATCCGGTCCCACGGATTGCGCACAAGGGTAAATGTGAAAAACGCTTGCGCTTCGGCGGGGGTGATCAGCCCGATCACATCGGCCAGCGTCGCGTGTTTCCAGATCCGCCCCGCAGCCCGCGCACCGTGCAACCGGCGCCGCCTGCGCCGCGCCTTGGGGGTATCGCCGATCAGGATGTCATCTGCCAACGCGCGCGATTCGAGCGCCGCGGCCAACGCAGTGCCCCCGGTCTTGGGGATGTGCACAAAGATATAGCGGCGCCCGCGCGAGATGATCATGGCGGAACCTTAGCGCCCGCGCAGCGCGATCAAAACCCCCGCCGCGGCGATTACGCCCATGCCGATGAGCGCGACGAGGCCCGGCACCTGCCCCCAGAGCAGCCAGCTCCAGATCGCCGCAGCAGGCAATACCGAGTACTCGAATACAGAGGCATGGCTTGCCTGCGTCAACTGGTAGCCGCGCACCAGAAGCCCGACCCCCACCAGCGAGCCCGCCGCCTGCACCGCGACCCAGAACCAGACCCCGGCGCTCGGCCATGCGGCGCCGCGGGTCAGGAAGCCATCGGTGCCCGCCGCCGCCTCAGGGGCGAGCACTGCCAGCACCGCCATGCCCGCAAGGCCCATGACCCCAAGCGCCGCCATGTACCCCGCCGTCAGCGTGGCGACGCTTTCACGCGGGCACCAGGCGCGGGTCGCCACATTGCCCAGCGCGTAGAATGCGCCCCCTGCCACCGGCATCAGCGAAACCGCCCCGAAGGTGCCGCCCGCCACCGGCCCCAGCACCAGCAGAATGCCCGCGAAACCGAGCACGGCCGCAAGCAGCGACACGCCCGAGATGCGCTGGCCGTAGAACACCCGCTGAATCAGCAGCACGAAGAATGGCGCCGAAAACAGCCCCGCCGCAACCTGCGCCACCGGCAGAAATCCGAGTGCCCCGAAATAGAGGAGCATTCCGGTCGCGTGCACCAGACTGCGCGCCAACACCGCGCGCATCGAAACCGGGCGCAGCCGCATGCGCAGCAGCGCCACCGCGACGGCGAGCATCGGTACCATCATCGCCGTGCGCAACACCTGAAACTGCCAAAGCCCGATCTCCTCGGCAATGACGCGCACATAATTGTCGATGTAGCCGATGATGACAGCGAACATCCCGATTGCTACCGCCGCCGCAACCGTGCGGTTCGGCATCGTTGCCATGCTTGCCTCTGCCATACCCGCCCCCTTGCGCCACACCCGATCTTCAACGTCCGCAACGCTCTCGCCAGCCCGAAAGCGACATCGCCGCGCAATTTGCCCGAAAATCTGGCAGATCACGGCGGCCGGGCGGTGGCTTGGGCGCCCAGCGCATTGACCGGCCCTTGGCTTCGTCTATCCTGAAACAAAAGAAAAGGGGCGGGCAGGCGATGACAGCGCTCAGCGAATATCAGCGGCTCGAAAGCGGCGGCATCTGGCGCGAGGCGCCCGAGGCGCAGCGGCGCGAGGTGATCGTGGCATTTGGCGACGCGACGCTGGTCATTTCCGATGGCCAAAGCGCGCGCGCGCTTGCGCATTGGTCGTTGCCCGCGCTGACGCGCCTCAACCCCGGCGTCGAGCCCGCGCTTTATGCCCCCGGCCCGGACGCCGACGAAGACCTCGAAATTGACGACCCGGCGATGATTGCCGCGGTGGAAAAGGTGCGAGCCGCGCTTTTGGCACGGCGCCCCCACCCAGGGCGGCTGCGGCTTTGGGTGGCGGCGGGGCTGGCTGCGGCGACGGCGGCCCTTGGTCTCTTTTGGCTTCCGGGCGCCGTTTATACGCATGCGGCAAGCGTAGCCCCCCCGGCGCAACATGCCGAGATCGGTGGCGCGGTGTTGGCAGAGCTTGCCAAACTGACCGGCGCGCCCTGCGAAGGCGTGACCACGCGGCCGGTGCTCGATGCCTTCGCAGAAAGGCTCTTGCCCGGAAGCAAGATCGTGTTGGTTCCAACCGCGTTGAACGGCGCGCTGGCGTTGCCGGGGCGGATTCTGGTGCTCGGCATGCCTCTGGTGCAGCGCCATGATGGCCCCGAGGCCGCCGCCGGGCATCTGCTGGCGGCGACGCTCGCCGCAAAAGCGCAAGACCCGCTGCAAGCGGCGCTGCGTTGGGCGGGCCTGCGCGCGGCATTCCGCCTGCTTGCAACCGGCGCGCTTCCAGCCTCGTCGCTGACCGGATTTGGCCAGAACCTGCTGACCGACCCACCAGCCGCGCCCGATATGGCCAGCGTCACCGCGCTGTTGATAGAAGCCGGGGCCGACCCGACACCCTACCTGAAAAGCCTTGGTCCCGGCGAACCCTTCGCCATTGCCGCCCCAGCCCCGCAGACGCTGATGAGCGACGGCGACTGGGTGACGCTTCAGGGCGCCTGCATTCCGTAGCCGGAAAGGTGTTTAGCGAATGAACGCGTCGCCAAAGCCCGCGCCGCGCGCCATCCCCAGCGCCCCGCGCAAGGCATCGGCGCCCTCGAACGGCCCCGCATAGACGATCTGCAGCGCGCGCCCGCCTTGCACAACCTGCGCCGAAGCGACCGGCAACCCCAGCGCGCGCAGCCGGGCGCGCGTGGCCTCGGCATTGGCGGGCACGCCGAAAGTGCCGACCTGCACGAAACGCGCGCCTGCGGGCACGGCGCCTGCGGGTGCCTGCACCTGCGCCGCCGGGGCCGATTTGCTGGAAAGGGTGGTGTGCGTTGCGCTGCGGGTGGCCGCGCTAGCCGGTTGCGCGGCGACGAACTTGGCGGGCACATCATCGCTCCACCTCTGCGCCATCTGCGCGGCGCCGTTTGCGCTGCCCTGCCCGCGATGCGGGTTGAGCCGGTCGTCATCCCAAGCCGCGCGGTAGCCCTGCGGCACCGCCACCGGAACACTCGCCGGGGCGATGCCGGCAACCCGAAGGCCGGGCACCCCGGCACCGTTGATATAGCCCACCGGGTCGGCGGTTTGCGGACCACAGCGCACCACATGGCGCCCATCCGAGAGCATATACCGCTGCGCCACCGGCGACAGGTTCGGGCAGACCGACTGCGCATCGGCAACGGCGGTGGTGGCGACAATGGTCGGAAGCGCGGGCGTTACCGCCCCGGTTTGCACCGCATAGGGCGAGACATAGGCGCCCGGAACCGCCGCCGCCACCGCCACAGCGGGTGCCGCCGCAGGCAGGGCCGCGACCGTCGGCGTGACCGGACGCGGCACAAGGCCTGCGGGCGGCGGCGTGGTGGTCAGCGCAACTGTCGCAACCGGGGCCCCTACGGCTGCACGGGGTGCTGCGGCTGGCGGTGCCGTGGTGGCAACCGCAGTGGCAACCGCCGTGGCGCCGAAAGTTGGCGCGTAGCCGCACAGATGCGCGCCGCTGCGGTCGACCCGTGCGACCCAGTTGACCGCCGCACCGACGCCCGCGCGCACGAACACGCACCCCGAAGAGTCAACATATTGCCTGCCGCTGAAGCCTGAGGGTGGCACATCGCGCGGGCTGCTGATTTCAAGGCCCTGCGCCGGGCCACCGCCCCCGCACAGAGCCAAACCCATTGCCGCCGAAACCAACCTTGAAAATCGCATGACCGCCCCCGGTTTTACCAGGTCGAAAATGCGACACTATTGTGTCCAAGTAAAGGACAATTACCCTATTTTGTGCCGAACATGCGGTCACCCGCATCCCCTAGCCCCGGAACGATATACCCATGCTCGTTCAGGTGGCTGTCTACTGCCGCTGTGACAATCGGCACATCGGGGTGCGCCTCGGTCATGCGTGCGATGCCTTCAGGCGCCGCAAGCAGGCACAGAAACCGGATATTTCGCGCGCCCGACTTTTTCAAAAGATCAATCGCCGCGACCGACGAATTGCCGGTGGCCAGCATCGGATCGACCACGATCACCATGCGGTCTTCCAGCTCGGCGGGCACCTTGTAGTAATATTGCACCGGTTTCAGGGTTTCGGGGTCGCGGTAAAGGCCGACGAAGCCCACCCGCGCCGCCGGAACCAGCTCCAGAATCCCGTCGAGCAAGCCGTTGCCCGCGCGCAGGATCGAGATCAGGGCAAGCTTCTTGCCGTCGAGAATCGGGGCGTCCATGGCACAGATCGGGGTTTCGATGCGCTTTGTGGTCAGATCGAGCCCGCGCGTGACCTCATAGGCCAAAAGCAGGCTGATTTCGCGCAGAAGCCTGCGAAACCCCGCCGTTGAGGTATCTTTTTCGCGCATCAGCGTCAGCTTGTGCTGCACCAGCGGGTGATTGACCACAGTCAGATGATCAGGCATCGGCTTTCTCCAGTTTTTTCATAATTTTGTCGCGTGTTTCGCGGTTGCAGAACGCGGCTTCGGCCGAAGTCCGGGCGATGCTGCGGAAGACTGCTTCATCCCAGCCGAAAGCCTCTGCCAGGCGTTCGTATTCGCGCGCCATGGAGGTGTGGAAGAAGGGCGGATCGTCGGTGGAAATTGTCACGCGCACGCCGCGGTCGCGCAATTGCGCGATCGGGTGCGCGCGCCAGTTGGGGTAAAGGCCGAGCGTGATATTCGAGCCGGGGCAACATTCTAGCACGACGCCCGCTTCGGCCAGTTCATCCACCAGTCGGGGGTCTTCGATCGCGCGCACGCCGTGGCCGATGCGCTCAACCCCCAGATCGCGCCATGCCGCGCGCACACTTTCGGGCCCGCCCCATTCGCCCGCATGGCAGGTCAGGCGCAGCCCGGATTCGCGCGCGCAGTCGAACGACCATTTAAAATCAATCGGTTGGAACTTTATTTCGTCGCCCGCGAGACCGAAACCCACAATGAAATCACCCGCCGTTTCGGCCGCGCAAAGCGCGGTTTCACGGGCCACTTCGGGGCCGAAGTGGCGAATGGGGGTGACAATTCCGCGCAGCACGATGCCAAAATCACGCTCGGCCACCATAGCCGCCTCGCGGATCGCGGCAAGGTATTCGCGCCAGGCGCCGACATCGCGGCCACCACAGAAATCGGGGCTAAGAAATGTCTCGCTGTAGATCACACCGCTTTCCGCGCTTTCTTGCAGCACCGCACGGGTCAGGCGCGCATAATCTTCTGGCCGCGAAAGGGTCGAGGTGGCGACCTCGTAAACCTCCAGAAAATGCCAGAAATCGCGGTAGGCATAATTCCCGCGATCATCGAATATACCGTTGATATTCATGCTTTTTTCAAATGCGATCTGGCGGATGAAGGCCGGCGGCGCCGCGCCTTCCAGGTGCAGGTGCAGCTCAATCTTTGGCTCGGCCTCGGTCACAGGAAACTCCTTCCCGGCCCGCGCTGAGCCAACCCGAGATGGGTTGCCAGCGTAGCCGCGACATCGACAAAGGCCACCTGCCCGATCGCGCGCGCCCCCGCACCCCACCCGAGCACCGGCACCCGCTCGCGGGTGTGGTCGCTGCCGGTCCAGGTCGGGTCATTGCCATGGTCGGCGGAAAAAATCGCAAGATCGCCGGGGCGCAGCCGCGCCAGAAACCGCGCGGCGGCGGCGTCGAACCATTCGAGCGCGCGCGCATAGCCAGACACGTCGCGCGGGTGGCCATAAACGCTGTCAAATTCGACAAAGTTGGCGAAAGTAAAGGAACCCGGCTCGGCATGGTCGGCCAGCCGCAGTAAATGTTCGAAAAGTGCAGCGTCGCTTTTGCCCTTGTGCGCCGCCGAAATCCCACGCCCAGAAAAGATGTCGCTGATCTTGCCGATGGCATGGGTCGCCTTGCCCGCCTCGGCCGCCCAGTCAAGCAAGGTCGGCGCGGGCGGCGCAATCGCATAATCGTGGCGGTTCGGGGTGCGCCGGAATGCACCAGGGGTGCCGATGAAAGGCCGCGCGATGACCCGGCCCACGCGCATCGCGTGCAGGCGGGGTGCGAGGTCTTCGCAGAGACGCAGCAGCCGTTCCAGCCCGAAGGCGTCTTCATGCGCGGCGATCTGAAAGACCGAATCCGCCGAGGTGTAGCAGATCGGCCAGCCGGTTTGCAGATGCTCGGCACCAAGCCGCTCCATGATCTCCAGCCCCGCCGCGTGGCAATTGCCCAAGACCCCGTCAACCCCCGCAAGCCGCGCAACTTCTTGCGTGATATCAACGGGAAAGGCCGGGACTGTGGCGGGAAAATACGTCCATTCCCACGGCACCGGCACCCCGGCCAGTTCCCAATGGCCCGAAGGCGTATCCTTGCCGCGAGAGACCTCGGTGGCCGCCCCCCACAGCCCGGAGGGCGTTGCATTCAGCCCCGGCGAGGGCGCGCCCGAGGCCAGCCGCAGCGCGGCGCCAAGGCCGAGTGCATCAAGCGTAGGCAACCGCAGCGGGCCGCTGCGCCCGGTCTCGGCGCGCCCTGCGGCGCAGGCAGCGGCGATATGGCCAAGCGTGTTGGCGCCGCTATCTGGTTGGCCTGCATTGAAAAACTCGGCGGCATCGGGCGCGCCGCCGATGCCGCAACTATCAAGCACAATCAGGAATGCCCGCGTCATTCGGCCACCCGCTCGATGACCAGCGCGGGCTCGCGCGGGGATTCGGGCGCGAGCGTGTAGGCCGCGACAACCGCCGCCGCCGCTGCCTCAGCGGCCGCTTCGGTGGCGGCGTGCACGAAGCCCAGCGGCTCGCCCTTGTCCATCTCGTCGCCGATCCGCGACAACCGCGAAAGGCCCACCGAAGGGTTGATGCGGTCGCCGCCCACCAGCCTGCCGCCGCCCAGCCGCACCACCGCGTGGCCCAGCGCCGCGCCATCAATACGCGCCACGAAACCGTCGCGGGCGGCAGGAACGGGCCGGATCACGGGTGCCGCCGGCAAACGGTCAGGGTAGCGTTCGACAAAATCGGCCGGGCCGCCCAGCGCCGCCACCATGCGCCCGAACACCGCCGCCGCCCGCCCTGATTCCAGCGCCTCGGCGACCATCGCGGCGCCTTCGTCAGCGCTTTCAGCAAGCTTCGCCAGTGCCAGCGCCTCGCCGCCCAAGGCGGCCGTCACCTCCCAAAGGGCCGCGTTCACGGCCGTGCCGGTCAGCGTTTCCATGCATTCGAGCACCTCAAGCGCGTTGCCCGCAGATTGGCCCAAGGGCTGGTTCATGTCGGTAATCAGCGCGACCGTCTTGCAGCCCGCGCCATTGGCGGTATCGACCAGCGACCGGGCGAGCGCGCGGGCATCTTCAAGCGTCTTCATGAAAGCGCCCGAACCCGCCTTGACGTCGAGCACCAGCACCTCAAGCCCCGCCGCCAGTTTCTTTGAAAGGATGGATGCGGTAATCAGATCAATGCTTTCCACGGTTCCCGAAATATCGCGGATGGCGTAAAGGCGGCGGTCGGCGGGGGCAATATCGGCGCTGGCGCCCACAATCGCGCAGCCCACCTCGCGCACAATGCGACGCAGCCCGTCAACGCCGGGGTCGGTCCGGTAGCCGGGGATCGATTCGAGCTTGTCGAGCGTTCCGCCGGTGTGGCCAAGCCCGCGCCCCGAAATCATCGGAACATAGGCGCCACAGGCGGCAAGCGCTGGCGCCAAAAGCAACGAGACCGAATCGCCGATGCCGCCAGTCGAGTGCTTGTCGAGCACGGGGCCAGGCAGCGACCAGTCAAGCACCCGCCCCGAATCGCGCATGGCACGGGTCAGGTCAACCCGGCCTTGCGCGCCGATGCCCTTTAGATAGACCGCCATCGCAAACGCACCCGCCTGCGCATCGCTGACCGCACCCGATGCGAGGCCATCGGCAAACCAGCGCGCGGCCGCGTCGGGCAAGCCCTGCCCGTCGCGCACCCCGGCGATAATTTCACGCGCGTCCATCAGGCGCGGTCCATGTGGCTTGGGTCAAACCGCCCCGGCAGCAGATCGCCAACTGTCGTGTGCATCTGTTTTCCGTCGGTCGTGGCAAGCGTGACGGGCACTTCAGAGCGGGCAAATTCGGCCAGCTTTTGCCGGCACCCACCGCAAGGCGGCACCGGGCTGGGGCTGTCGGCAATCACGCAAAGTTCGATGAATTCGGTCTCGCCCGCCGCGACCATTGCGGCAATCGCACCGGCCTCGGCGCAGGTGCCCTCGGGGTAGGCCACATTTTCAACGTTGCAGCCGCGGTACATGGCGCCCGATTTGCCGCGCAGCGCCGCGCCAACCTTGAAACGGGAATAGGGGGCATAGGCATTTTCGCGCACCTCTGCCGCGGCTTTCAAAAGGGTCATTCGCGCCTCCGGTTCAACCGATGTAATCCTGCGCCGGGCACGCGCATGATGCAAGCGGTGGCCCACAGCGCCACGGGCGCAACCAGCTATTCCCAGTCGGGCAAAAACGGTTTAAGGGTAAACCAGTTTCCAGGGAGGCAACGATGGACGAGACACGGCACGAAAACGCACGTGCGGCGGCGCTGGAATACCACGAATTTCCAAAGCCGGGAAAACTGGAGATCCGCGCGACGAAACCGCTTGCCAATGGCCGCGACCTGAGCCGCGCCTATTCGCCCGGTGTCGCCGAGGCCTGCCTTGAAATCAAGGCCGACCCGGCCACCGCCGCGCGCTACACCGCCCGCGCGAACCTTGTTGGCGTGGTCACAAACGGCACCGCAGTGCTGGGCTTGGGGAACATCGGCGGGCTTGCCGCCAAGCCGGTGATGGAAGGCAAGGCGGTTCTGTTCAAGAAATTCGCCAATATCGACGCCTTCGACATTGAACTGAACGAACCGGACCCGGTGAAGCTGGCTGAAATCGTCTGTGCACTGGAACCCACGTTCGGCGCCATAAACCTTGAAGACATCAAGGCGCCCGACTGCTTCATCGTTGAAAAGATCTGCAGCGAGCGGATGAACATTCCGGTTTTTCACGACGATCAGCACGGCACCGCAATTGTGGTGGGGGCCGCAACCACCAACGCGCTGCATGTTGCGAACAAGCGTTTTGACAGCATCAAGATCGTTTCGACCGGTGGCGGGGCGGCCGGAATTGCCTGCCTCAACATGCTGATAAAGCTGGGGGTGAAGCGCGAAAACATCTGGCTTTGCGATGTGCACGGGCTGGTTTACGAGGGCCGCGAAATCGATATGAACCCGCAGAAGGCCGCCTTCGCACAAGCCACCAGCAAGCGCAGCCTTGGCGAGGTCGTTGACGGCGCCGACATGTTCCTCGGCCTGTCCGCGCCGGGGGTTTTGAGCGCCGAGATGGTCGCGCGGATGGCTCCGCGCCCGATCATTTTTGCTCTCGCCAACCCGATGCCCGAAATTCTGCCCGAACTGGCCCGCTCGGTGGCGCCCGACGCAATGATTGCAACCGGGCGCAGCGATTACCCGAACCAGGTCAACAACGTGCTTTGCTTTCCGTTCATCTTCCGGGCGGCGCTCGATGTCGGCGCGACCACGATCAACGACGAGATGCAGATTGCCTGCATCGAGGGTATTGCGGCGCTGGCACGCGCCACCACCAGCGCCGAGGCCGCCGCCGCCTACCGGGGCGAGAAGATGACCTTCGGGCCGGATTACCTGATCCCCAAGCCGTTCGATCCGCGGCTGATCGGCACCGTCGCCAAGGCGGTTGCCAAGGCCGCGATGGAAACCGGCGTGGCCACGCGGCCGATTGCCGATCTGCCCGCCTACAAGGCCCGGCTTGACGGTTCAGTTTTCAAATCCGCCCTGCTGATGCGCCCGGTATTTGAGGCAGCGGCCACCGCGACCCGCCGCATCGTCTTTGCCGAAGGCGAGGATGAGCGCGTGCTGCGCGCCGCAAATGCGATGATCGAGGAAACCACCGACAAGCCGATTCTGATCGGCCGCCCCGAGGTGATCGCTCGGCGTTGCGAACGTGCGGGCCTGCCGATCCGCCCCGGCGTCGATTTTGACATCGTGAACCCCGAAGACGATCCGCGCTACCGTGCCTATTGGGGCACCTACCACAAGCTGATGGCGCGCCGCGGGGTTACCCCCGACACCGCGCGGGCGATCATGCGCACGAACACCACCGCCATTGCTGCGGTGATGGTGCACCGAGGCGAGGCCGACAGCATGATCTGCGGCACCTTCGGGCAGTATCTGTGGCATCTGAAATACGTCCGGCAGATCCTTGCGCGCGACGGGTTGCACCCGGTCGGCGCGCTCAGCCTGATGATCCTTGAAGATGGCCCTCTGTTCATCGCCGATACGCATGTGCACCCGGAGCCCACGCCCGACGAGATTACCGCCTGCGTGATCGGCGCGGCGCGGCATGCGCGCCGCTTTGGCCTGACACCCAAGGTGGCACTGTGCAGCCATTCGCAATTTGGCAACCTCAACACCGACTCGGGGCGGCGCATGCGGGCTGCGCTGGAGCAACTGGATGCGCGCAAGCCGGATTTTGCCTATGAAGGTGAAATGCACATCGACGCGGCGCTCGACCAGGCATTGCGCGACCGTATCTTTCCCGGCGCCCGTTTTGAAGGCGCGGCAAATGTGCTGATATTCGCCAACACCGACGCCGCCTCGGGGGTGCGCAACATCCTCAAGGCAAAGGCGGGCGGGCTGGAGGTGGGGCCGATCCTGATGGGTATGGGAAACCTTGCACATGTCGTGACCCCCTCGATCACCGCGCGCGGCCTGTTGAACATGTCGGCCGTCGCGGGCACGCCAGTCGCGCATTACGGTTGAAGTGCCCTCCGGGCGGGGAAATTGAGGCAATGAAGATGCGGCGATTCCGGTAGCTCCAAGGCGCGGCAGGTTCTTTGCAAAGCCGCGGCAATGTTCTGCAAAGCCGCTCATTTCCTGCGTATTTGCAAAACTTTGCGATCGGAATTTGCGTTTTTCTGCAAATTTCCGCCGATGGAGGGCCGCTGCGCGCGGTAACATTCTTGCGGGAATCTCTGGCGGCGCCTAACAAGCAGAAAGATGCGGAGGAGGCATACTATGGCATACAGCGACGTCTATGAAGGCTGGAGAAAAGACCCCGAAGGTTTTTGGATGCAGGCGGCGGAGGCGATTGACTGGGTAAAGCCGCCCAGCAAGGCTCTGTTTGCCGAGAAAGCCCCGCTCTATGAATGGTTCTGCGATGCCGAAGTGAACACCTGCTGGAACGCGGTTGACCGTCATGTCGAGGCCGGGCGCGGCGAGCAGCTTGCCATCAAGCACGTCAGCCCGATTACCCATTCGACCAAGGGCATTACCTACGCCGAGTTGCAGACCCGGGTTGCCAGCCTTGCAGGTGCGCTGCGCGCCAAGGGCGTGGAAAAGGGCGATCGCGTCATCATCTACATGCCGATGATTCCCGAGGCGCTGGAGGCGATGCTGGCATGCGCGCGGCTTGGGGCGATCCATTCGGTGGTATTCGGCGGGTTTGCCGCGCACGAACTGGCGGTGCGCATTGATGATTCCAAGCCCAAGGCGATCATTGCCGCCTCGTGCGGGTTGGAGCCGGGCCGGGTGGTGCATTACAAGCCGCTGCTGGACAAAGCAATTGAAACGGCCACTTACAAGCCCGCTTTCTGTGTCATCTTTCAGCGCGAACAAGAGGTTGCCAAGCTGATCGAGGGGCGCGATTTTGCCTGGCACACGTTCCAGTATGGCACCGAGCCCGCCGAATGCGTGCCGGTGCGGGGCGACCACCCGGCCTATATTCTCTACACATCAGGCACCACCGGCCAGCCCAAGGGGGTCATCCGTGCCACGGCCGGGCATCTGGTGGCGCTGAACTGGACGATGAAGGCGATCTACAACATCGACAAGGGCGACGTGTTCTGGGCAGCGTCCGACGTGGGTTGGGTGGTCGGGCACAGCTACATCTGCTACGGGCCGCTGATTGCCGGGGCGACCACGATTGTCTACGAGGGCAAGCCGGTCGGCACCCCCGATGCCGGCGCCTTCTGGCGGGTGTTGCAAAACCAGCGGGTGAAGGCGCTGTTCACCGCCCCCACCGCGCTGCGCGCAATCAAGCGCGAAGACCCCGAAGGCAAGCTGATTGACGACTACAACCTGCGCCATTTCGATGCGCTTTACCTTGCGGGCGAACGGGCCGACCCCGACACTGTGAAATGGGCGCAGCGGCATTTGCGGGTGCCGGTGGTCGACCACTGGTGGCAAACCGAAACCGGCTGGGCGATTGCCGCCAACCCCTTGGGCATCGAGGAATTGCCGACCAAGATCGGCAGCCCTTCGGTGCCAATGCCGGGATATGACGTGCAGGTGCTCGATGAGGGCGGCCACCCGGTGCCTGCGGGCGAGCTGGGCGCGATCATGGTCAAGTTGCCCTTGCCGCCCGGCACCCTGCCCGGCCTCTGGAACGCCGAAGCGCGCTTTCGCAAGAGCTATCTTGACCACTTCCCCGGCTATTATGAAACCGGCGATGCAGGCTACATTGATGCCGATGGGTATCTCTACATCATGGCGCGCACCGATGACGTGATCAACGTGGCGGGCCATCGGCTCTCGACCGGCGCGATGGAAGAGGTGCTGGCAGGGCACCCGGATGTGGCCGAATGCGCCGTGATCGGGGTGGCCGACGCGCTGAAAGGCCAGCAGCCGCTGGGGTTTTTGTGCCTCAACAAAGGTGCAACACGAACGCATGCTGATGTCGTGAAAGACTGTGTGAAGCTGGTGCGCGAACAAATCGGCCCGGTTGCAGCGTTCAAGCTTGCCTGTGTTGTGAACCGCCTGCCAAAAACCCGCTCGGGCAAGATCCTGCGCGCGACGATGGTGAAGATCGCCGATGGCGAGCCCTACAAGATGCCCGCCACGATCGACGACCCGGCCATTCTCGACGAAATCGCAGAGGCGCTGAAAACGCTGGGCCTGCCCGCCAGATGAGCCGAAAGGGGCGGCGTTCGGCCGCCCCGATCAGACGAATTGCTCGCGCATAAGCCGCTCACCCAGCCCGTGCCCGTTTTCAAACAGGATGCGGTGCGTCACCGCCGGCTCAGACCGGATTTCGACCCAGAGCACCGGGCGCACCGAGCGGCCATCGGCATCGGCCATGACCGGGCGCTTGTCGGGTTCGAGCACGTCAAAGCGCACGGTGGCGCTTTGCGGCAGAATGGCGCCGCGCCAGCGCCGGGGCCGAAACGCCGCCACGGCAGTCAGCGCCAGCACATCCGACCCGATCGGCAAGATTGGGCCGTGCGCCGAGTAGTTGTAGGCGGTCGAACCGGCCGGGGTGCAAACAATGGCGCCGTCGCAGACAAGCTCTGCAAGCCGTTCTTTACCATTCACCGAAATGCGCAGTTTCGCGGCCTGCGGCCCGGCGCGCAGCACCGAAACATCGTTGATGGCCAGCGCTTCATGCAAAAATCCGTCGGCGGTCTGTGCGCGCATGGCAAGCGGGTTCAAAACCGCTTCTTCGGCCGCTGCCACCCGCGCCGGAAGGCCCTCTTCGGCATAATCGTTCATCAGAAACCCGATGGTGCCACAATTCATGCCGTAAATCGGCAGACCCAGACCGGCATGCAGCGTTCTGAGCATGAACCCGTCGCCACCCAGCGCCACGATCACGTTGGCCTTGTGCCGCGGCACCTCGCCGTAGCGTGCGCGCAACCGCTGCGCCGCGGCAATGGCGGCATCGGTCTCACTGGCGAGAAAACAGATCTTCGGGTCGCCCTCGGGTGTCATGCGCCTGGTTCCTGGTTGTCTGGTCCCGGCCATTCTGGCGCGCTGCGGCCCGAGCACAAGCGCATTCTGACCGGCGGGCGCGGGGCGGCGACAACCGGCGCCACCTGTACCGCGACGGAAATGCAACTTAGTATCGCTCAACCCTCAATGCAGGCCTTAAGGAGAATCGCCGTGACTTTGCCCGATAGACCCGAGAACCGGCGCAGGTCAACGCGTCGGGCGGTGCTGGCCGGTGGGACCGCCGTTGTGGTGGCGGCCGCGGCGGCGTTGTGGCTGCGGCCACAGCTTGGGTGGGCGCAGCAGCCCGCGCGCTTTGCGCGCGCTCTTGCCGTGCCGCCGCTGGATCAGGGGCAGGTTGTCGAAGGGGTGCGGGTGTTCGCGCTGAATGTGGCCGATGGCGAAACAGAATTTTTCGAAGGCATCAAGACCGCGACACGCGGTATCAATGCCCCGTATCTTGGGCCGACCCTGCAAATGCGCAAAGGCGAGACGGTGCGGATCGAGGTTCGCAACAGCCTCGCCGAACCCACCACGCTGCACTGGCACGGGCTCAACGTGCCCGCCGTCGCAGATGGCGGGCCGCATCAGGTGATCGCCCCCGGCGCCGTCTGGGCGCCCAGCTTCACGGTGCACGAGGTTGCCTCGACCATGTGGTACCATTCGCACCTGATGCACTCGACCGCGCGGCAGGTCTGGCAGGGGATGGCAGGGGTTCTACGGATCGCCGATGACGCGGCCGATGCGCTGGGCCTGCCAGACCGCTACGGCATCGACGATTTTCCGATCGTGTTGCAAGATCGGCGTTTTACCCGCAGCGGCACCATGCCCTATGCCCCCACCATGCACGACGCCATGGCCGGAATGATCGGCGATGTGGCGCTGGTGAATGGCACCATCCAGCCCCATCTTGCGCTCGACGTGGCGCGGGTGCGGCTACGGCTTCTGAACGGCTCCAACGCCAGCATCTACGATCTGGGCTTTGCCGACGGGCGCGGCTTTCACCAGATTGCCAGCGATGGCGGGCTGTTGGCCCGGCCGGTCGCGTTGAACGCACTGCGGCTGGCCCCCGGTGAGCGCGCCGAGATCGTCGTGGACATTTCCGATGGCCGCCCGGCGGTGCTGCGCTCGGTTTCCGGTGGCGCGCGCGGGATGGGCATGAGGATGATGGCGGGCGCGCAAAACCCGGCTTTCGAGTTTCTCGAATTGCGCCCGAAGGGCGCGGCGGCCGCGCCTGCCCCGCTGCCCGAGGTGCTGGCCGAAATGCCCCGCGCCGACGCCGCCAGTGCCACCCGCACGCGCCGCTTTGTTCTGGAAATGGGCATGATGGGCGGCGGCTTTGCCATCAACGGTGCGTCGATGGACATGGAGCGCGTCGATCAGGTGGTGACGATGGGCGAAACCGAGATCTGGGAAATCGCCAATGCCGGGCCGATGATGCACCCGTTCCATGTGCACAACACGCAGTTTCGTGTACTTGACCGTGACGGGCTGCCGCCAGCGTCAGCCGAGGCCGGGCGCAAGGATACCGTGCTGGTCGAAGCGGGGGAAACCGTGCGCATTCTGGTGCGGTTCGACCATTACACCGACCGCGCGCACCCCTACATGTATCACTGCCACATCCTCGAACACGAAGACGCCGGGATGATGGGGCAGTTCATCGTGGTCTGAGTTTCGCGCTTTCACCGCGCCGATCGGAAACTCAGGCGCCGAACCGGGGCTTTTGCCGCGCGATTTGCCGCGTCAAACCGCGTAATTGCCGCTTTGCGCGCTTTCGGGCCGCGGTCTGGTGCGCTAAATGGGGCCAAACCTGATTAAGGAGACACCCATGACCGCCGCCATCCGCGACCCCGGCTATTTTACCGAAACGCTAGCGAGCCGCGACCCCGAGATCGCGCAGGCGATCCGGTCGGAACTTGGCCGCCAGCAGCACGAGATCGAGCTGATCGCGTCGGAAAACATTGTCTCTGCGGCAGTGCTAGAGGCGCAGGGGTCAGTGATGACCAACAAATACGCTGAAGGCTACCCCGGCAAACGCTACTACGGCGGCTGCGAATTTGTCGATGTGGCCGAAAACCTTGCCATCGAGCGGGCGAAAAAGCTGTTCGGCTGCGGCTATGCCAATGTGCAGCCGAACTCGGGCAGTCAGGCCAATCAGGGGGTTTTCAACGCGCTCTTGCAGCCCGGCGACACCATTCTGGGCATGAACCTTGCCAGCGGTGGGCACCTGACGCATGGCGCGGCACCAAACCAGTCGGGCAAGTGGTTCAACGCGATCCAGTATGGCGTGCGCGCGCAAGACAACCGCATTGACTATGACGACGTGGCGCGACTGGCACGCGAACACCGCCCGAAAATGATCATCGCCGGGGGCTCGGCCATTCCGCGGCAGATCGACTTTGCCGCCTTCCGCGCCATTGCGGATGATGTGGGGGCGCTCCTCATGGTCGATATGGCGCATTTTGCGGGGCTGGTGGCGGGCGGCGCGCATCCCTCGCCCTTCCCCTACGCGGATGTCGCCACCACCACCACGCACAAAACCCTGCGCGGCCCGCGCGGCGGGATGATTTTGACCAACGACGAGGCGATTGCGAAAAAGGTCAACTCGGCCATCTTCCCCGGCATTCAGGGCGGCCCCCTGATGCATGTGATCGCCGCCAAGGCGGTGGCCTTTGGCGAGGCGTTGCGGCCCGAGTTCGCGGCCTATGCCTCGCAGGTGGTGAAAAACGCGCAAGCGCTCGCAGATGAGCTGATGAAGGGCGGGCTGGCGATTGTCACCGGCGGCACCGACACCCACCTGATGCTGGTCGATCTGCGCCCCAAGGGGGTGAAGGGTAACGCAACCGAAAAGGCGCTCGGGCGCGCGCAGATCACCTGCAACAAGAACGGCATCCCGTTCGACCCGGAGAAACCCACCGTCACCTCGGGCGTGCGGCTTGGCACCCCTGCGGGCACCACGCGCGGTTTCGGTGAAGCCGAGTTTCGCGAGATCGGGCGCTGGATCGTCGAGGTGGTCGATGGCCTCGCAGCGAATGGCGAGGCAGACAACGGCATTGTGGAAGCCGCCGTGCGCGCCAAGGTGGCGACGCTATGCGAGAGGTTCCCGATCTACCCGGCGCTATGACCCCGTCACACCACCCTGCCCTGCCGACCGCCGAGATCGCGCGGGCGGCGCTTACAGGTAGCCGCGCCAGACGATCAGCCCAAGCACCGCCAGTGCGGTGACGACCAGAACAAACACGATCGTCGCCGCAAGGTCGAGCGCAATGCCACGCCGACGGGCGCTGGCGCCGATGGGCTTGAGGTGGTGCACCAGCGCGTCATAGGCCAAAGCCACCCGCTCCATATCGATCTGGCGCGCAAGTTTCGGGCTGAGCGAGCTGGCCTCGGCATCAATCAGCAGCTCTGCTTCGGCGCGCAGTTTGCGCGGCAGCGCGCGGCCCCGGTGCGCCAGCTTTGCGCGCAGCCCGTTGCCGCGCGCCTTCAGCCGCTCTTCCATCAATTGCGCCACGCGTTCAGACATCTGGTGCAGGGTCAACGGGTTCATGGCGCCTCGCTCTCTGGCAAACTCTAGCCGCAGCGCGCAAGGCGTGCAACGGCACTGGCAGCGGCGCCACCGCTGCGCTAGGTTCGCCCCATGTTGAATCTTGTGCTTCATGGCGCGCCCTCGCCGCGCCACCCGCCGCTTGTGATCGTGCACGGGCTTTTCGGCTCAGCGCGCAACTGGGGTGTGATCGCGCGTCGGCTGGCCGAGGACCGACAGGTAATCGCGGTCGACATGCGCAACCACGGCGACAGCAAGTGGGATGCGGCGCATGGCTACGCCGACCTAGCCGCCGATCTTGCGACTGTGATCGCGGCGCAGGGCGGCCGCGCCGATGTGCTTGGCCATTCGATGGGCGGCAAGGCGGCGATGCAACTGGCGCTGAGTGCGCCCGAACGGGTGCGCCGACTGGTGGTAGCCGACATCGCGCCGGTGGCCTACGGGCACACCCAGCGGCACCTGATCGAAGCAATGCAGGCGCTTGACCTTGAGGGGCTGGGGCTGCGGTCCGAAGCCGACCGGCGGTTGGCACTGGCGGTGCCCGACCCGGGGGTGCGGGCGTTCCTGCTGCAATCGTTGGACCTCAAGGCGGCCCCCGCGCGCTGGAAGCTGAACCTTGCGGCGCTTGGCGCTGAAATGGAACGCATCGTCGGTTGGCCGGACACGCCGGGGCGGTTTGCGGGCCCCACGCTGTTCATCAAGGGCGCGCTGTCAGATTATATTCGCCCCGAACACCGGACCGCGATTCTGGCGCAGTTTCCGGCCGCACAGTTTGCCGAAATCGAAGGCGCGGGGCACTGGCTGCACGCCGATGCCCCGCGCGTGTTCGAAGAGGTCGTGCGCGGCTTTCTAAGTTAGCCGGGCCGCTTCATGCGCGCCAACAGGTTGGTTTTCAGCACGAACTGGTGGTAGAGCGCGCCCAGAACATGCAGGCTGACCAACAGCAGCAGCAGCGAGGTCGCCGCCTCATGCACGCCGGCGCTGGCCTTGATACCGCCAAACCACGCCATGCCGCCGCTGACGGTCAGCAATGCCAACACGAGATACAGCAACCCGTGGGTGATCTTGCCCACCATTTGTAGCGCAGGCGCTTCGCTAGCGGGGGGCGGCGGCGCACCATGGGTCAGCCGCAGCACCAGCCGCCAGAGCACCAGCGCCAAAACCGCAACGCCGGCAACAACATGCGCGGTAATGAGCACGCTTGGCGTTACCTCCTGCCCGCGCTCGATCGCGCGCCACGCCTGCCCCATCGACTCATTCAGGAGAAATTGCGGGATGATCAGCAGCGCAACAAGCCAGTGCAGCCAAATTTGCGACGCCAAGTAACCAGTGGGATTGGGCATTTTTTCCTCAAGATGAAGGGCGCGCCATCGCACCCGCATGTGCTACGCACGGCGCGGGCTTTTCCGTCGCACATTCACGATGCGAGGATTTTTCGGGCAACGACCCATGCGGTCGGCAGGCCCAGCAGCGCACCGATGGCCGCGGCCCAGACGATCGAGCGCAGATCATCGTGCCCGGTGGTAAGTGCTGCGATCACGAGTATGCCCGCGAGTGTCGGACCCGCGAGCGCATAGAGTAAGGATGCAAGACGGAACATGAATGTCTCCTGATAGCGCGCGTTTCATGTGGCACGAAAACAGGTTTTTCAGGCCCCGGCCTTGATCTGCGTCATGCTGCGGGGGTTGGGCATGCAAGCCGCATCCGCGCCTCGCCGGTATCGCCCGGCAATCCGGTAACGATGCTGCCCGGCAGCACCCGGCAACCGGTGGTCTGTTCAACCGCGCGCAGCATCAGCGCGGGCACGGCCGCACGGTCGGCACGCGCCAGATAGCCCATGCGGATCACCTCGGCGGCGTTACCCTTGTGCAGCACCACGAAGCGGATCCCGTCAAGCGTGATCTCATGCCGCGTGGCGCCAAAGAACTCGGGCGCGGGCGAAGCACAGGCGGCGACAAGGACCATGGCAAGTAAAGCGTAACGCATGGCCGCGAGCCTGACCTGGTTTGGTTAACCAAAGGTTACGATCTCAGACGAATCCCGACGCAGTTGTGCCCGCGCGCTTGCGACGCGCGGGCACATTCGGTTCGCCTCAGGCGTGTTCCTTGGCGTGGTCGCGGCAGATCGCCTCGGCCTCTTTGCCGTGCAGTTCCTGATAATGGTCGAACTCGGAGTCATACCAGCCGGTGCCCTGCGTGGCCGTGCCAAGACCCCGCATCAGGTCATCGCGCGACGAGGCTGGCAGCAGCAGCCGCGTCACATCCCAGCCGCGCGCGTCGGGGTTGGGCTCAAAACCCAGCACCTGGCCCTTGAGCGTGCTGATCAGCGAAACGATCGAGCCAGAAAACACCGAAGGGGCATGAATCTCGACCCGGTCGATCGGTTGCAGCAGCACCGGAGCGGCCTTCAGCAGCGCCTCGCGGGTGCCCATCTTGGCGGCAGTGCGGAAGGCGTGGTCGGAACTGTCAACCGCGTGGTGTTTGCCATCGGTCAGCGTGACCGCAACGTCGATCACCTGAAACCCGAGCGGGCCGGACTTGGTCGCATCCACCGCCCCGTCTTCGACCGACGAGATGAAGTTGCGCGGCACCGCGCCGCCCTTGACCACCTCGTCAAAGGCAAAGCCCGCGCCGCGTTCCTGCGGGCGCACGATCAGCACGACATCGGCGAACTGCCCCGACCCGCCTGATTGCTTGCGGTGGCGGTAGTGCTCTTCGGCCTGCTGCGAAATGGTTTCGCGGTAGCTGGTGCCGGGGATCTGCTCGGTCACCTTCACGTCGAAATCATCCGAAATGGTCGCAAGGATACGGCGCAGATGCAGCGGCCCCTGCACCCGCAGGATCGAGTGCCCGGTGTCTTCGTCTTGTGCAACCTCGATGCCAAGGTCGGTCTCTTGCAGCCGCGCCAGCGCCGTTGAAAGCCGCACCTCGTCGCGCTCGTTGGCGGGCACCAGAAGCCGCGCCAAGGTCGGGCGGTGGCCGCGCACCCACGCGGGGCAAGCCTGTGTACCCGAAGCGGTAAAGAGCTGACCGGAGTTGAGATGATCGGCCTTGACCGCAATGCCCACGCTGCCTGCGGCCAATGTTGCCGCACCGCTTACACCCAGCTCGGTCAGGTTGCCGACGTTGCCACCGGCCAGCGCCGTGCCCGCCTTTACGCCATCGGCGAGGGCACGCAGATATACCGCCTTGCCAAGGTGTTTTTGAAACTCGGCATGAAAGCCCACCGCGACCGCGTCGCCCGCGGGGCTGAGCCGCGCACGCAAGGTTGCGACCGAGGGCGCCTCGTGGCGCAGCGCCTTCATCAGCCGCATCACTCCGTTCACACGGCTCGCGGCACCCAGATAGGCCGGGATCAGCTTGTTGTCGTTCAGGATATGCGCGGCGGTCTGGAACAATACGTTGGTCGGCGGCTCGCGGTCTTCGATCAGCGCTTCCAAAAGGCCGTCATCGAATTCTGAAAGGTGTTCTAGCAATTCGGCGCGGGCGCTGTGTTCGACCTCGCGCATCGAATCGGGAATTTCCATCATGACCGAGGGCTTGCCCTCTTGGTAATGCCAGGCCCGTTCGGAAATGAGGTCGATCGCGCCCACCACCACGCCGCCCTCGCGGATCGGGATTTGGCGCAGAACGAGGTTGTGCTGCGAATAGCCCTGCAAGGCGGCAACGATGTCGTGCACGCGGCCTTGCGGCGCATCCATCTTGTTGATGAAAACCAGGCAGGGGGTGCCCGAGTCTTCAATGATGCGCAGATAGGGCGCGGCCAGCACCGCCGCGCCGGGGTCGGAGGGCACACACAAAATAGCCGCATCGCTTGCGGCAAGCGCGCTGCCGGTGGTGCCCGAAGGCTCGGCGCTGCCCGCCACATCAAGCGCGCACCATGGTTCATTGAGGAAAGTAAAACGGGTCAGGGCAAGATTGCCGGCTGTTTCGGTGCGCGGGGTCGCGCAATCAAGCTGGCTCAGCGCCTGAACCAGCGTTGTCTTGCCCGATTGGGACGGGCCGAGAACCGTAAAGCATCGCATCCGAAAAAACCCTCCTGTCTGTCCGGGGCCACGCTGCGGCGCCGGGCGGGGTTCGGGTCGGACTGCGGCCTTTGCCCCGATTGCCTGAGGCCGCCACCGTTGCGGCCTGCCCTGACAATTGCATGCGCCAGCGGCACGGGCAACTGCTGACAAGCCTTGTTCCGGGCTTTGGGCGCGCCCGCGACAATCGGTCCGGGTCAGCGATGCACCGGGCCTCAGCCCTCGGCCAGCCCTTCGCGCAGCGCCGCCTGATCAACGTCGCGGCCCGAAAAGAGATGCCAGGCATGCACCCCTTGCCAGAAGAACAGCGCCTCGCCCGTCACCAGCGTCAGACCGGCCTCGGCGGCATCGCGCAAAAACTCGGTCTGCGGCGGCGTGTAGACGGCATCAAAGGCCCAGCGCGCATCGACAAGCGCAGGCAGGGCAAAGACCGTGCCGTCATGCCCGACCATGCCCACCGGAGTACCGTTTACCAGCCCCTCGGCGCCCGCAGATGCTTCGGCGGCGGTGTCGAACACCGCAACCTCCAGATCGGGGGCGGCGGCGCCGAGCGCCTTCGCCAGCGCCTCGGCCTTGGGTCGGATCAGGTCCATCAGCCGCAGCTGCCGAACCCCGAGCGCCACCAGACCAAAAGCGATCGCCCGGCCCACACCGCCGGTGCCGATCAGGCAGGTTGAACCCGGCAGGGCATCGCCGCGCACCGCGCGATAGGCGGCGATAAAGCCAGAATAATCCGTGTTGTAGCCCTGCGCGCCCGCCTCAGTGAACAGCACCGTATTCACCGCCCCCATCGCCGCCACCAGCGGGTCGGCGATGGCGACCTTCGGCACCACCCTTTCCTTATAGGGATAAGTGATGTTGAGGCCCCGGTAACCCTCAGCCCGCGCGCGTTCAAACACCGCGTCGAAATCGAGCCCAATATCGCGCGGCACCAGACGGTCATAGCGCACCGCCAGCCCGAACTGCGCCCCCGCCAGCGCATGCAGGCGCGGCGAGCGTGATTTGGCGATATTGTCGCCGATCAGGCCAAGCAAAAGATCGGGTTTCATGATGGTGCCTTTCAGGCGAAGGTCAGTGTGATGGCGCCGAGCGCGCCGAAATCGGCCTTGAGCGTGCTTCCCGAAGGCGTCGGCAGTGTGTCGGTGGCCGAACCTACGGTGATGGCCATGCCCGCGCTTAGGCCGATGCCGCGCGCGCCCAGATGGTTGATGACATCGGCCAGCGCCGCGTAAGGTGCTGCGCGGAACTCTGGCGGGGCTTGCGGTGCGGGCGGGCCATCGTTCAGCGTCAGTGCGACCGGGTGATGAAGGTAGTCCACGCGGTCCGGCTGCGCGATTTCGGGCCCGATAACCAGCGCCGCGCCGCTGCCGTTATCAGCCAGCCCCAGCAATCCGCCCTCGGCACCCCAAGGCGCGGCCTCGGCGTAGCGCGAGGCGACAAGCTCAATCGCGATATGCACGCGCACCAGCGGCGCAATTTCGGCTACGCTACGCGGGCCCACAGCCGGCAGATCGGCGGCAAGCACGAAGGCAAATTCGGGCTCGGCGCGGGCTTGGGTATAGTCGGCGGCGGGCAGCACCAGATCTGCACCAAAGAACAGGCGCGGCGCAAATACCCGGCCGGTAATCAGGCCGTCTTGCCCGTCGCGGGCGCGCATGCCTGCCGATGTAGCGCCCGCCTTCCAGCCAGCGACCGGGTCGCCGATCAATTCGGCAATGCGCGCCTGCGCGGCATAGGCCTCGGTTCGGTCACGCGGACGATCATTGGGCGCGGGCAGCGGAATTGCACGCCCCGACGACCAGGCAGCCGCCAGCAGAACGGCCAGATGTTCCATCGCGTCGCGTCGGTCGGGTGTCATCGGAATCCTCGCAAGCCATTTTCGCTGCATTTAGAGCCGATAGGGGCTGGCTGTCACGCAAGGTGACACCGGCAACCACGCAAGCCATGCACCGAATTCCAGAAACCTTGCCATATTCTTCATTTGATGCATCATAGCTGCGATGACAGACACCACGCCCACCAAACCCCGTATCGCAGACATCGCGCTTCATGCCGGGGTCGGCACCGCCACCGTGGACCGCGTGCTGAACGGCCGCACCGGCGTCAAACCCGCGACCGTGGCGCGTGTGCAGGCGGCGGCGCGCTGGTTGGCAGAAAGCGGCGCGCGGCCGCGATTGCAGCCGATGGCGCCGCCCGGCCTTGCGCTGCGCGCGTTTCTGGGCGGCCCGCCGGGTTTTGCCAATGAGATCTTGATGCGCGATCTGCACAGCGCCGCGCGTGACCTTGGTCTGCATCTGCGCGGCGATTTCATCCGCCGCACCGATGCTGCCGCGCTGTCGGCAGCGCTCGACGCCTGCCTTGACGATGGCACCGCCGGGGTGATCGTGCAGGCGGTTGAACACCCTTCGGTGCGCGACGCGGTGCAGCGCCTGCAACACAAGCGAATTCCCGTGGTGACAGCGCTGACGACCCTGCCGGGCATCGAAGGCCTCGGTTCGGTCGGCCTCGACAACCGCACGGCAGGCCGCGCCGCCGGGCAAATGCTGGGCCTGCTCTGCCATGGCGAAGGGGAAATAGCTGTTTTCTATACCAATTCCTTATACCGCAGCCTTGAAGAGCGCGAAGGCGGGTTTCGCAGCCTGCTGCGCAAAGACTTTCCAGGCATCACGCTGGTCGAAAGCCTTTCGACCTTTGATACGCCCGAGACCTGCTACCGCGTCACGCGCGAGCTGCTGGCGCGCCGCCCCAACCTGCGCGGCATCTGCAACCTTGCCGCCGGCAACCGTGGCATCGAGCGCGCGCTGCTTGATGCCGGCCGCGCGGGTAAGCTGGTTTACGTCGCCTTCAACCTCACCCCGCTTTCGCGGCAGGCGCTGATTGACGGCACCATGAGCGCAGTGATCCATCAAGACATGGGCCGCATTGCCCGCACCTGCGTGCGCGCGGTGCTCGATCTGCTGAGCGGCCAAGCGCCGGGCGCAGCCCCGATTCCCGCCGAGATCATATTGCGCGAAAATCTGCGCGAAATCGGTTCCAGCGACTAACCGGCACGCCAACTTTGATGCATCAACTGATGCCTAATGGCATGCAACCGCGCTTTTCCGCATCCGCCACCAGCAAACCCGCGCACGAATAATTGGGTCCACCCGCGACTTGCCGTAACGATGGGCGCATCAAGAGGAGGGTGCCATGCGGATAGCAGTTCTCGGCGCGGGGTCGCTTGGGTCGGTGTTTGGCGGGCATCTGGCCGAGGCCGGGCATGACGTCACGCTGATCAACCGCAGCCCCGCCTATGTCGATGCCGTGCGCGCGCGCGGGCTGCGGCTTTGCGAAGGCGGCGACAGCCGCGCCATAGGCACTTCTGCCGCCACTACCGCCGAGGGCCTTGGCGCGGTCGATCTGCTTATCGTGCTCGTCAAGTCGACCGCGACCGAGGCCGCGCTCGGGGCCAACCGCGCGCTTGTCGGGCCGCAAACCTGGGTGGTTTCCCTGCAAAACGGCATCGGGCATGAAGAAATTCTTGCCCGTTTTGCCGCGCCGAGCCGGGTCTTGATCGGCAAGACCTATGTTGGCGGCCTCATGACCGCGCCGGGCGAAGTCACCGCTGGCACCCGCGGCAAGGCAACCTATTTCGGCAGCCCTGACGGCCAGAACTCCGCCGAAGTCACGGCGCTGGCGCGGGTGTTCACGCAAGCGGGCCTGCACACGCAAGCCCGCGCCGACATTCAGACCGTTATCTGGGACAAGCTGCTGGTAAACGTGGCCACCGGCGCGCTCAGCGCCATTACCCGCCTGCCCTATGGCGCGCTCTATGCAGTGCCCGAGGTGGCCGCGACCGCGCAGGCCGCTGTGGCCGAGGCGATGGCGGTGGCGCAGGCGCAGGGCGTGGCGCTTGGCTTCACGTCGCCTGAGGGGCCTTGGCTAAAGGCCGCCGAGGGCCTGCCGCCCGAATTCAAGGCCTCGATGTTGCAGAGCATCGAGCGCGGCCAGCCCACCGAGATCGATTTCATCAATGGGGCCGTGGCGCGATATGGCGCGCGCTTCGCCATACCCACGCCGGTCAACGCAACACTTGTGGCCGCGGTCAAAGGCATTGAGGCCGGGCTGAAAGGAGCCGAATGAAAGAGCTTTATTTTGATGAGGTTGCGCTCGGCGACGCGGGCACTTCCGAGTCGGTCACGGTAACCTCGGAAATGATCATGGCCTATGCCAACCTGACCGGCGACCATACGCCGGTGCACACCGATGAGGCCTTCGCGCGCGCGTCTGCCTTTGGCCAGCGGGTGGCGCACGGGCTTTTGGGCTTGTCACTGGCCGACGGCATGAAGACGACCGCGAGTTTGCGCTTCGTGCCCGGCATGTCGCTGGGCTGGGCCTGGGATTTCAGGCTGCCGATCTGCATCGGCGACGCGCTGCATGTGCGCTTTCACGTCGCTGAACGGCGCGAAACGCGCAAGCCGGGCTGGGGCATCGTGCATCTGGACAGCCAGCTTATCAATCAAAAGGGCGAGGTGGTGCAGGAGGGTGTGCACAAGCTGATGCTGCCCAAACGGCCCGAAGGAGACACGAAATGACCCAGCCGCTGCCGCTGAAAGGCATCAAGGTAATCGACTACAGCCACTTTCTGGCGGGCCCCTTCATATCGCGCAGCCTTGCGGCACTTGGCGCCGACGTGATCAAGGTCGAGCGCCCGCGCGAGGGGGATGCCGGGCGGCAATCACCGACCATTGCGGGCGGCATCTCTGGCTATTTTCTGCAACAGAACATGGGCAAACGTGGCCTTTGCCTTGATCTGCGCCAGCCGGCGGCGCGCGATCTGATGGCGCGGCTGGTTGCAAAAGCCGATGTTTTTGTTGAAAATTATCGCCCCGGCGCGTTGGCGAAACTGGGCCTTGGCTACGCCAAGCTGGCGCGCAGCAACCCCGGCCTTGTCTATTGCTCGGTCTCGGCGTTCGGTCACACCGGCCCCTTGTCGGAACGCCCCGGCTTTGGCCTTATTGCCGAGGCGATGTCGGGTGCAATGTCGATCATCGGCACGCCGGGCGAGGCACCGCCGCTGTTCCGCATGCCGCTGGCCGACATGTACACCGGAATTCATGGCGTTGCGGGCATCGTTGCGGCACTGTATGGGCGCCGCGAAACCGGGCGCGGCCAGCATATCGACCTTGCGCTCTATGATTGCATGGTCTCGATGCACGATTATGCGGTGCAGGGGTATCTGATGTCGGGCGGCACAGAGCTGCCGCAACAAACCGGGCAAGATCTGCCCTCGTCCACCATCTACGGCGTGTTTTCGGCACGCGACGGGCACTTGGTCATTGCCGCTCAGGTCGATGACACATGGCTGAAGCTGGCGCGGCTGATCGGCGGCGAGGCGCTGGCGGCCGACCCCCGCTTTCACGGCGCGGCCAACCGCAACGCCAATCGCGAAGCGGCCCTTGCAGCGGTGCGCGCGTGGTGCGCGGGCCAGCCAGACCGCGCCACCTGCCTTGCCGCGCTTGACGCCGCAGGCGTGCCCGCCGCCCCGGTGCAGACGATCGATGAAGTGGTCGCCGACCCGCAGATCGCGGCGCGCGGGATGATCATTGAACAGCAGCACCCGACCCTTGGGCCGGTGCGGCTGCCGAACCTTCCATTTCACTTTTCCGACTATTCGATGCCCGTTCCCACGGTCGCACCTGCCCTTGGCGAGCATAATTCCAACATTGCCGCCGAACTCGGCTTCAGTGACGCCGAGATCGCCGAAATGCAGCGAAGCGGGGCGCTCTACTCGGCCTAGCCAAGCAACGCCAACAGCCCTGACACGGTGAGGAATGAGACCACGGTTGCGACGATGAGCGCCGAGGCCGACATCGCCTCATTGCCCCAGCGCAGGCCAAAAAGTGCATACGTGCTCATCATCGGCACCGATGCAATCAGCACGCCCGAAATCAAAAGCGCCGGGGCGGGCGGACCAAAGAGGTAAAGCCCGGCCAGAACCGCCAGCGGATGCAGCACAATTTTGCCCAGAACTACCCGCGCCACGGCCCCCAATTCAACGCCGGCGGGCGGCAGGTCGGCCACCGCCGAACCAATAACCAGCAGCGCCACCGGCGCCGCGACCGGGGCAAGCATGCCAAGCACCCCCATAACCGCCGACGGCAGCACCAGCCCGGTCAGCGAGGCCGCGACCCCCGCCAGCACCGCCATCAGCAGCGGGTTGCGCGCCATGCCGCCCAATGTGCGCGTAAGTGCGGCCATGCGCCCGCCACCGCCAGATGCCTCGGCCAGAACCACCGCCAACGGCAAGATCAGGATGTTTTCCACCAGCATTGCCATCGCAAAGGCTTGCAAGGCCACCTCGCCCACCAAAATCGCCGCCACGGGCATGCCCAGATAGGCCGAGTTCGAACACGACATGCCAAGCGCCTCAAGTGCCGCCTGCGGCATCGATCGGCGCAAGGGCCCCAGCGCCAGAGCAAAGCCCGCGGCGAAAATCACCAGTGAGCCCGCCGTATAGCCCGCCATGAAATCCCATCGCAGGGTTTCGGCCAAGGGCGCGCGCGCCAGTGCCACGAAGATCAGCGCGGGCATCGCCACGCGCAGCACCACGCGGCCGATTGCGCGCATATCGTCACGCGCAACATAGCCGACCTTGGCCACGACAAAGCCAAGCGCAATCAACAGGTAAATCGGCAGCGTCAGGGCGAATACCGCCAGCATCAGCGCCCCCGAAGGGGCGCCGACCGCGCGCGATCAGGGCGTGAAACGCTCAGGCCTTCCACTTTTTCGCCATCTCACGCGCACCGCGCAGCAAGATCGCCTGATCGACATCGACGGCGGTGAAAAGCGTGCCCGCCGCCATCGCCTCTGTCAGAAACGCGGGGTCGAGCGACAGGATGCCTGCCGGTTTGCCCGCAGCACGAATGCGCCGCACCGCATCAAGCACCGCCGCCTTCACCTCGGGGTGGCCGGGGTTGCCGGGGTGGCCCATCGAGGCCGCAAGATCGGCGGGGCCGATGAACACGCCATCCACCCCGTCAACGGCGCAGATCGCTTCGATATGGGGCAAGGTCGCGGCGGTCTCGACCTGCACCAGCAGGCAGACCTCGGCGTTGGCGCGGGCGTTGTAATCGGGAATGGCACCGTAGCGGCTGGCGCGCGTTATGCCCGCCACGCCGCGCACCCCGTGCGGCGGATAGCGCACCGCCTGCACCGCGCGCGCAGCCTCTTCGGCGCTTTGCACATAAGGCACGAGAATGGTTTGCGCGCCGATATCCAAGAGCCGCTTGATCTCGACAAGATCAAGCGAGCCGGGCCGCACCAGCGTTTGCGTGGCATAGGGTGCGGCGGCCTGCAACATGGCCTGCACGGTGGCCAGATCCATCACCGAATGTTCGGTGTCGAGCAGCATCCAGTCAAAGCCGCAGCCGGCGATCGATTCGGCGTGGCCAGACCCAGGGATCGTGACCCAGATACCGATTTGCTGGCGCCCTGCGGCCAGCCCCGCCTTGAAGTGGTTTTTCGGCAAGTCCATCTGCATCTCTCCCTGATGTCAGCTTTCCAGCACGACGCGGCGCCCCTCGCGGGCGGCGGTCTTGACGGCTTCGATTACCATCAGCGTTTTCAGCCCTTCGCGCCCGGAAACCAGCGGCGCTTCGCCCATGCTGATGACACGCGCAAATTGCTCGATTTGCAGCACTAGCGGGTCGCCCGAGGGGCGCGAGCTGATGCGCGCGTTCAGCGGCTCCCACCAGCTGCGTTCGCCCGCGTTATGCCAAAGCTTGCCTGCCGGCAATTCCAGCGCGCCATGGGTGCCGCCGATCAGATAGCAGGCCTCGGATGTCTGCGGATAGGCTGGGTTTTCGCCGGTTGTCAGCTCCCACGACCAGGGCGCCGGGATGGTATCGGAAACGTTGGCAGTGCCAAGCGCGCCGCCCGCGAACGCAAAGGTGATGACGCAGGTTTCCTCAACCGCGTTACCGCGCACGGCGTTTGATTGCATGGCCTGCACGGCAGTAATTTCACCAACCAGATGGCGCAACAGGTCAATGTCGTGGATGAGGTTCAAGAATACCGGCCCCGCGCCGGGTTCGCGCCGCCAGGCAACGTCAAAATAATCGTCGGGCTTCATCAGCCAGAACATCGAGTGCACCGAAACCGGGGTTCCAATGTCCCCTGCCACGATCATCGCCTTGGCGGCAGCAATCAGCGGGTTGTGGCGGCGGTGGTGGCCGGTGGCCAGCGGCACACCTGCCGCCTCGGCCGCCTCGACCAGACGGCGCGCCTCGACAACGTCGGTGGCCAGCGGTTTTTCGACCAGCACCGGCAGGCCTGCGCGCACACATGCCATGCCGCCTTCGACATGCATCTGATTCGGGGTCGCAAGAATGACGCCGCCCGCCACTCCTGCCGATAGCATCGCATCGAGCCCCGCAAAATACGGCACCCCCAGCGCCGCTGCATACTCGGCAGCGGCGGGCATCGGATCGACGATTGCCGCAAGCCGGGCTCCTGCAGCCTGCGCCATCGCCTGAACGTGGCGCTTGCCGATCAGCCCCGCCCCGGCAACTGCGATCCGCGCCGGCGTCATTTCTTGGCGACCAGTTGTGCGATGCGGCGCACGCCGGCCTTGTAGCCTTCGGTGCCAAGCCCGGCGATCACACCTTCGGCGCGCAAGGATACATAGGAGTGGTGGCGGAACGATTCGCGCTTGTGCACGTTCGAGATGTGCACCTCGATCACCGGCCCCTCAAAGGTGTTCAGCGCATCGAGAATGGCGACCGAGGTATGCGTGAACGCGCCGGGGTTGATGACGATGCCGCAAGCCGATTTGCGGGCCTCGTGAATGGTGTCGATGACGACGCCTTCGTGGTTTGACTGGAACAGCTTCAGCTCCAGCCCCAGCGTGGCCGCAAGCGCCCGGCAATCGCTCTCGACATCGGCCAGCGTCTCGCGGCCATAGATTTCGGGTTGGCGCTGACCGAGCAGGTTCAGGTTCGGGCCATTCAAAATATAGATTGTCTTGCTCATCCTACGCACTCCTTGATGCATCAACTCCCTTGGCCGAGGCGGGTTGCAGGGCTGCATTGAGCACCACGACCTGCGCCATCATACCCTGAATCGCCAGCTACGCCGGAGATTTCTACGCGAAAATCCATGTTCGGGAAACCAGATAATTGATTATTTCGCAAACATCTTCGCAAAGCCGGTTGCGTGGATGAAACCGCGTTTCACCAGATATTTTGTGGACAGGCCGCGCGGAACCTGCGAACCTTGCGCCGCATTGCCCCCGGAGGGGGGGGATTCTGACCGGCAATGGGAGGACCTGCCATGACTTACACGATTACCCGCCGCGCGGTGCTTGGCGCCACGGCTGCGGCCACGATGATCTTCGCTGCCGGCATCGCCGCCGCCCAAGACAAGATCCAGCTTCGCATGTCGACGGTCGCCACCGAAACCGACCAGCGTACCGTGGCGCTTGCCGAAGTGTTTGGCCCCGGCGTCGCCGCCTTTGCCAATTACGAACCGCACTACAACGGCACGCTGTTCAAGCAGGCGACCGAGCTTGAGGCGATCGCGCGCGGCAACCTCGAAATGGCGATCATTTCGGCGCAGGAACTGGCCTCGTTCTACCCCGAGTTTTCGGTGTTCACCGCAGGCTATCTGCACCGCGACGCCGCGCATCAGGTGGCGGTGTTCAACAACGCGCTGATGGACCCGTTCAAACAAAAAGTCGAAGACGAGCTTGGCGTGAAATTGCTGACGGTGATGTATCTGGGCCGCCGCCAGCTGAACCTGCGCACCGAAGGCACCGTGACAACCCCGGCTGACCTCGCGGGCGTGAAACTGCGGATGCCCGGCACCGACGCCTGGCAATTCCTCGGTTCGGCGCTCGGTGCGAACCCGGTGCCGGTGGCCTTTGGCGAAGTTTACACCGGGCTGCAAACCGGCGCCATCGACGGGCAAGACAACCCCCTGCCGACCGTCAAGGACAGCAAGTTCTACGAAGTCACCAAGCAGATCGTGCTGACCTCGCACCTGGTTGACCTCAACTACCTCGCGCTGTCGCTCGATGCCTGGAACAAGATGACGCCTGAGCAGCAAGCCGCGACGCAGTCATCCGCCGATGCCGCCGCCGAAACCGGGCGTCAGCGCCAGTTGAAACTGGAGGACGAGTTGGTTCAGTTCTTCAAGGACCAGGGCCTGAAGGTCTATGAACCCGATGTCGCGGCCTTCCGCGACGCCGTGCAGGCCGCCTATCTGGCCTCGCCCTATGCGGCTTCGTGGCCCGAAGGCATCGTTGACGCAATCAACGCGGCCAACTGAGGGCCGTCCGCGTGCAGCGCCTTAGAAGCCTGCTGCGGAACACAGCTGATGGGGTGGCGGCAGCGATGCTCGCCACCCTGTTTGTGGTGTTCATCATCCAGATCGCCGCCCGCTATCTGTTCAATCTGCCGGTCGGCTGGACGCAGGAGGTGCAGGCAACGCTCTGGCTTTGGCTCGTGCTCTGGGGCGCGGCCTTCTGCCTGCGCGATGAAGATCAGGTCAAATTCGATCTGCTCTACCACATGGCGCCGACACGCTGGCAGCGCATCTTTGCCGGGGTCGCAGCGGTCTCTATCATCATTGCGGTTGCCGGGGCACTTCCGGCCGCGTGGGACTATGTCGATTTCTATTACCGCAAGCGCAGCGCCGTCTTGCAGGTGCGCATGAAGTGGGTGTTCATCATCTACATCGTCTTCAGTGTTGGGCTGATCGCGCGCTATGTATTTGGCCTGATTGCCATATTGCGAGACCCCGGCGCGCCGCCCTCGCGCCTGCAGCTGCACCCCGAGGAGCCCAAATGAGCGTCGCATTTCTGATCTGCCTTGCGGCGGTTTTCGGGCTGGCCGCCATTGGCACGCCGATCGGCTATTCGCTGCTGGTCGCAGCCACGCTCTACCTCGCGGTTGACGGGGCCGACCTCGCGCTCGCGGCGGAACAACTGATCCAGTCGATCTATGACGGCTACACCCTGCTTGCGGTGCCGCTGTTCATCATTGCCGCCAATATCATGAACGCGGGCACGGTTTCCGAGCGCCTTCTTACCTTTTGCGTCGCCGTTGTGGGCCGGTTCCGCGGCGGCATGGGGCATGTCAACATCCTGTCTTCATTGATCTTTTCTGGGATGTCCGGCTCGGCGGTGGCCGATGCGGCGGGCATCGGCAAAATCATTACCGAAATGATGATCAAGACCGGGCATTATTCGCGCGGTTACGCCGCCGCCATCACCGCCGCCTCGGCCACGATCGGCCCGATCATCCCGCCGTCGATTCCGATGGTGATGTATGCGCTGATCTCGAACCAGTCGATCGGCTACCTGTTTCTTGCGGGCATCCTGCCGGGGTTGCTGATGGGCGCTGTGCTGATGACGATGAACTATGTCATCTCGTGGCGGCGCCACATTCCGGTTGAGGCGCCGACCCCCTGGCGCGATGCGCCGGGCATTACCATTCGCGCCTTCCCGGCGCTGATGATGCCGGTAATCCTGCTTTCGGGCATTTACGGCGGCGCCACCACCCCAACCGAAGCCGCCGCAATTGCAGCGCTTTATGCCTTGTTGCTGGCGGTCGGCCTCTATCGAACGCTCAATTTGCGCACCTTCTACCGCGTGGTGGTTGATAGCGCGCGCCAATCGGCCACGGTCGGCATTGTGATCGGCTGCGCGCTGATCTTCAACTATATCGTCGCGACCGAGCGGATCCCGCAAATGCTTTCGGTCTTCATGGCGGATCAGGACATATCGCCGCTGATGTTCCTGCTCGCAATGAACATTCTGATCCTCGGCCTGGGCTGCCTTCTGGATGCTACTACGATCATTCTTGTGGTGCTGCCGCTGTTCATTCCGACCGCCAACGTGCTTGGAATCGACCTGATTCACTTCGGCGTGGTGATGGTGGTGAATGCGATGATCGGCCTGATCACACCGCCATACGGGATGCTGCTGTTCGTCATCAACGCCGTCACCGGCATTCCGCTGCGCGATATCATCACCAATGTGCTGCCGTTCCTGTTTGCGCTGTTGCTGGCATTGGTGGCGCTGACGCTCTTGCCCGATATTTCGCTGATGATTCCGCGCTACTTTGGGTACCACGGATGAACGCGCCGGTGCGAACGCTCCGACTGGGGCTGATCGGCGGAAACATCACCGCGACGCGCTCGCCCGCGTTGCATGTGGTTTGCGGCTTGTCGCTCGGCGTAAACGTCACCTACGATCTGATCATTCCGGCCGAGCGCGGCATGGGCTTTGCCGACCTTCTGGCGCAATGTGAACGGCTCGGGTTCGCCGGGGTCAATGTCACCTACCCGCACAAGGAAGAGGCGGCGGCATTGGTTATTGCGGGCGACCCGGTGGTAAAGGCGATGGGGTCGTCAAACACCGTCGTGTTTGCGCCCGAAGGCCCGCGCGCCTTCAACACCGACCACTCCGGCTTTGTTGCCGCCTACCGGGCGGCATACGGCGCGCGCAGGCCGGGGCGGGTGCTGGTGCTGGGCACCGGCGGCGTGGGCCGCGCGGTCGGCTTCGGGCTGGCCGACCTCGGCGCCAGCGAAATCGTGCTGTATGATACCGACGCGGCCAAGGTCGCATCGCTCGCCTCTGCCATTCGTGGCCACGCGGCGGTTGGCGTCAGTGCCGCAGACCCCGCCAGCCTGCATACCCTTGCCGGCTTCGACGGCGTCGTCAACTGCACCCCGCTCGGCATGATCGGCCGCCCCGGTTCGCCCCTGCCCGAAGGCGTAACCGGGCGCCCGGTCTGGGCATTCGATGCCGTCTATACCCCGGCAGACACGCCCTTTCGGGCGCAGCTCACGGGGCTGGGCGCTGCATTTCTGGGTGGATATGAGCTCTACTTTCACCAGGGGTTGCGGGCATTCGAAATCTTCGCGCAGCAAGCCGTGACTGCGCAGGACTGGGTGCGCGCCGCGCTGAACCACCGCGCCTAGGCGCCCTGCGCCGCGTGCGCGCGCAGCGCATGTGCCACACCGCCCTCGATATGGCGCACCAACACCTCTTTTCCGCGCGCCACATCGCGCTCCAGTGCGGCTTCGAGCAGGGCCTGATGTTCGTCAGCCGCAATCTGGCCTCGGAAGGTCAGATAGACCATCTGATAGCGCAGATAGCGGTCGAACACCGACCCGTGCACCGCAAGCAGTTCGCCAGAGCCACAGCCCATGATCAGTGCGTGGTGAAAGCCTGAATCGTAGCGTTTCCACTCGACCCGGTCGCAAGGATCGCCCGCGATCATGCGCTGCTCGATTCGGCTGAGCTTATGGTGCGCCGCCACCACCTGCGATTTCCACTCGACATGCCCAACCTGAAAAGACCGTTCCAGCGCGTGCAGTTCGATCAGCGTGCGCAAAGCCGCCAGCTCGCGCAGATTTGCCTCCGAAATCGGGGCCACGGCAAAGCCACGCTGGTCTTCCGCCACCGCCAGCCCCTCGCTTGCCAGGCGGCTGAGCGCCTCGCGCAGGGTCGGCACCGAAACGTGGTAGCGCGCGCGCAGCTCTTCCATCCGCAACCGCGACGCGGGCGGCAACAGCCCGAAGATGATGTCCGAGCGCATCTTTTCATAGGTCGTTTGGGCAAGCGATAGCGTCACGCGGGGGGCCTTTCCGTTGCCAACAGCCTAAACGCTGGCGCCCGGCGTCACCAGAAAAATCGCCAATCATCCATTTTCTGATGCAAATATTGCTGTTGCCACAATCGTCGCTTATGCTTGACGGAACAAATTGGATTGTATCAATGGCGCCCAAGACGCGCAAAGAGACCCTTTCAAGCCGCATCGTCGCCGATTTGCGCGCGTCAATCGTGCGCGGCGATCTCGCGCCGGGTGAGAAGATCAACCTCGACCGGCTGCGCGAGGCGCAAGACGTTTCAATCAGCCCGCTGCGCGAGGCGATGTCGCGGCTGGTGGCCGATGGCCTCGTGATGTTTGAGGACCAGCGCGGCTATTCGGTCACACCGGTTTCAGCAACGAATCTGGCCGAGATCACCCGGCTTCGTGTGGCGCTGGAAACGATGGCGCTGCGCGCCTCGATCGCCGCGGGCGATCTCGACTGGGAAAGTCAGGTGATGGGTGCGCTCTACCGGCTGCGCACGACACCGCGCGGCGCCGGCAGCCCGGCGGCATGGGAGGCCGCCCACACCGAGTTTCATCTGGCACTGCTGCGCGGCGCCAACATGCCGCTTTTACTGCATTTTTGTGCGCAGCTGCGCAGCCTGCAAGACCGCTACCGCGCCATCTACCTGGGCGACCTGCCCGCGGGGCGCGATGTTCAGGCCGAACACGACGCCATTGCCGCCGCCGCTTGCGGGCGCAACGCCGATCTGGCGGCATCGCGGCTGGTGGCCCATATCGAGGCCACCGGCGCGCTGCTGCAAATGCGGCTTCTGGCCTGAGGTCAGACGCCGCAGAGATGCACGGTCATGCCCAAGGCATCGGCCAGGGCAGCCTTGGCCAGCATGGCCCGGTCGGCCGCATCCGCACTGTCGGCATAGGCGACCTGAATGTGGTTTGCCCGGTGCCGCGCCATCATGGCATCGCGCGAAACGCCCGTCAGCACCGCGTGCATCATCGGCCACTGCGGGCTGGTCGCCTCGGCCCGCCTGCGGCTTTCAGCTTCGGGCAGCGCCACTGCGCGACCCCTGCCAAGGTCCATGTGGAGCGCCCCACCCTCAACAAAAACGCGGCTCCAGATGATTTCGCCGGGCCGCGCCACGCCGCGCAGCGTTCCGCCGCCTGCGGGAAAATACATTGGCGGCTGGCGCACACTGTCGGAACCGGCCCAGCCACCAACATGGTGCGCCGGTGGCGCGGCACCGGAAATTTCAAACAGCCAGACGAACTCGGGCTTGCCGGCAAGCTCGAAATCTTCGCCCCAGCGCAGATCATGCAAGGTGGTCTCAACCGGCTGCCCGAGCGCGCTATGCAAGCGGTTGATCAGCACACCATCCAGCCCCGCGCATTCATCAACCTCATTGAAATGCACGATCGCGCGGCCTTCTCGGATCACGCTGCCATCGGCGCGGGTAACCGGCGGGCGGTCGGCGTTGTTGAGCATCCCCTCGACCAGATCGGAGGCAGGGCAAAGGTCTTTCAGCCCCTGCTGATACTGAATGCCGATCGCCTCGCAACCAAAGCTGTCGGCCAGCCGCACCGCCGCCACATACATCCGGCATTGGTCGAGCACCTGCGCTTCGGTCAGTTCGGTGGCGGGGTCTTGCCCAAGGTGAAAGGTCATGCCGCGTGCGCGCATCCAGTCATAGGCGCCCCGCGCCTCCGCCTCGGGCACCTCGCGCGACGCGAAATAGAGCGCGGATTGCGACAAGCGCTCTTTATAGATGCCCATCGGCATCAGAAGTTCGTCGGGGATGATGGCATTATACATGCCCATGCAGCCCTCATCGAAGACCCCCAGGATCAGCTTGTTGGCACGGATATCCTGCGCAATCGCCCGCGCGGCGGCGGCATCTGCGGCCGGCACTGCGCCCATGTCAAATGCGCGGACGTGGCGCAGGTTATGTTCGATTTTTCCTGTTTTCAGCCATTCTTGCAAACCATTCAGGAAGAAATCATCGGAAAAATCCTGGCTCCACAGGGTTGAAAACGTCACCCCCGCCTTTGTCAGCGAGCCGTTGAGGTTCAACAGGCCCACCAGCCCCGGCCATTGCCCGGCCCAGTTCGCCACCGTCAGGATCGGCCCTTTGTGGGCATAAAGCCCGGCGAGAACGTGGTGCGAGTATTGCCAGACCGCCTCGGCCACAATCAGCGGGGCATCGGGGTCGAGGCGCGCGAAAATGTCCATCCCTTCGCGTTGGCTGGCGATGAAGCCGTGGCCCTGCGGCTTGACCGGGTGGGCGCGCACCAGTTCGTGCCCCAATGCCGCCAGCACCTCGGCCAGACGCGCCTCCATCGCCGCTTGCGCGGGCCAGCAGGTAAGGTTCGCGCTTTCGCGCAGGTCGCCGCTCGCGACCAGCATGATCTTGGTCATTTCATTCCCCCGCAGCCGCCATCAGGGCGGCATAAGCCTGAAAGTCATCCTGCATGCGCCGGAACACGGCGTATTTTGCGTCGTGGTAGGCTGCAATCGCACCACCGCGCGGGGCAATCGCGGCCACCGGGCCGCTCATCGCCGCCATCGCCGCAGGTAGGTCTGCAAAGCCGCCTCCCGCCACCGCGCCAAGCATCGCCGCCCCCAGCAGCACCGGTTCGGATTGGTCCGGCACCAGCACCGTGCAGCCGGTCGCATCTGCCGTTTCGCGCAGATAAAGCGCGTTTTTGGCAAGGCCGCCACTGACGACGATCACATCAACCAAGGCCCCGGCGGCGCGCATCTCGGTGATGATGTGGCGGGTGCCATAGGCCAGCGCCTGCACGGTCGCAAGGTAATCAAGCGCGAGGTCATCCGCGTCATGCGCAAGGCTCAGCCCGCTGATCGCGCCGTGGCGCGTGGGGTCTGCCAGAGGCGAGCGGTTGCCATGAAAATCAGGCTGCAGATGGCGCCCGCGGGTCAACGTCGCGGTTTCGGGCGCCAATGCCGCAAGGCGCGCATCAAGCACATCGGTCGGGCGCAGGCCCTCTTTGCTGGCCTCGGCCTGCACGCCTGCAAAAGCGGCGTGGCGCGCCAGCACCGCGTCGATCAGCGCGCCCGCCGCCGACTGCCCGCCCTCATTTGCCCAGACGCCGCCCAGAAGCACCGACAGATATGGCCCCCAAACACCCGGCACAAAGACCGCGTCCGGCGCGGTCAGGATGTGGCAGGCCGAAGTGCCCGCAATCACCGCCAGCCGCGCCTCGCTGCCCCGCTCTGGCGCGGCACCGATGGTGCCCAACGCACCCGCGTAAGCGTCAATCATGCCGGCCGACACGGGCAGGCCTTCGGGCAGGCCCAGTTCGGCGGCGGCGCGCGCGCTCAGCCGCCCTACCGCTTCGCCCGGTACCGCAAAGCGGGTGCCGATGCGAGGCAGATCCACCGCAAGATCGCCCAGCCCGATCTCGGCCAGAAAGCCCGTGTCCCAGCCCTCGCCGCCGGTGCCCTTGTGCCCCAGATACGTCCATTTGCAGACCGCCGAGCAAAGCGAGCGCGTCTCGGTGCCCGTGGCGCGGTGTGCCAGCCAGTCGGGCAGGTCCCAGAACCGCACGGCGCGCGCCCATGCCTGCGGCAACTCACGCTTTAGCCAGCGCAGTTTGGGCATCTGCATTTCGGGCGAAATCACGCCGCCGACATGCGCCAGCACCGCCGCTCCGGTGGCATTGATCGCCTCGGCATCGGCAATGGCGCGGTGATCCATCCAGAGCATCACATCCTGCGCCGCCGTGCCATCGGGGCAAACCGAGACCGGGGCGCCCGCTGCATCTTGCACCACCAGCGAACAGGTGGCGTCAAACCCGAGGCCCTCCGCCGGTGCGTGTATTTCTGCCATCGCATCGCGGCAGGCCGTGGCAACCGCTGCCCAGATGTCGGATGAGCTTTGCTGTGCAAAATCCGGGCGCGGCCAATGTGCGGCAATCGGTGCCGAAGCGCTGGCCAACAGGCGCCCGCTACGGTCAAACACCCCTGCCCGCGCGCTGCCGGTGCCCACGTCGATGCCAATGAACACGCCCATTCAAACCCCCAGTGCGCGACGCCGCGCAATGTCAATATGTGCCTCAAGCGCGGCCACCGCAGCAGGCGTATCGCGCGCCAGTATCGCCTCGAGAATCGCGATGTGCTCGGCCATCACGGCGGGTAACAGCGCCGGCAGCATCCGCGTCTGCGCCAACCGGATCAGCCGGATGCGCACCGAATTGACCCTGTAAATGTTTGCGATCAGTTCATTTTCCAGCGCATCGACCATGCGGTCGTGAAATGCCCAGTCAAGCTCTTGCGCGCGGTCTAGCGCGGTTGGCGTAACCCATCCCGTCGCCTCTGCCGCTGCAGCGCGATGGTCAGCCAGCAGCGCCTCGACCTCGCCTTGCGAGGCAATCTGGCAATAACGCGTCACCGCCTCGCGCTCGATCATCATGCGCAGCTGAAACGCGTTGCGGATAAGGCTGAGGTCAACCTGTGCCACCTGCAGACCGCGCTGCGGCACCGTGCGGATCAACCCGTCCGCTTCAAGCCGGGGGATCATCTCGCGGATCGCCCCCAGCGGCATGCCGGTGATCTCGACAAGTTCGCGCTGCGAAACAAACTGCCCCGGCGCGATGGTGCGGGCCAGAAGATGGTCGGTGAAACTCGCATAGGCCTTGTCGCGCAGGGCCTGAAACTCGCTCTGTTCGGCTGCCATGGCATTTCCTCGCGGTTTTCGCCCCGGACAAACCTGGTATGACGCCCTGACATGTTAGCTGAACGGTCAGGCGCGCGCAAGCCGGGTGCCGATCACATCTTGCCGCTTGCCGCGCGCGCCTGCCCTAAGGGGTTGCAGGATATGATTTTGGCGCGGTATCGTTCCCCCTCATGGGGCAAACTTGCCGCCGACAGGCAAGGACGCTTGCGGAGGGTTTGCGCGCAGCTGCACTGCTGCCATGGCGCGCGAACCGCCAGTTCTAAGGAGTGCGGTTTGCGTAACGTATTTTTTCCAGGTTCGATTTTCAGCCTCGGTGGCAGTCGGCGGTTTACCCTTTCGCCTTTGCTTGTGGCCCTCTCATTCATGCCGGCTCCGGGTGGGGCGCAGGGCATTGATGCGCCCAGCCCCGATCAACTCGCGTTGCAGCGCGCGGCCTATGACGCGGTTGCAACCAAGACCATCGTTGATCTGCAACCTTTCCGTGCCGAGCAGCGCTTGACGCTTGCCGACGGCACCGAAATGATGCTCGCCTCGCTCAGCCCCGCCATCAATTCGTGGTATCTGCTTGAAATCAAGGCGCCGGGGGCGCGGCGATCAGAGTTTTACCACCTTGAAAACATCGACACCCGCAGCACCAGGCTGGCGCTGGAGCCTGCCGAAGTGCCGACCCTGCGGCTGGCGCAGACCGATGGCAACCACGCCTGCCCGATGGTCCAAGATGCGGCGCGGGCGCTTGACGACGCGCGCAAGGCCGGGCTGCCCTATGCGCCGCTCTGCAACGGGCAAATCTATCTGCGCAACCGCGTCGATGGCTCGCGCACCAGCCGCGAACGCACCGCCGAATTCTTGCGCGAAAATGTCTGGTTTGGCGATTCGCTGGTGAACCTCGTCAAAGACACCTTCTATCAGGATGCCTACGCCGAAACCGGCACCACGCTGGGCACAACCGCCGTGGGCAGCGTGGTCGAGGCGCTCGGGCAAGCGGCGCTGGTCGATTACCCGGTGATTTCAACCTCAATCGGCATGGCGCTTGAAGGCGCACCCGACGGCGGCATGGCGCAAGGCAAATGGTATGCGATGGCGGGCAACACCGGGGTTTACGCCAGCGTCGTGCAGCCCGGCAAGATCAGCCGCGACATTCTTGATCGCCCGAACGAGACCAATTGGCTGGATGAGGTCGAGCGATGGGCCACCGCCTACCTCGTCGCCTTCGATCTGACCGATTTCGAGGTCGGCTATGAAGTTGGCACCGATCACCCGACGTTGAACTGGTCGCCGCGGCCTTCCGGTTCGGGGCGCAATTACAGCATTCCCGGCCCCGATGGCATCGCGTCGAGCACCCCGCTGGTGACGCTGGGCGTGGTCAGCCCGTCGCAGGCGCACCGCGTCGCCGCGACCTTCACCGGCGGTTACAAGCGCGAACATGGCGCCTTTCGCATGGGCGACTACGCCTTCAGCTACAACGGCCATCATTACGGCTTTGTCGTCAACGGCGTGGTGCTGAGCAAGCTCGTGCCCGATCTTTCCACCATTTATGTGCTCGAAGACGGCACCATAGGCATGCGCACTTGGACGGTCGAAGATGAGGTCTTGCTGCCACAGATCCGCTTCGCGCGCCAAAATGGCGTACCGCTGATCGCGCCCGACCCCGCCACCGGCGATTCGGTGCCAGGGCCGCTGGTGCGGGCATGGGGGCCGGGCAACTGGTCGGGTTCGGCCGAGGCACAACTGCGCACCTTGCGCGCGGGCGCCTGCATGAAGACCGTGCAGGGCCGCCAGATGCTGATTTACGCCTATTTCTCTACCGCCACACCATCGGCCATGGCGCGCGTGTTCCAGGCCTACGGTTGCGAATATGCGATGCAGCTGGACATGAACTCGGTCGAGCACACCTATGCCGCGATTTACACCCCCAAACCCGAGGGCGGGTTGGAGATTTCGCATCTGGTCCGCGCCATGCGCGACATCGATGCGCGCGCAAATGATGGAACCCGGCTGCCCCGATTTGTGGCATACTCTGACAACCGCGACTTCTTTTACCTGTTGCGAAAGGTTCCGCCATCATGAACGTCCTGCCGCGCATCCTAGCCTGCCTCGCACTTGCCTTCGCAGCAGAGGGGGCCGCCGCACAAAGCATCGCGGAGCTGAACGAACAGATGTTCCGCCAGATGCAGCAGCGGCGCGGGGTAAGCGCGTCAGAGTTGGCGCGGGTCAAGGAAATCTTCGGGCGCTCGGCAATCATCGGGCAGGGCAACCCGGCCATTACCCGCCACGCGCTGACCCCCGAGGAATGTGCGGCCCGCCTGCCCGGCGGCATCGGCTACTATGACAATTCCCGCTTTGAGCAAATCTGCGGCGACAAATACATGGCGCCGCTTTACGACCCCGCCACGCAGAGCGCATCGCAGGCCACGGCCTGCATCGACCAGTTCGAATACCCGAATGTGCCCTGCACCTACCCTGTCGTGTGGGTAAAGACTGCGGAGGCCGCGCAGATCTGTGCCGCCGAGGGCAAGCGCCTGTGCGATGCACATGAATGGGAAGGCGCCTGTGCCGGGGCGCTTCTGGAACCCGATTATCGCTTTGATCTGGCCTCGGGCGTTTCGCCCTCTGCCGCCGTTTCGCGGATGCAGGCAGCGCACAACGCGAAATATGCCCCGCTGCAAGCCTGGGCCTATGGCCCCGCGTACCAGCGCGGCATCTGCGCAGCCGCAAGCTTCAAAAGCGGCAGTTGCGATGGCGGCAGCTTCAGGGGCTGTGGCTCGAACACCTACCCGACCGGCAGCTTTCCAGGCTGCACCAGCGCGCTCAAGGTCTACGATCTGCATGGCAACGCCGCCGAGCACATGAACCTGCCGCTTAGCCCCGACCAGATGGCAAGCCAGGGCAGCACGACCTTGGGCGTGACCGAAATGAAAGGCAGCTGGTTCATCTGGGATAGCGTGCGCGCCCACCCCGACTGGTGCCGCTGGCGGGCACCGTTCTGGCACGGCACGTCGGTGATGTCGTCAGGCAGCCACGCGAACTATCACCTCGGTTTTCGCTGCTGCAAGTCAATCTGACCCGGCGCTCGGCGCAGCGTGCCAAAAGCAGACCGCCCGCGCGAGACTGCGCAGGCGGCTTGCATTTCAGGCAGGTCGGCGCAGCCTAGCGCGTGTAGAGCGACGCAAGCAGCGTTCGCGGTGCGGCAATTGGGCCTTCGGAGCTGATAATCTGCGCGTAGTCGCGATCTTCCAGCAGATCGGCGAGCGGCACCGCGCGGCCATTGAGGTAGGCGGTCTGGCTGACCAGCCGCACACCATGGCTATAATCGGAGTAGTGCTGACCATGGACCGTGGTCAGCGGCTGAATCGGGCGACCGTTGGGCTGATGCCAGCCGTAGATTGCCACCTGCCCGCGGGCGCGGCGCAGCGCGTTGGTCAACACCAGATCTTTCTTGATCCCGGCCACCAGCGTTCCGTTGCGCAGGCCAGCGGCATTCGTCTGGCCCTCGATAGTGGCATTGTGCTGGCGCAGGTAACTGGTCGAGCTCATCTGCGGCCCGGCCTGCATCGGGCGCGGCGCCAACCGCACCCCGGCCTGTGAATAGATGGCGTCAACGATGCGCGTGGTGGGCAACATGAAGCCCAACCGGTCGGCAATTTGCGCTGCCTCGGGCAGGCCCATCGGAACCCTGAGAAAATCGTCGTTGTCGCCCACGGCGACATAATCTGGCGTCACGCACACGGTGATTGCCACCGTCTTGCCCGACGTGCCTGTTCCGGTCAGGGTTACCGGGGTCAGCGCGCGCAGAAACTGCGGCACATTACCCGAAAGCACTTCGCGCACCACCATCTGGTCGCGTTCGGTGCCGCTGGCATTGCCAAGCGCCGCGCCGAACTGACTGCCGCTGGCAGCGCTGCCCGAACGGCGGGGGATACCGCGGGCCAGTTGCGTCGGGCAGTTCGCGGCCTGCGGTGCACGTGCAATCGCCTCGGCAAGGTTGCCACTCGGCGGGGCTGCAACCGGGTCGCGCAGGGCTACGCGCTGCGGCGCCGCGGGCTCGGCAACGGTCGCCGCATGGCGCGCCGACGCAGCCGCAAGCAGCACCCGCGCGGGGCGCGAACGGGGCTGCGGTGAAACCGCAGGCGCAGCAGAGGCGACCATGGCTTCGGCCACCGCAGCCTCGATTACCACGGCTTCGACCAGAGGCACGGGCTGAGCGGCGGGCTGGCTTGCGGCCTGAACCAGCAGCGCGGGCCGGGGTTGCGGCGCAAAGCTGACAAGCGTCGGCGCCAGCGCTGCGGCACCGGGTCGCGGCAAGGGGCGCTGCGGCGCCTCGGCGCTGGCCAGAACCACCGGGCGCCGTTGCGGGCGCGCCGGGGCGCTAGCCTGGGCAATTGCCACAACAGATGCCGGGCGCCGCACCGGGCGCGGGGTCGCTGCATCGGGGGCCAGAACAGCCACAGTGGTCGCGTTGCGCAAGAAAAGATCGGCGTCGGGCAGCGGCAGCGCCGTGACAATTTCAAGGGGCGGCTGCGGCACGATCACGTCATGCCCGGCTTTCGTGCTCATCACGGCGTCCATCCGCGCAGGCGCAACCGCTATGCGCGGCGCGGATTCGGGCAAGGGCGCGGCAAATGGGATCGGCTCGATTCGCACAACAACCGGATCAGGGCGCAACGCCGCAACCGCCGCCAGCAGCAATGCAGCGCTGTCAGGTTCGGCACGGGCCGGGCGCGGCAGCGCCAGTGTCAGCGCTTCAGGCGCCGCGTTTACCACCAGAACCGGGGGGGCCGCCCGCTGCACGACGGCAACGCTCATCGCCGCCAGCGTACCAACAAGCAGCACACCGGCGCTCGCCAGAAGAACGCCCCGGCGCGTACGCCACAGGCCCATAAAGGCGCCATCTCGCTTGCGCGGCAGATCAATAAAGTTCACGTGTGTTTTTCCGGTCACTGTCCCTTGAGCGAAACCAGTAGCCCCGAAGATAGTTAAGATCAAGTTATGTAGGCGGCAATTGGCTTATCCTTGCCCTCGCGGCGACCAACGCCAGAAGCGCAAACAACAATTTGCAGCTGCAGAATATCGGTGGCGGTTGCTTTAGCTGCCGAATCGCGCAAGCGCGGTGGCGAAGATCGCCTCGTCGACATTGCCGCCGGAACCGATCGCTACCACCTGCGCCCCGAGATCCGGTGCAAACAGCGCCGCCGCCAGCGCCACCGCGCCGCCCGGCTCCAGCACCACGCGCAGGTGGCGAAACGCCAGAACCATCGCGTGCAAGGCCTGATCGTCGCTTACCACCAGCCCCGGCCCGCAGAGCCGCTGCATGATCGGGAATGTCAGCGCCCCCGGCGACGGTGTCACGATGGCATCGCACACCGACCCTGCGCTGCGCGCGTTACGCTCGATGCGCCCCGAGGCGAGCGACCGCGCAGTATCGTCAAATCCTTCGGGTTCCACCGGGCGCACCCCTGCACCGCTGCCTTCCAGCGCCAGAGCGATGCCCGCCGTCATGCCGCCGCCGCCGCAGGGCACCAGCACCTCGCCGCGCCAGCCTTCGGGCAGATCTTCCAGCAGTTCCACCCCGATGGTCCCCTGCCCGGCAATCACTTGCACGTCGTCGAACGGCTTGATCAGCGTCAACCCCCGCGCCGCAGCCATCGCCGCGCCAATCGCGTCGCGGTCTTCGGTGGCGCGATCATAAAGCACCACCTCGGCCCCCAAAGCGCGGGTATTGGCAATCTTCACCCCCGGCGCATCTGCCGGCATCACGATGACCGCGGGCGCACCAAAGGCCGCCGCCGCGCGTGCGACACCCTGCGCGTGGTTGCCCGAACTGTAGGCGATGACGCCGCGCGCCCGCACCTCGGGCGAAAGCGCGCTCAGCGCCGACCAGCCACCGCGCGCCTTGAAGCTGCCGGTGTGCTGCAAACACTCTGCCTTGAGCCAGACCTGCCGCCCCGCCAGCGCATCCAGCGCGGGCGCGCCCAGCAGCGGCGTGTGGCGCACATGCGCACCGATGCGTGCGCGCGCAGCCAGAATATCCGCCCGGTTCACGCCATCAGGCCCAACCAGGCGCAGATTGCCGCCACCGCCTCGGGTTCATCGAGAAAGGGAATATGCGCACGGTCTGGCACCTCGGCAAAGATCATGTCAGGCCGCCTGCGGTGCATTTCAGCGGCATTGGCGACGCTGAGAAGGTCAGAATTGGCGCCCCGGATCAACGCCAGCGGCAGCCCCGCGCAGGCGTCGAACAGCGGCCATAGATCGGCCTCGGGGCCCTTGAACGCCTCCAGAAACGCCTCGCGCAACGCCGGGTCATAGCGCAACGCCAACCCTTGCGGGGTTTCGACATAGCGGTGCCGCACCTCTTCGCGCCAGCGGCTGGCGGGCACATTGGCGAACCCCGGCATCAAACCGGGCAGCTTTTCGGCCAGTTCTTCATAGGTTCTGGCACGCGGCGTGCGGCCCACATAGTCAAAGATCCTCTCCAGCCCAGCGCGTTCAATCGCCGGGCCGACATCATTCAGGCAAAGCCCGGCCAGGCGTTCCCTTGCCGTGGCCGCAAGGAACATGCCAATCAGCCCGCCGCGCGAGGTGCCGATGATCGCCGCGCGCTCAAGGCGCAAATGGTCCATCAGCGCCAGCACATCACGCGCCTCTTGCGGCACGGTGTAGGTTTTTGCCCCAGTCCATGCCGACCCGCCCCGGCCCCGGTAGTCGGGCCGGATCAGCCGCACACCCGCAGGCAAATGCGGCACCAGATAGTCGAAATCGGAACCGCTGCGGGTCAATCCGGCAAGCGCAATGACCGGCAGGCCCTCGCCCTCATCAGTAAAATCAAGCCGGGCGCCGTCGTCGGCGGTGAAAAAATCAGGCACTCTGGGCAAGCTCCGCGATATGGGCAAGGTCGTGCGCAAGGTGCTGCGGGCGGGCGGGCAGCCGGTCGATCGGCAGCCCCGCGCGGTTGACCCAGACGGTGGTAAAGCCAGACCCGGCCGCATAGGCGGCATCCCAGCCGTTCGAGGAAACGAACAGCACCTGATCGGGGCGGCAGCCAAAATGCGCGGTGACAAGCGCATAAACCGATGGGTGCGGCTTGAACACGCCGACGCTTTCGACCGAAAGCACGGCATCGAGGTGCGCGCCGATGCCCGCCGACGCCACCGCCCCCGCCAGCATCTCGGGCGAGCCGTTCGACAGAATTGCGGTTGCCATGCCCTGCGCCTTCAATGCCGCCAGCATCGCGGGCACCTCGGGGTAGGCGGGCAGCTCCCAATAAAGCGCAAGCAGGCGTTCACGCAGCTCGGCATCGTCGAGTCCCGAGGCCTCCATCGCCCAATCAAGCCCATCCTGCGTAACACGCCAGAAATCGCAATGATGCCCCGACACCGCGCGCAACCACGAATACTGCAACTGCTTGGCGCGCCAGTCTTCGGCCAGCTTCGGCCAGATTGCAGCAAACCCCTCGCGCCCCGGCTCGGATGCAGCGGCGCGGGCGGCCGCGTTCACATCAAAAAGCGTGCCGTAGGCATCAAAAACACAAGCTGTAATTGCCATGACGTCCTCCCCATCATCGGCCAGACTGGCCCGCAAGTGTCTGTGAGGCAAGGGCAGATGCAAGCATCGCTGGCGCAAATGTGCATTGCATGGTCTGATTGGCCAAATCGCACGAGGATGCCCATGCCTGCACCGATCGACCATTTGCTGGAACGTCTCAAGGCGCTCCAGACCGAACTTGAAGCCCTGATCGAAGAACGCCGCAAGGCACTGAAATACCGGGTCGTGCGCCGCCGCGTGGTGTTTGAGGCAGGTGTGCGCGCCCAGCACCGCGCCGCGCGGGTAAGACTTCGCGACTTTCTCGCGCGCACCCGGCCTCTGGTGGTGCTGACCTCTCCACTGATCTATGCGCTGATCTTCCCCTTCGTGGTGCTTGATCTGTTCGTGACGATTTATCAGGCGATCTGCTTTCCGGTTTATGGCATCGCCAAGGTACGGCGGCGCGACCATATCGTGATCGACCGCCACATGCTCGCCTATCTCAACGGCATCCAGAAACTAAACTGCGTCTATTGCGGTTACGGCAACGGCCTGCTGTCCTACGCCCGCGAAATCGCGGCGCGCACCGAGCAGTACTGGTGCCCAATCAAACACGCACGCCGTGTCGAGGGCGCGCATAGCTACTACCCCGGCTTTGTCGACTACGGCGATGCAGCGGCGTTTCAGGCCGAGCTCGAGTTGCTGCGCGAGCAGTTGCGGCAGATGAAAGACGAGCGAACCTGAC
>JAHYIZ010000014.1 GCA_019429405.1 Paracoccaceae bacterium
CCCGCCATAAGTCAGGGTAATCAGGCTACCGCCGCCCGGCATCATCGCCGCCGCGCGGCGCGACACGTCGATGAAGGAATAGCACGAGATCGCCAGCGAGTTCTTGAAGTTCTCGCGGCTAGTGTTGATGAAACGCCCGGTCAGTTCCGCCTTGTCGGAATAGGCAATCGCGTGGATCAGAAAATCCATGCTGCCCCACTCTGCCTGAAGGCGCGCGAATGCGGCATCAAGGCTCGCATCGTCATTCACATCGACATCGACCAGAATGCTCGACCCAAGCGAGGCCGCAAGTGGCGCAACCCGCCGCCCGAAGGCCTCGCCCTGGTACGAAAATGCCAGATCAGCCCCTTCGGCGCGCAGCGCCTGCGCTATGCCCCAGGCAATGGAATGGTCGTTCGCGACCCCCATCACCAGCCCGCGCTTGCCCTTCATCAGATCGGCCATATGTGCTTACCCGTTGTATTTGCTGAACAAGAGCGAGGCGTTGGTGCCGCCAAAACCGAACGAGTTTGACAAAATCGAGTCAAAGTCAACGCCATCGACACGGGTCATGGCGATTTCGTCGGGCCGAATGGCGGGGTCAAGCTGGGTAATATTGGCCGAAGCCGTAATGAACCCCGCCTGCATCATCAGCAGGCTGTAGATCGCCTCATGCACCCCGGTGGCCCCGAGGCTGTGCCCGGTCAGCGATTTTGTGGACGAGATCTGCGGCACCTTGCCCTCGCCAAAAATGCGCCGGATCGCCTGCACTTCGGTCACGTCGCCCGCAACGGTCGAGGTGCCGTGCGCGTTGATGTAGCTGACTTTGCGGCCTTCGGCCAAGGTTGACATCGCCAACCGCATCGCGCGCTCGCCGCCCTCGCCCGAAGGGGCAACCATGTCGTAGCCATCCGACGTTGCGCCATAGCCGGTCAGTTCGGCATATATCTTGGCGCCGCGCGCCAGCGCATGGCCAAGCTCTTCCAGCACCACCACGCCGCCACCGCCCGCAATCACGAAGCCGTCGCGCGTGGCGTCAAAGGCGCGGCTGGCGGTGGTGGGGGTGTCGTTATACTTCGACGACATCGCACCCATCGCGTCGAACAGGCACGAAAGCGTCCAGTCGAGTTCTTCGCCGCCACCGGCAAAGATGATGTCCTGCTTGCCCATCTGAATCAGCTCGGCACCGTTGCCGATGCAATGCGCGCTGGTCGAGCAGGCCGAAGTGATCGAATAATTCACGCCCTTGATGTGGAAAGGTGTCGCAAGACAGGCCGAGTTGGTCGAGGACATGCAGCGCGTGACCATGAACGGCCCCATGCGCTTTGGCGCGCCCTTTTCGATGACCGTGGTGTGCGCCTCAAAGAAGTTCGAGGTCGAAGGCCCGCCAGACCCTACAATCAACCCGGTGCGTGGATTGGAGACATCGGCCTCTTCCAAGCCAGAGTCGCGGATCGCCTGCTCCATGGCAAGGAAGTTGTAAGCAGCACCCGGCCCCATGAAGCGCAAGTTGCGCTTGTCGATGTGCTCTTCAAGCACGATCTGGGGCTGGCCGTGAACCTGGCTGCGAAAGCCATGCTCGGCATAGCTTGGCGCGAACACGATGCCCGATTTGCCCTCGCGCAATGCCTCGGTAACCTCGTCTGCCGAGTTCCCGATCGGCGAGATGATCCCTATGCCGGTGATGACGACGCGGCGCATGGCGGCCTCCTTCATGTGTGTCGGGTCAGCTCTCGGAAAGAGCGACCTTCATATCCTTGACAAGATAAATCGTTTCGCCATCCGCCTCGACGCGGCCATCGGCCACGCCCATGGTCAGGCGGCGGGTCTGGATCGCCTTGGTGAAATCGACAAAGTAGCGCAAAAGCTTGCGGTCTGGTCGCACCATCCCCGTCAGCTTCACCTCGCCTACCCCCAGCGCATAGCCCCGACCCTGCCAACCGCGCCAGCCAAGGTTGAAGCCCGTCAACTGCCACAGGCCGTCTAGGCCAAGGCAGCCCGGCATGATCGGGTTGCCGGGAAAGTGGCATTCGAAAAACCACAGCTCCGGAGTGATGTCGAATTCGGCGACCACATGGCCCTTGCCGTGCAGCCCGCCATCGGCGGAAATTTCACTTATGCGGTCCATCATCAGCATCGGCGGTGCCGGAAGCTGCGCGTTGCCCGGCCCGAACAACTCGCCACGCGAACAGCGCAGCAGGTCATTCTTGTCAAAATGCGTCGGATGCCCTGCCATCGGCGCTGCCCTTCCCCGGTTCGCGGACCCTCTTTTCAGGCATCTAGCACCCGCGTAAAGCCAGAGGCAAGGCCCGCGCGCCAATGCGTCGCGGACCTATTGGATTTATAAGCATTGAAAATTCGGCGTCTATTCCCTAGTCTAGCCGAGGTATTCAACGAAAGTGCGCCCATGCAGACGAATTCTGAGGGTTACGTCCAGAAGTGGCTTGCGCGTGGCGGGCTGCGCCCGACGCGGCAGCGGCTGGCACTTGCCAAGCTTCTGGTGGGTGACGGCGGCAACCGCCATGTGACCGCTGAAGGGCTTTACGCCGATGCGCGCGGGGCCGGCGAAGCGGTGTCGCTGGCCACGGTCTACAACACGCTGCGGGCCTTTTGCGAAGTTGGCCTGATGCAGGAAATCACCGTCGATGCCACGCGATCTTTCTTCGACACCCGCATGGATGATCACCCGCACTATTTCTGGGAAGATACCTCGGAAATCACCGATGCCCCGGCCGAAGACCTTGTCATCTCGCGCCTGCCGGCCGCGCCTGAGGGCGCCGAACTGACGCGCGTCGATGTGGTGCTGCGCGTCCGCCACCTCGCCTGAGACCAGTCGCTCTTCGGCCCAATCGTCGGTCAGTCAGAAGCGCTGACAACAAGTCGGTTGCGCAAAAACCCGTCCAGCAACGCGACCGTATCATCCAGCACCGACTGGCTTGGCACTGCGGGAAACTGCGCGTGAATCGCCTCTGCAATCTCGCGTGCTGACATGGGCTCTTCCAGCAACCGCCAGATCGCAATCGCCCCCGCATTGAGACGATGCACCGCAGTGCCGTGAGCATCGGCCAGAAAGCACTGGTCGTCTGACAGGATTTCGCGGAACCCGGCAGCCCGGGCATATCGGGCTTCGGGGTCAGCGCGCCTGTTGGCCAATACCGGCCCTGCAACCTCGGCGGGCCGCGCGCCGAAATCATAGCGCGGCGGCGGCGCATCGGTATGCGCCTCCATGGCCGCGGCAAGCGCATCTGCGGCACGTTCCGCCGTCGCGTAGCGCAAATGATAAAGCATAGCTGACTGCGATATCGCGCTTAGTGCGCCAAGAATCTCGGCACTGTGCATGCCACGCGCAAAGTTCTGCTTTAACAATCGGTTGATCGCGTCGCTGGGGCGTGCAGGCCGAAGCTCTTGTGCCGCCGTCGCCGCACGCTCCAGAAAGACGACCGCACCGATTGGCGCGGTCTCGCCGTGCAGCACTGGGTTTGGAGCATTCATGAACACATATTGTGCATTTCTTTCGCCAAATCGCGCCTCAAGAGCCCCGCGCAAGCCAGCGGAAAATTCGCTCGGCAGTGGCAGGCGCAGCCGCGTCTGCACGCCGGTGGCGCGCCCGACAATGCGCCCGTCGTCCGCCGCCTCAATCGGCAGGTAATCGTCGGTAAAAACCCGAAACCCCCGACTTGCGAGGCACGCTGCCAATGTGCTTTTGCCCGCGCGCCGCGCGTTCGGAAACACCACCAGACGACCGCCAAATTCGACCGCAGCAGCATGCAGGCACAGCAGATGCGGCTGCGACCGGACCAGCTCTTGCGCCATGGTCGCGATCAGTTCGCAAACGGCGTTGACGCGGTCCAACCTTTTGGTCGGGCCGCTCGGCAGCGACACCTGCACCATGGCATCGTCACGCGGAGCCATGGTGATGAACGGCGGATCGGCGCAAGCGGGCACGACTGCGAACGGCCAGCCCGGCGCAATCGCCTTGAGCGTTTCCACGACTTCGGGGCAACCGCGCAATTCAACGGGCGCCGCAAGCCCGTCAAAGCGCACAAAGACAACTGCGGTCACGCCATGTTCTTTCGCCTTGATGCCCACGCGCGTCAGCGTTCAACCCTGCGGCGGCACGTTGCTGCCGCAGGGTTGCCGCAGCTCGGGTATCAGGTCGGCGCGCAGAAGCCCGGCGCATTCGGGTCAGTCACGGTGGGGTCGCAAGTTTCGGCGCCCGACGGCGACGAGGGCTCGCTCGGGTCCGAGGGTTCAGACGGTTCGGACGGTTCCGAGGGTTCCGAGGGTTCGGACACCGAGCTGGCATGCGCCGCCGAAAGTGTCGTGAAGGCCGGAACGGTATACGCGGTCAGCGCCAGCACCCCGAGGCGCGACATCGCCCGGCGTCGTGATAGCATGGTCTCATCTGTGTCGCTCATGGCTACTCTCCCGTTGGAATACAAGCGAAACGAAAGGCGAGGCACGGCTAGTGAATGCCCACGCCGAAGGGTCGGTCTGCGTATCGAATTCGCGGCGGGACGCGTATACTCGATGGAACAATTCTAGAAAATCGCCTGCACGAATCAAGCCGGTCGCAGCGGCATAAGCGGCATTTCGCCGCACCCCGGCAGCAACCGAGGGTGTTAGGCTTTGACGAGGCACTCGCGAATCCGGGTGGGGTATGGAAAGGGCAGGGAAATGCGTGGTTTGACACTCTCGCTGGCGTTGATGCTGATCTTGGCACCTGCGGCGGTCGCGGCACAGGGCTTTGACGGAACCTATTCGCTCGGCAACTGCTCGCAACCGGGCGAAGGCACGATGGTGTTGGCGGGCGCCACGATCATCTTTTACGAATCTGCCTGCCGCCTGTCGAACCCGACCGGGTTGCCCGGCTTTGATGAAGCCGTCATGTACGATGCAAGCTGCGAAGGCGAAGGCGAAACCTGGAAGGACAAGATGCTGCTGATGCCCGCGCTCAGCGACGGGCTGGTCGTCGTCTGGCCGGGATGGGCCAACGTTTACGAGCGCTGCCACTAACCGGCACGTCTCAGCGATCGGCGCAGCCCCGCAACACCGCCAGCGGTACGATTTCGAGCGCACGCTCATGCGTCGCGGCCAAGCGCACGCGCGGCGCGCAGCCCTCGTCCCAGGCCTGCAAGAACCGCCCTGCACACAGGCACCACGCATCGCCGGGCCTCAGGCCCGCAAAGCCCAGGTCGGGCCTCGGCGTGCTCAAGTCGTTGCCGACATAGGCCGAAAAGGCCAGAAACTCGGCCGTCATCACCGCGCAAACAGTGTGGCTTCCGGCGTCTTCAAAGCAGGTGTTGCAGGCCCCGTCGCGAAAGAACCCGGTGCGCGGCGCCGTCGAACAGGGTTCAAGCACATCGCCCAGCACATTGACCGATGGCAGCTTCTGCATCTCTAGGTCCCCTCGGCAATGGCACGCAGCAGCGCCAGATTGCCCGCATCCACGCCGGGTTCTTCAAATCGGGTGTCGGCGGCATTGACAGCCACCACGACCGTGCGAGCGGGGTTGATGTAGATGTATTGCCCGTAGATGCCGCGCGCGAAATAGTCGCCGCCGTGCTCCGCGCTGTCAGCGGGCACCCACCACTGATAGCCATAGGCGGCCCCGCCCGGCGCCTGCAGCATGGTTGAGGCGGCCACCCAACCTTCGGGCACCAGCTGCGCGTCCACCCAGCGGCCACCTTGCGCGAACATCAGGCCAAAGCGCGCATAGTCGCGCGTGGTCAGGTTCAGCCCGCCCAGCACGAACGCCGTTCCCTCGCCATCGGTCAAATAATAGGGCGCCCGTTCAAGCCCCAGCGGCGCCAGCACACGCTCGGCCAAAAGGTCTGCCGGGTCGCGCCCGGTGGCGCCCGCGATCACCATGCCCAGCACATGGGTGTCGATCGAGACATACTGCCAGCGCGCGCCCGGCTCGGCGTCACGCGCTTTCAGCCCGGCCGCAAAGCCATCCATCGAACCGCCCAGCGCCAGCACCCGGCCCATGCGATTGATGTCGGAATTGAAATCCAGATAATCCTCGTTGAAGGCCACCCCGGAGGACATCGTCAAAACATCGCGAACGCTCACCCCGTCATAGGCCGAGCCTTGCAGCACGGGCGCAAATTCCACCACCTGCGCTTCGAGGTCGGGCACCATGCCCTCGGCGTGCAGAATGCCAAACAGCGCCGAAAGAAAGCTTTTCGCCACCGACCAGCTGATGCGCAGGTCTTCGGGCCGGGTGCCTCGATAATAGCTTTCGTGCACCAACTGGCCGTCTTTCAGCACTACCAGCCCGGTCACCCCGCGCGCCTCGACCCAGGCGCCAACCTCGGGCGGCAGCACCGCTTGCGGCGCCGGCGGCAGTGCCGACACCGGCCCCGCGCCAATCGCCAGCGGTCGGGTCAAGAACAGCCGGTCCATGCCCGAGAAATTTCCCACGATCTTTTCCGGCGCAAAGAGACTGTTTACCGCCCAAAGCCGCACGATCTCTTCCCGCTTCCAAAGCGCGACACCACCAATCACCAGTGCAACGAGCAGCACGACCCTGACAACAATCCTGAGAACACGCATACAAAACCCTCCTGTGCAATAGCAAGCACGCCGCCCGCCGCGCGGCAACAGCTTGTTGTGCTTGCTTTGGCCGAAATATCCTCGGGGGTCCGGGGGCAGACAGCCCCCGGCGCTCGCAAAGTGGGCCTCAGCGCCGGAACCGCTCGATCAACCGCTCGATCGCGCCTTTCGGCGGCTCCTCACGCGCGACCTCAGGCGATGTGCTCGACGTCGCCTTTGGCGCGGGCGGGGGTTTTGGTGCGCGCGCAGGCGCCATGCGCAACGCGATAGTGTTGAGGAACCCGGCGCCGTCGCCTGCCGCAAGCGCGGGCGCCCCGTCGGCAATGCCGATCAGCAGGTCTTCGCGCCAGACAGCGTCGGACTTGGCAAAATCGCTCAGCACATAATCCGCGACGCGATCTTTGTTGCCGGGGTGGCCAATGCCCAGCCGCACCCGCCCGTAGCCCTCGCCGATATGGGCGTGAATCGAGCGCAACCCGTTGTGGCCCGCATGCCCGCCGCCCTGCTTGATCCGGCACTTGCCGGGCGCGAGGTCCAGCTCGTCATGGAACACCACAATGTCGGCGGGCGCGAGCTTGAGGTATCGCATCGCTTCGCCCACCGATTGTCCCGACAGATTCATGAAGGTGCCGGGCTTCAAAAGCAGCATTTTCTCGCCGCCCAGAGCGCCTTCGGCAACCATCCCCTGAAACCGCGCCCGCCAGGGCGAAAACCCGTGCTCCGCTGCGATCCGGTCCACTGCCATGAAGCCGATATTGTGCCGGTTGGCGGCGTATTTCGCCCCCGGATTGCCCAAGCCCACAAACAGTTTCATGCACCCTCCTTGCCTTGCGCCAGACTATGGCGCAGGCGCCCTGTTTTCAACGCGCACAATGAGAAACGCGGAAAGGGTTGCCCCTTTCCGCGTCAAACCTTCTGCGTCGGGGCAAATCAGTCCTCGACGGTTTCTTCGTTGTCGGTCGAACGCAGGCCCGAGGGCGCGCCGATGTTGGCCACCACGAAATTGCGCGCGATCGTCGGCTTGGCGCCTTCGGGCAGCGGAATATCGTTGATGTGAAGCACTTCGCCGATGTCCTTGCCGGTCAGATCGACCGTGATGTGGTCGGGAATGTCACCCGCCAGCACTTCCAGTTCCACTTCCGGGCGCACAATGGTCAGCACGCCGCCACGCTTCAGGCCCGGCGAGGCCTCGTGGTTCTCGAAGTTGACGTGAATGAACAGGTTGATGCGGCTGGCCTGATGCAGGCGCATCAGATCGACGTGCACCGGTTTGTCCATGACCGGGTCACGCTGCACACCGCGGCAGATCACCCGCACGTCATCCTGGCCCTCGATCTTGAGGTTCCAGAGCGTCGACAGGAACCGCCCCGCGCGCAGTTTTTGCAGCAACTTGTTGTATTCGAATGCAACCGGCTGCGGCTCTTTGCCGTCGCCATATACAATGCCGGGTACGTTGCCCTCACGACGAGCTTGACGAGCGGCCCCCTTGCCTGTCCCCGTCCGTACCACGGCCAGCAGATCAGGGATCTCTTTGGCCATTGGTGTCTCCATAGTCTCAGGTTACGCGGGTCTCCTCCAAGGGTGCAGGCCCGCAAGGCGGCCCCTATACAGTGGGGCGCGCGGAAAGGGAAGCCCCTTTGCGGGCGCGCCGCGGCACCCCCCGTTGCCGTTTTGCGGCGAATGTGTTAGCGCATGCGCGCGCCTTCAAAGCGCTTTGGAAAGAGGTTTTCATGGCATTTGCGGCCGAACTTGCGGCGTCGCGGGCAACCGGCGCCGGGCTTGCCTCGGTTGGGGTGTTCTGGGGTGGCTTTGCCGCCTATCTGCCCGATTACAAGGCGGCAGCGGGCGCAAGCGACGCACAAATGGGGCTGGTGCTCATCCTGTCGGCGGCGGGTGGCATGGCGGCAATGGCGGCCTCGCCCCGCATTATGCAAGCGCTTGGGCGGGCGATGCTGCCCGTGGGGGGCGGGCTGGTGGCTGTCGCAGCTTTCCTGCCGCTGCTTGCCGGCGATATCGTCTCGCTCGGCCTTGTGCTGCTGGCGATGGGTGCTGCGATGTCGACGCTCGACATCGCCTCGAACGTGCGAATTTCCGAACGCGAGTCGCGCGACGGGCTGCACCTGATGAACCTCAACCACGCCTTGTTTTCCTTTTCTTTCGGCGCCTCGGCCTTCGGCTGCGGGCTGGCGCGCAAGGCCGGGCTCGGCCCCGAGTTCGTGGCCCCGGTGCTGTTTCTGGTGTTGCTGGCGCTGGCCGCGGTGATGGCTGAACGCGCCGATACCACGGCGCGCGAGACCGCCGCTGGCGGTGCGGCTGCCGCCTCGCCCTGGGGCGCAATTCTGCCAGCGGCGGCAATCTTGTTCGCCGCGTTCGTGTCGGAAAACGCCACCGAAAGCTGGTCTGCCCTGCATATTGAGCGCACCCTGGGCGGTCCGGCGGGCGAAGGGTCATTTGGCCCCGCGATGTTGGGGCTGACCATGGGCCTTGGCCGCCTTTCAGGGCAGTTTCTGGCGGTGCGCCTGGGCGAGGCGCGGCTGGTGGCGGGCTCGGCCCTTCTGGGGGTGGTGGGCGCGCTGGTGGTGGCTTTGGCTCCTGCGCCCGCCGTCGCGGTTGCGGGCGTGGCGCTGATTGGCCTTGGCGTCGCGGTGGTGGTGCCCTCAGCCAACTCGCTTCTGGGCCGCGCGGTGGCGCCAGAACAGCGCGCCTTTGCCATTTCGCGCAGCTGGATGATCGGGTTCACCGGCTTTTTCCTCGGCCCGGTCGGCATGGGGCTGATTGCCGAAAGCTTCGGTCTGCGCTGGTCTTTCGCCGCAGTCGCGGTGGCAATGGCGCTTATTCTGCCCGGTCTCGTCCGGCTTTCAAGGCGCTGAACCAACCGTTTTCGCCGCGCGACCATTTTTTCGACCGGTTTGCGTAAACGTTTGCACAACTTCCGAATCGGTGCATACTCACCCTCTGACACGGTGACGGACCTGGGGGGGGCCGATGCAGGGTGGGCGCAAGACGATCAAAGATGTGGCCCGAACGCTCGGCGTTTCTGCCGCAACCGTTTCTCGCGCACTTGCAGGCAATGCCCGGATTTCCGCCGAAACCCGCGAACGGGTCGAACGGGCGGCGCGCGACGTTGGCTATGTGCCCAACCGGGCTGCACAGTCGCTGGTGGCGGGTCGCAGCAGCGGTTTTGTCGGGTTGATCCTGACAGACCCCGGTTATGGTCGCGAAGACAGCTATCTGGGCGAATTCATCTCGGGCCTCGGCGCGGGCCTCGCTACACATGGTATCGACCTTTTCCTTGCCGCCATTCCCGAAACCCAATCCGAATTGTCGGTCATTCGCAACATCGTGGGGACGCACCGGGCCGACGGGCTGATCATCGGGCGCACATCCGAAGTCGATCCGAGGGTTGAATATCTTGCGGCGGCGGGCTTTCCCTTTGTCAGCCACGGTCGCACCAGCCTCGAATACCCCGCCCATTCCTGGGTCGATACCGATGGCGCTGCGGCCTTTTGCGAAGCCTTTGAAATGCTCTACGCGCTCGGCCACCGCCGCTTCGGGCTGGTGACGATCGAAGAGCCGATGACTTTTCGTCTACACCGCACCGAAGGCCTTGTGGAGGCCATCGCGCGGCGTGGTGACCCTGCCGTTAGCCTGCAAATTGCCACCGCGCCGCGCTATGACGGGGTGCGGCGGCACGATGCCATTTGTGCCCTGCTGAGCGGCCCCGACCGCCCGACCGCCGTGCTCACACTGTTTGACGGCCTCGCGTTGACGGTGCTGGAAGAGGCCGCCCACCTTGGGCTTTCGGTGCCGCACGACCTGAGCGTGATCGGTTTTGACAATATCTCGTCATCGCGATTAGCCCGGCCCGGCCTGACAACGTTTGAGGCCGAAACCACCCGCAGCGCGCGGGAATCGGCGCGGATGCTGGTGGCGCAGTTCAACGCCAAAACCCGGCAAACGGTGCCGGAAACCCTTTTGATACGCCCAAAGCTCGTGCTTCGGGCAAGCCACGGGCCTGCGCGGGAAACCCCGCGCCGGCAGACGACCGCAATCGAACATACTGGGAGAGGAGCACCAAAATGACTTTGAATCGTCTGCGCGGGGCGACCGTTGTCGCCGGAATACTGACGCTCGCGGGCCCGGCACTGGCCGAACCGCTGTTCTGGTCCACTCAGGCCAAACCCGTTGAGGAAAGCCAGCGCATGCGCGAGCAAGTGCTGGCAGGCTTCCCCGGCGGGGTTGACTATCAACCCTCCGATGAAGGCCCGTGGATCACCCGCTTCCAGGCCGAGGCGCAGGCCGGGTCGGGCACCATCGCGGTGCTGGGGGGCTTGCACGGCGATCTGTCGTCGCTGGGCGCTAATCTGATCGATCTGGCCAGCATCGACACCTCGGGCGTCGGCGACGCGATGCTCGAACTTGGTCAGCTTGGCACCGCCGAGCAGAAATACATCCCCTGGATGCAGGCCACCTACCTGATGGTCGCCAACAAGCAGGCGCTGCCATACCTGCCTGCGGGCGCCGACATCAACGCGCTGACCTACGACCAGCTGATCGAATGGACCAAGGCGCTTGCCGAAGCCACCGGCGGGCCGAAATTCGGCTTCCCGGCCGGGCCGAGGGGCCTCAAGCACCGCTTCTTCCAAGGCTTCCTGCTGCCCGCCTATACTGGCTCGACAGTCACCGAGTTCCACTCGGCCGAGGCCGAAACTGCGTGGAACGCGTTCAAGGAGCTGTGGAAATACACCAACCCCGCCTCAACCGGCTACGGCTTCATGCAAGAACAGCTGGTGACTGACGAGGTCTGGGTGGCCTTTGACCACGTCGCGCGTATCGCCGATGCGTTCAACCAGCGCCCCGATGATTTCGTGGCCTTCCCGGCCCCCGCCGGCCCCAAAGGCCGCGCCTTCATGCCGGTGCTGGCAGGTATCGCGGTGCCGACCACGGCACCCGACCGGGCGCAATCGCTGGCGCTGATCGAGTACATGCTGCGCCCTGAAACGCAGATCGCCACGCTGCGCGCCACCAACTTCTTCCCGGTGATCGCCACCGAGATCCCTGCTGACATGCCGCCCTCGGTGCGTGCTTCGGCGACGGCGATTGCTGCGATGACCGGCGCGCCTGATGCACTGCCGGCGCTGCTGCCGATGGGGCTGGGCGACAAGGGTGGCCAGTTCAGCCAGATCTACACCGACACGTTCGAGAGGATCGTGCTGAATGGCCAGCCGGTGCGCGCGGTGCTGGATGAACAGGCCGCCGTGCTGCGCGCCCTGATGGTCGAGGCGAACGCCCCCTGCTGGGCGCCCGATGTCGCCTCGGATGGGCCCTGCCCGGTGAACTGACCGCTTCGGGGGGCGGCAACGCGCCCCCCGCCACCGCCCTTGCGGGGCGGGCGCGCGGCTGCGCCGCAGCCGTGCGCCCGCCTTCCCAGCCGAAAGGCCCGCCCATGCCGCGCCTTCTGCCCTACCTGTTGCTCGCCCCCGCCACGGCCTTTTTGTGCCTGTTTTTTCTCTACCCATTCTCGCTGGTGGCGATCGACAGCCTGACCGACCGCGGCGCGTGGAGCCTGCGCAATTTCGAGCGCATGGCGGACCACTGGAAATTCGGCTCGACCTTCCGCAACACCATTCTGCTGGCCGCCGTCGTGGTGCCCTTGCAACTGACGCTGGCGCTGATGATGGCAAGCATGGTCAGCCGGCTGAAGCGCGCGCGCGGCGCGGTGCTTTACATCTTTGCCATTCCGCTGGGTATTTCCGACCTTGCCGCGGGCCTTGTGTGGCTGGCGATCTTCGAACAATCGGGCTTTCTCAATTCAGCGCTGACCGGGCTGGGGCTGATTGACCACCCGCAGCTCTTTCTCGGCTATCAAAGCAAGGGCGTGATCTTTACCGCGATCGTGCTGACCGAGCTTTGGCGCGCCACGGCGATCATGATGGTGATTCTGGTGGCGGGCATGGGCCTCATACCCAAGGAATATGGCGAGGCCGCCGACGTGTTCGGCGCCAGCCGCTGGCAAAAGTTCCGCCGCATCACCCTGCCCTTGCTGAAACCCAGCCTGCAGACCGCGCTGATCTTGCGCGTCATCATGGCGTTTGAGGTGTTCGCGGTGGTGCTTGCCCTTGGAGGCACCAACCTGCCGGTGTTGATGAGCGAAACCTACCACTGGCAATTCACCATGCAGGAACGCGGTGTGGCGGCGGCCTATGCCATGGTCATTCTGGGCATCTCGGTGGGCTTCACGGTGCTGATCCTGCGCCTGCTGCACGTTCCAAAGGAGGCGCGGCCATGAGCGAAACCACCGTTCGCCACGCCGGAAACCGGGTTTTCATCGCCGCCGTTGTGCTGACCTGCATCTGGGTGCTGCTGCCGATCTATCTGCTGGCGATCAACGCGCTTTCGGCCCCCGCCGAAGTCACCGGCTTTCCCAAACGTTTCTGGCCCAGCTTCGATCTGGCCTCGATCCAGTTCTTTCTCGGGTTTCGGGGCGTCACCTCGGCGCTCTGGAACTCGGTGCAGGTGGCGGCGCTGACCATGGTCATGGCGATCGGCGCCGGGGCGCCTGCGGGCTATGCCATTGCGCGGTTCGATTTTCCGGGCAAGCAGGTGTTCCGCTTCATGGTGGTGATGACGCGGGCTTTTCCGCTGCCGCTGCTGGCTTTGCCGCTGGCCGTGCTCTTCATCCGGGTCGGGCTGGATGACACGGTCATCGGGCTGGCTTTCGTGCACACCACGCTGGCGCTGCCGTTTGCGGTGCTGATTACCTATTCGCTGTTTTCCGGCATTCCTTACGAGTTGGAGGAAGCGGCGCTGACGCTGGGGTGCAACCGGGTGCAGGCGTTCTGGAAGGTGGTGATGCCCTTGGCCGCGCCGGGCATTGCCGCATCGGCGGTGTTTGCTTTCGTGGTGTCGTGGAACGAGGTGTTTGCGGCCGCCGTGCTGACCATAGAGCACCGCACGCTGACCGCGTTCCTCCTGCAAAGCCTCGACGTTTCGCCGCTGCCGCTGAAATTTGCGGGTGGCGCGGCACTTGTTGTGCCCGCGCTGATCTTCATCTTCGCGGTGCGCAAGTATCTTTTCGCGATGTGGGGCATCGCAAACCGATAGGAGCGGGCCATGGCCGAAATCGAAATCAAGGGTGTCGGCAAGACCTTCGGGGCCTTCACCGCGCTGCATTCGATCGACCTCACGATCAAGGATCAGGAATTCGTCGTGCTGCTGGGCGCTTCAGGCTGCGGCAAGACTACGCTTTTGCGCATTATTGCCGGGCTCGACAGCCCGAGCAAAGGAGAGGTCTGGATCGGCGGGCGCCGCGTAGACAAGCTGCCACCGCGCGAGCGCGGCATTGCGATGGTGTTTCAGAACTACGCGGTGTTTCCGCATCTGACGGTGTTCGAAAACATCGCCTTTGGCCTGCGCATGCAAAAGCTGCCGCAGGCCGAGGTGACGCAGCGCGTCACCCGCACCGCCGAGCTGATGCATATCGAGGCGCTGTTGCAGCGCTATTCGGGCCAGTTGTCGGGCGGCCAGCGGCAGCGCGTGGCGGTGGCGCGCGCGCTCGCGATGGAACCCGACGTGATCTTGATGGACGAGCCGCTTTCAAACCTCGACGCGCTTGTGTGGATGCCGCTCGGTTTGCAAGGACATTTTGAACCTCTGAACATGTGATCGAGTGCGCGCTTGTGTCAGGCCTTTTGCTGCGGCTCTTCTCAAGCGCCGCTGGCCAGGATGGTGATCCGCGGGCCGGGTCCAACACTTCTCACCGGGCTCGAAGCCCTACGCGTCTCGCTGGTTTTCCCTGCCCCGATCTGTTCGATCAGTTGCCCATTCGGCTCATGTCTTCCTCACATCCCCGACGTCCGGCTTCAGAACGACGTGTTTTGCATGATCACGCCGCCGCTGAAGCCGGATCCCGGTAACTCTGTTTCTTCGTCAGCATCGCCCAGATCTGGCGCGCCATCTTGTTGGCCAGCGCAATGGCGACCAGAATGCGGGGCTTCCTGCGCATCAGCTTGCCCAGCCAGGTGCCCTCGGGCACGCCCCGCCTGCAAGCGCCGACCATCGCAGCCATGGCGCCGATGATCAGCAACCTGCGGATATCGTGCTGCCCCGCCTTCGATATCCGCCCCAGGCGCGTCTTGCCACCACTTGAGGCCTGCCTTGGCACCAGGCCCAGCCAGGCCGCAAAATCCCGCCCGCGCTTGAAGCTCTCCATCGGCGGCGCAAAGGCCTCGATGGCCAGCGCCGTGACCGGCCCGACGCCCGGCATGGTCTGAAGGGTTTGCGAGGTTTCGCCTTCCTTGCCTAGGTCCCCGATCTGGCTGTTCAGGGCGTCAAGATGCTCCGACAGGTTATCGATCTGATCCAGCAGTCCTTGGCAGGCGCGCCGCGCCACTTTCGGCAAATCGCTGGCCTCGTCGGCAATGACCTCCACCAGCTTCGGAAGATGCTGGAGCCCGACCGGCGCGATATAGCCGAATTCATAGAGATGCGATCGCAGCGCGTTGATCAGCTCGATCCGCTGGGCGACCAGCTTCTGACGGATACGGAACACCACCGCACGCGCCTGCTGCTCGGCGGTCTTGGGTTCGACGAACCGCATCCCGGGCCGGGTGGCGGCCTCGACAATGGCCTCGGCGTCGGCCGCATCGTTTTTCTGGCGCTTGACATAGGGCGTCACATATTGCGGCGAGATCATCCGCACCAGATGCCCCGCCCGGGTCAACTCGCGTGTCCAGAAATGGCCGCCCGGACACGCCTCCATCGCCACGATGCAGGGCGGATGCGCCGCCATGAACCGCTGGAACTGCGCGCGCGATAGCTTCTTGCGGAACACGACCGATCCATCCGCAGCCGCGCCATGAACCTGGAAGACGTTCTTTGCCAGATCGACCCCGATGATGGTAACTTCTTTCATGGATGCCCTCTCCTTTCTCTTGTAAGTCCAACACCACAAGCTTGGCGCATTTCGACGCCGTCGGGGAGAGCGGCATCCACCCCATCTTCTCAGGCTCGAAATGCGCGCCGAGTTGAAGGGCGTGCTGGCCGCCTCAAAAACCACCACGATCTACGTCACCCACGATCAGGTCGAGGCGATGAGCCTTGCCGACCGGATCGCGGTGATGCACGGCGGCGACATCGTGCAGGCCGATCGCCCGGTCGAGGTTTACCGCAACCCCGCCGCGCGCTTTGTGGGCAGCTTCATCGGCAACCCGCCGATGAACTTTCTGCCGGCTGCCGCCTTGGCCGAGGGCCGCTGGCAGGTGGCCGGGCACGATTTCGCGGGCCCGCGCGTGGCCGCGCCGCAGATTGAATTCGCCATCCGCCCCGAAGATTTGCACCCCGCCGAACAGGGGCTGGCGGCCGAGGTGCGGGTGGTCGAACCGCTGGGACCGCATACGCTGATAACCGCCACCGTCGCCGGCGTTGTGCTGCGCGCCGTGCTCGACAGCACGCTTGCCGTGGCGCCCGGCGACCAGATAACGCTGGCGCCCGTCGCGGACCGCATCCGCTGGTTCGACCTCGCATCGCAAAAGGCCATCGCATGACCGCCCCAAGCCCACTAGCCGAAATTGCCAAGGACATCCTGCGCGAAAACGACCGTGGCAGCTATACTGTGCCGACCAAGGGGCTTTACCCGTTCCAGTGGAACTGGGATTCGTGCCTGACGGCGCTCGGCCAGCGGCATTTCGACGAGGCCCGCGCCTGGACCGAGATCGAGACGCTGTTTGCGCATCAATGGCACTGCGGAATGGTGCCGCATATCGTCTTTCATGTTTACGACGACGGCTATTTTCCCGGCCCCGATGTCTGGGCCACGGGGCGGCCGGTGCCGACCTCGGGCATCACCCAGCCGCCGGTCGCGGGTTTCGCGCTGCGCCGCCTTTTCGACCGCGCCGATGGCCGCACCGAGGCCGAGGCGCGGGTGCGCGCGCTTTTGCCAAAGGTGGCCGCCTGGCACCGCTGGTTTTACGCCACCCGCGACCCGCGGGGTGAGGGGCTGGTGGCGATCATCCACCCGTGGGAATCCGGGCGCGACAACTCGGTTGACTGGGATGTGGCGTTTGAACGGGTGCCGACCGACGGCATCGCCCCCTATACCCGGCGCGACACCCAGCACGCCAACCCCGAACACCGTCCGACCAAGGCGCAATACGACCGCTACCTGTGGCTTGTCGAACATTTCCGCGCGCTCGGCTGGGATACCGCGCGGCTGCATGATGCCTCGCCATTTCAGGTGGTTGACCCCGGCTTCAACGCGATCTTGCTGCGGTCCTGCTCCGATCTGGCCGATCTGGCCGAACGCCTTGGCGAGCCCGAGATTGCCGCCGAAAACCGTGGCTTCGTAGCGCGGGGCCTCGCGGCGATGGAGGGGCTTTGGGGCGAGGTGCACGGGCAATACCTCTGCCGCGACCGCATCACCGGCCAACTTGTCGACAGCGCCTCGGTGGGCGGGCTGCTGGCGGCCTTTGCTGCCATTCCGCAGGCCCGCGCGGCACGCATTGCCGCCACCATCGCAGGCCACAGCGCCCGGTTTCGGGTGCCGAGCCACGCCCCCGCCGACCCAAGATTTGATGCCAAGCGCTATTGGCGCGGGCCGGTCTGGCTGGTGGTCAACTACATGATCGCCGATGGTCTGGCGCGCGCCGGGCAAGCGGCGGCGGCGGCGGCAATTACCCGCTCGAGCCTCGATCTGATCCACGAAAGCGGCTTTGCCGAATACTACGACCCGATGACCGGCGAGCCCCTGGGCGGCGGGCGGTTTACCTGGACGGCGGCGATGGTGCTGGAATTTCTGGCGATGGAGGCGGCATGAAGGTTCTGGCGGTCGGCGCGCACCCCGACGATATCGAAATATTCCTGTTTGCCAGCCTTGCCGCGTGGCGCACCATGGGGGCCGACCTCGCATTGGCGGTTGCCACCGATGGCGCGGCGGGGGGCAAGCAAGACCCCGTGCAACTTCGCCTGACCCGGCAGGCCGAGGCCGTGCGTGCTGCGGCATTACTGGGTGCAGTGCCGACCTTTCTCGACTTTCCCGATGGCAGACTGATGCACGACGCAGCACTGGTTGAGGCGCTGCGCGCGCTGATTGCCGCCGAGCGGCCCGACCTTGTGGTGACGCATGCGCCCAATTGCTACCACGCCGACCATCGGGCACTATCGGCGGCGCTGACGCAAGCGACCGGCTTCGGGGTGCCGCTGCTTTACGCAGACACCCTGAACGGCACCGGCTTTGCGCCCACGCACTATGTCGATGTGACCGCGCATTTCGCTTTGAAATGCGCGGCGATCCTGTGCCACGAAAGCCAGGACCCGGCGCGGTTTGTGCCTGCAGTAGCCCGGCTTGCGGCCTTTCGCGCCGGCGAATGCAACGGCGGCCCCGACGCCCGCGCCGAAGCCTTCCGGTTCGAGCCGCGTTTTCCCTTCGCCGATATTCGCGCCCTGCTGCCCCCCGCCCCGCCCGTGCGCGCGGTGCTGTTTCGAGGTGATGGCCAGCGCGGGCCTACTTCGCCCGCCTGAAGAACCGCGCCCTCGCGTAAAGCTCTTCAAGCCGCGTCATGCGGGCCTCGGTTTGCTGCCATGTCAGGCTTTGCACCGCCGCCATCAGGGTTTCGACCAGCACCTGAATCGCCACCGTGCTATCCCATGCCGAGGGCACCTCGATCTGCGCTGAAAAGCGATAGCGCGCGTGCGCGGCCGCGGGCGAAACCCAGGGGTCGGTGATCAACACCACTTCGGCGCCCTGTTCCGCCGCCATTTCGACCAGTTGCAGCACGTTGTTTTCATAACGGCGAATGTCGAAGGCCAGCAGCACGTCGCCCGGCACCAGTTCGATCAGCGCCGGGGGCCAGGCGTTCGACATGTCGGAAATCAGGCTCACGCCGGGGCGGATCACCTTCATGTGGGTCACGAAATATTCGGCCATCGCATGCGTGATGCGCCCGCCGGTGGCATAGACCTTGCGCGCGGGGTCGGCCATCAGCGCCGCCGCCGCGTCGAACTCGGCATGGTTCACCTGCGCCAGCGTGGCGTGCAGGTTGCCCAGCACGGCATCGGCAAAGCGGTTGAGAATATGCGTATCGGGCACCCCGCCCGCCCAGCGGTCATGCTTGGCTAGCGGCGAGATCAGCCGTTCTTCGACTTCTGCGCGGATGCCTGCCTGAAAGTCGGTGTAGCCCGCAAACCCCAGCTTTTGCACCAGCCGCACCACGGTTGGGCTGGAAACCTCGGCCACCCTCGCCAGCGCGGTGATCGAACCAAGTGCCGCCACCGGGTAATGGCGCAGCAGGTGGCTGGCCAATTGCCGCTCGGCGCGGGTCATCGCGTCGATGGCGGCACGCAGGCGTTCCTCGATGGTTTGATGCATTGCCGCCAAAACGGGCACTCCAGCCGTGAGTCGCGCTTTTTCACTCTGTAGAGATTGTAACAGGAAATTCTGAAATGAAATGATCTTGACAGAATCCCCTCGCGCGGTGGAGCCTTGTTGCCAACAATACCAAGAACCGACAGGGAAGCATGACGGCTCGTCCGATCCTAACGGCGCAAACCGCGCCCGCCGTGGTTACGGTAGAAAACCCCGATGCCAAGGGGCGGTTCGTGATTTGCTGCGAACATGCCGCAAACGCGTTTCCCGCGCCTTGGGGCGATCTGGGCCTGACCGCCGCACAGCAATCGGCGCATATTGCATGGGACCCCGGCGCGCTCGGTCTGGCGCGCGCGCTTGCTGCGGCGCTTGATGCGCCGCTGGTTCATGCCGGCGTCTCGCGGCTGGTCTATGACCTCAACCGCCCGCCACAATCGCCCGGCGCGATGGCCGCGCACAGCGAGGCGTACGCGGTGCCCGGCAATACCGGGCTTAGCGCCGCAGCGCGGCTTGCGCGCACCGAGGCAATCTATCTGCCGTTCCACGCTGCCCTGCGTGCCCTGCTTGCACGGCGCGCCGCAACCGGGCCGCTGCCGGTGCTGGCAACGGTGCATTCGTTCACGCCGGTCTGGCACGGGCACCCGCGCGCGGTCGAGTTCGGCATCATCCACGATGCCGACCCCACGCTTGCCCGTGCGGTGCTGGCGGGCGCTAAGGCAACGCGGCTTGATGCGCGGCTGAATGAACCCTATTCGGCGGCCGATGAGGTCACTCACACATTGGCGCTGCAGGCCACGCCGATGGGCCTGCGCAACGTCATGCTCGAGTTCCGCAACGACCTGTTGCAGGGCGCCGCCGCCCAACACGCCATGGCCGCGATGCTTGCGCCGATCCTGCAAGCCGCGCTGGCCAGCATCGAATGCCCCGAACCGCAAAGAGCGAGCAACTGACATGCCACGATGGATCAAGGCCTATGTGCGTTTCACCGATGCGGTCAACTACCGGGTCGGGCGCATGTCGATGTATCTGCTCTATGTGCTGATGGGCATTCTGATGTGGTCCACCATTACCAAGCTGATCGACCAGAACGCGATCTGGACGCTGGAAATGGCGCAGTTCACGATGGTTGCCTATTACATGCTGGGCGGCCCCTATTCGCTGCAACTTGACAGCAACGTGCGCATGGACCTGCTCTATGGCCGCTGGTCGCACCGCACGCGCGCCTGGGTCGATGCCTTTTCGGTGTTCGCGCTGCTCTTCTACCTCGGCGTGCTGCTTTATGGCGCGGTCGAAAGTACAGCCTACGCGCTGCAATACAATGAACGCAGCCCGACCGCGTGGCGCCCCTACATGGCCCCGATCAAGCTCGTGATGTGTGTCGGCATCTTCCTTATGCTGTTGCAAAGCATTGCCTTTTTCTTCCGCGACGTGGCGCGGCTGCGCGGGGAAGAGCTCTGATGTCCTATGACATGATCGCCATACTGATGTTCAGCACAATGATGCTGATGATGGCGACCGGGCAGCGGGTGTTCGGCGCCATCGGCTTTGTCGCGGTGGCGGCCTCGGTTTCGCTCTGGGGTGTCGGCGGCTCGGACCTTGGCTTTTCGGCCGCGATGAAGCTGATGAAATGGTATCCGCTGCTGACGCTGCCGATGTTCATCTTCATGGGCTATGTGCTGAGCGAGAGCCGTCTGGCCGATGACCTTTACCGCATGTTCCACGTCTGGTTCGGCAAGGTGCCGGGCGGGCTGGCGATTGGCACCATTGCGCTGATGGTGGTGATTTCGGCGATGAACGGGCTTTCGGTGGCGGGCATGGCGATCGGGGCCACCATCGCACTGCCCGAGCTTTTGAAACGCAACTACGACAAGCTGATGGTCACCGGCGTCATTCAGGCGGGGTCGAGCCTTGGCATTCTGGTGCCGCCTTCGGTGGTGTTGGTGCTTTACGCGATGATCGCACGCCAGCCAGTCGGGCAATTGTGGCTGGCAGGGGTCTTTCCCGGCCTGATGATGGCGGCGTTGTTTGTGCTTTACATCTGGGTGCGCTGCCGCATCAATCCGTCGCTCGGGCCGGTGCTGCCGCCCGAGGAACTGGCGCAGATCACCCGTGCCGAAAAGCTGCGGCTGCTGCGCGCGGGCGTGTTGCCGCTGATGATCTTCGTGCTGATGATGGTGCCCTTCGTTTACGGCTACACAAGCCTCGTCGAAAGCTCGGTGGTAGGGGCGCTGACATCGGTATTTGCTGCGGTGATCAAGGGCCGCTTTACGCGCCGCGTGTTTGAAGAGGCGACGCGCCAGACGCTGGCGGTTTCGTGCATGTTCATGTGGATCATCCTCGCCGCGCTCGCCTTTGGTGCGGTGTTCGACGGTCTGGGCGCGGTGAAATCAATCGAGGGGTTCTTTATCGGCCAGCTTGGCCTTTCGCCCTGGGAAATCCTGATCCTGATGCAGCTTTCCTACCTGGTCATGGGCACCTTTCTTGATGATACCGCGATGCTGGTGATCGTGGCGCCGCTTTATGTGCCGCTGGTGCATGCGCTTGGTTTCGATCTGATCTGGTATGGCGTGCTCTATACCATCACCAGCCAGATCGCCTACATGACGCCGCCGTTCGGCTACAACCTGTTCCTGATGCGCGCGATGGCGCCAAAGGACATCAGCATCGGCGATATCTACCGCTCGATCATCCCCTTTGTCGGGGTGATGATCCTTGCGTTGGCTCTGGTCATGGCATTCCCGCAAATTGCGCTGTGGCTGCCATCGCAGGTCTATTCAAAATAACAAGCCCCACCAAGAGGGCCCAACCAGCAAGGAGAGAAAGATGAAAACCTCAAGACGCAAGTTCCTCACCTCGGGCGCACTCGCTGCCGGGGCCGCCACCCTCGCTGCCCCCGCACGGGCGCAAAGCACAATCAAATGGCGCCTGCAAACCTATGCCGGCCCGGCCCTTGGCGAGCATGTAATCAAGCCCGCGATCGATGCCTTCAACGAAATGGCCGGCGGCCAGATGGAGATCGAGCTGTTCTACGCAGACCAGCTGGTGCCCACGGGCGAGCTGTTCCGCGCCATGCAGAAAGGCACCATCGACGCCGTGCAGTCTGACGACGACTCGATGGCCAGCCCCACCGAAGTGACCGTGTTCGGCGGCTATTTCCCCTTCGCGCTGCGCTATTCGCTCGATGTGCCGGCTCTGTTCAACAGCTATGGGCTCGATGAAATCTGGAAAGAGGAATACGCCAAGGTCGGGGTCAAACATATCTCGGCGGGGTCGTGGGACCCGTGCAACTTTGCCACCAAGAAACCCGTCAACAGCCTGGCCGACCTCAGGGGCCTGCGCATCTTCACCTTCCCCACCGCAGGCCGCTTCCTCAGCCGCTTTGGCGTGGTGCCGGTGACGCTGCCGTGGGAAGATGTCGAGGTGGCGCTGCAAACGGGCGAACTGGATGGCATCGCCTGGTCGGGCATCACCGAAGACTACACCGTGGGCTGGGCCGACGTGACCAGCTATTTCCTGACCAACAACATCTCGGGCGCCTGGATCGGCCACTTCTTCGCCAATATGGACCGCTGGAATGAGGTGCCGCCGCATCTGCAAACCATGCTCAAGGTCGCCTTCGACAGCTCGCACTACTATCGCCAGCACTGGTACTGGGCGGGCGAGGCGCGGCTGCGGGTTGAGGAAACCAAGCTGCAACTGACCTCGATCGACGATGCCGAATGGGCCACCGTCGAGGCCGAAGCCGCCAAGTTCTGGGATGAAATCGCCGCCGAAAGCCCGGTCAAGGCCAAGGTTGTCGAGATCATCAAGAAATACAACGACACCATGCACAAGGCTGGCAAACCCTACCGCTTCAGCTGATACTGAACACTAGGTGTGCGCGGGCGGCGAACGCCCCCGCGCACCCCACGCCGATTTTCCCATTCCGCGCCCGAGGAGCAGACCCGAAATGCCCGCTAACCTGACCTTTGATACCCTGAAGAAAGCCGTAAGCGCGGGCGAGATTGACACCGTGGTGGCCTGCATCACCGACATGCAGGGCCGCTTGCAAGGCAAGCGCTTCGTGGCGCGCCATTTCGTCGACAGCGCATGGGAAGAAACCCACTGCTGCAACTATCTGCTGGCGACCGACATGGAAATGATCACCGTGCAGGGCTACGCCGCCACCGGCTGGAACAAGGGCTACGGCGATTATGTGATGAAACCAGACCTTGCCACCCTGCGCCGCCTGCCATGGCTGCCGGGAACCGCCATGGTCATGTGCGACGTGCTCGACCACCACACGCATCAGCTTGTGCCGCACGCCCCGCGATCAGTGCTGAAACGCCAGATCGAGCGCGCCAAGGCGATGGGGTTTGACGCGATGCTGGCGACCGAGCTGGAGTTCTACATCTTCGAGCAAAGCTTTTCGGAACTGTTCGACGCGGGCTACCGCGACATGGTTCCCACCGCCCGCTACAACGTCGATTATTCGATCTTCGGCACCGCCCGCGATGAACCGCTGCTGCGCGCCATTCGCAACGGGCTCTGGGATGCCGGCATCCCGATCGAGAACTCCAAGGGCGAGGCCGAAGCGGGCCAGCACGAGGTCAACGCGAAATATTCCGACGCGCTCGATACCGCCGACATGCACGCGATCATCAAGACCGGCATCAAGGAAATCGCGCTGCAATACGGCGTCAGCGCGACCTTCATGGCCAAATACGACCACCGCCGGGCGGGGTCATCAAGCCATGTGCACCAGTCGCTGTGGCAGGGCGGCAAGCCCGCCTTCCGCGATGCAAAAGACCCTGATGGCATGTCCGACCTGATGCGCGCCTACATCGCCGGGCAACTGGCGCATGCCGCCGAAATCACCGCCTTTCTTGCGCCCTTCGTCAACAGCTACAAACGCTTCGTGGTGGGCATGTTCGCCCCCACCAAGGCAGTCTGGAGCCTTGACAACCGCACCGCCGGTTTCCGCGTCTGCGGCGAAGGCACCAAGGCCATTCGGGTGGAATGCCGCATTGGCGGCGCCGATCTGAATCCCTACCTTGCCTGTGCCGCGCTGCTGGCGGCGGGGCTTGACGGGATCGAGAAAAAAATGGCGCTGGAACCTGCGGTAACGGGTGATGTCTATCAGGCGGGCGCGGTGCGCGAGATCCCCAAGACGCTGGGCGCCGCGGCCTCGGCAATGGGCACCTCTGGCTGGCTGCGCGAGGCCTTCGGCGACGAGGTGGTGACGCATTATCACCGCGCCGCGCTGTGGGAGATTGAAGAACAGAACCGTGTCGTGACCGACTGGGAACTGGCACGCGGATTTGAACGCGCCTGAGCGGCGCAAGAGGACAGAACCGATGACGAAAACGATCCAATGCATCTCGCCCGTCGATGGGCGGGTCTATGCCGAGCGCCCTGCCCTGAGCATGGTCGATGCCGAGGCGATGGCCGCCCGCGCCCGCGCCGCACAACCCGGCTGGGCCGCACTGCCCCTCGCCGAGCGCATCGCTCGGGTCAAGGCCGGGGTGGAAAAGCTGAACGAGATGAAGCCGCAACTGGTCGAGGAACTGGCTTGGCAAATGGGCCGCCCAACCCGCTTTGGCGGCGAATTTGGCGGCGTGAACGAGCGCACCGCCTATATGGCGGAAATCGCCGAGGCCGCGCTGGCACCGATGGTGGTTGAAAACTCCGACCGTTTTGAGCGCCGCATTGCCCGCGAGCCGGTGGGCGTGGTGTTCGTGCTCGCGCCTTGGAACTACCCCTACCTGACCGCGATCAACACCATCTTGCCCGCGCTGATCGCGGGCAATTCGGTGGTGCTGAAACACGCCAGCCAGACCCTGCTGGTGGGCGAACGGCTGGCCGAGGCGTTCCACGCGGGCGGCGTGCCTGCCGATGTGTTCCAGAACGTCTTTCTCGATCACGCCACCACCGAAGCGCTGATCGGCGCGCGCGCCTTCAACTTCATCAACTTCACCGGCTCGGTGGCAGGCGGCGCTGCAATGGAGCGCGCCGCGGCGGGCACCTTTACCAGCCTCGGGCTGGAGCTTGGCGGCAAGGACCCCGGCTACGTCATGGACGACGCCGACCTTGATGCGGCGGTCGACAGCCTGATGGATGGCGCCATGTATAACGCCGGCCAGTGCTGCTGCGGCATTGAACGCATTTATGTGCACGAAAGCCTTTATGGCGCCTTCGTCGAAAAGGCGGTGGCCTGGGTCAAGGCGCTGAAACTCGGCAACCCGTTCGAGGCCACATCGACCATCGGCCCGATGGCCAACAAGCGCTTCGCCCATGTCGTGCGCGACCAGATTGCCGAAGCGATTGCCGAAGGCGCCACGCCGCTGATCGACCCCGCGCTTTTTCCCGAAGATGACGGCGGCGCCTACCTCGCGCCGCAGATCCTCGTGGGCGTCAACCACGAAATGCGCGTGATGCGCGAAGAGAGCTTTGGCCCGGTTGTCGGCATCATGCCGGTGAAAAACGACGAAGAAGCCATCGCGGTGATGAACGACAGCCCCTACGGCCTGACCGCCTCGCTCTGGACCCGCAACACAGAGCGCGCCGCCGCGATTGGCGCGCGCATCGAAACCGGCACCGTCTACATGAACCGCTGCGATTACCTCGACCCCGCGCTTTGCTGGACAGGGTGCAAGGATACCGGGCGTGGCGGCAGCCTGTCGGTGCTTGGGTACTACTCGGTCACGCGGCCAAAATCCTACCATCTCAAGAAGGTGACGAAATGAGCCACAACGTTCCCAATCGCAACTGGTCCTACCCCACCGCGATCAAGTTCGGCGTCGGCCGGATTGCCGAACTGGCCGAGCACTGCCAAACGGCGGGCATCAAGCGCCCGCTGCTGGTCACCGACAAGGCCCTCGCCAGCCTGCCGATCACCAAGGGCGCTCTCGATGTGCTAGACGCGGCCGGCCTTGGCCGCGCCGTCTTCTCCGAGGTGGACCCGAACCCGAACGAGCGCAACATGGCCGACGGCATCGCCGCCTATAACGCAGGCGCGCACGATGGCGTCGTGTGCTTTGGCGGCGGCTCAGCGCTCGACCTCGGCAAGATGATCGCGCTGATGGCGGGGCAATCGCCCAAGCTGTCGGTCTGGGACCTGGAAGATGTCGATGACTGGTATACCCGCGCCGACGCCGACAAGATCGCTCCGATCATCGCGGTGCCCACCACCGCCGGCACCGGGTCTGAGGTCGGGCGCGCCGGGGTGCTGACCAATTCGGCGACGCACAAGAAAAAGATCATCTTCCACCCCAAACTGATGCCCGCCATCACCATCTGCGACCCTGCCCTGACCGTGGGCATGCCCAAGTTCATCACTGCGGGCACCGGCATGGATGCGCTGGCGCATTGCCTTGAGGCCTATTGCAGCCCGTTCTACCACCCGATGAGCCAGGGCATCGCGCTCGAAGGCATGCGGCTGGTGTTCGAAAACCTGCCGAGGGTCTACGCCGACCCCAACGACCTTGACGCCCGCGCCCATATGATGAGCGCGGCGGCAATGGGGGCGGTCGCGTTTCAAAAGGGGCTTGGCGCGATCCACTCGCTCAGCCACCCGGTCGGGGCGGTCTATGGCACCCATCACGGCACCACCAACGCCGTGGTGATGCCGATGGTGCTCGATTTCAACCGCAAGGAAATCGCAGCCCGCATCAAGGCCGCCGCCGACTATCTGGGCATCAAGGGCGGCTTCAAGGGTTTCCGTCAGAAGATCATGGATCTGCGCGCCGAGCTTGGCATTCCGGCCAACCTGACCGCCATGGGGGTGAAACCCGCCGATCTCGACATGCTCACCGAAATGGCGCTGGAAGACCCCTCTTGCGGCGGCAACCCGGTGAAGATGACCAAACGCAACACGCGCAAGCTGTTCGACGCCTGCATGTAAACGCAAGCCCGGCCAGCGCGCTGCGGGCCGGGCTGCGCCTCCGGCGGGGGGATATTTGAACCAAGGCAATCGGAATGCCTTGCAAAGAAGTATCCCCGCCGGAGGCCGGCAACCGCGCCACAATTTCGCGCGAGGAGATCGAGATGACCGGCCCGATCAAATGCGAGATTGCCGTGGTGGGGGCCGGGGTGGTGGGACTTGCCATCGCACACCGGCTGGCGCTTGAAGGGCGCGAGGTGCTGCTGATCGACCCGGAGGCGCCGGGCATGGGCGCGTCCTATGGCAACGCGGGCACGGTGGCCGACTACGCGGTGCAGCCTGTGGGCACGCCCTCGGTGCTGGCCGGGCTGCCCCGGCTGATGTTCGACCGCAGCTCGCCCTTGGCGATCCGGCAGGCAGCATTACCCGCGCTGGCACCTTGGTTGATGCGGTTCGCGCGCCAAAGCCTGCCCGCCGCCGCGCGGCGCAACGCCTTGGCGCTGGCGAACGTGCTTTGCGATGCGCAGCAGCGCTGGACAGCGCTCGCCAGTGAAATCGGCGGTGGCGAGATCTTGCAGCATCGCGGCTGCATCTACTTTTACGAGCGCCAACGCGAGCGGCGCGCGGCCGAGGCCGACATGGCGTTTCGTCGCGGCGTGGGCGTGGCAGTCGAGTTGCTGGGGCCGGGCGAGATTGCGGCGCTGGAGCCCGGCCTGCCGATGACCGAGGGCGGCGGGGCCTTCTTTCCCGACGCGAGTTTCATGACCGATCCGGGGCTGATGGTGCTGCGGCTGGCGCAGGCGGCGATTGCCGAGGGCGCGGGCCAGCTGCGCGGCAAGGTCGAAGCGCTTGACCGCGGCATCGACGGGCTGCGGTTGACCGGGCCGGGGGTGCAGGTGCATGCGCGCCGGGTGGTGATTGCGGCAGGGGCGCACAGCCGCGCGCTGGCGGCGCAGGCGGGCGACAGGGTGCCGCTCGAAACCGAACGCGGGTATCATGTGGAATGGGATATGCCCGCGCCGCGCCTCAATCGCCCGACCTGCCCCACTGCTCGCGGCTTCTACCTTTGCCCGATGACAGGGCGGCTGCGCGCAGCGGGCACGGTTGAGTTGGGCGGCCTGACTGCCCCACCCTCACCGCACCGAATCGCGCGGCTGGCGGCGGGGGCGCGCGCGTTCTTTCCCGATCTCGGCGCACCCGACCGCGAGTGGATGGGGTTTCGCCCCTCGATGCCCGACAGCCTGCCGGTAATTGGCCCGTCAAGCGGTGGCGCCGATGTGCTCTATGCCTTTGGGCACGGCCATATCGGCCTGACACTGGCGCCTGTCACCTCGGAAATCATTGCGGATATTCTGGCCGGGCGTGAGAGCACGCGCGATTTTTCGGCCTTTGGCCCCGGCCGCTTCTGACCGCGTGGCGCAGACGCAACCCCGCCGGCAAAAAAGCTGATCGGCGGCATTCCTGCTCGCGCCAGCCGACAAATCCGCTATACAAGGTCAAAACCGGAACCGGGGGGTTGGCTTGGTCATGTCTCGTTCGCTTTGTACTGCGCTCGCGGTCAGCCTTGCCGCCGTGCAATCGGCCTGGGCCGAGCCGCTGATCGGCGGCAGCCGCAACACTTTTGGCACGCCCGGCCTGATCGACACGCCCGCCGCGCTCAGCCTGCCTGACGGGGTGATCGGGGTTTCAACCTATTTTGGTGCGGGCGGGCAACGCCACAGTTTCGCGTTCCAGATCATGCCGCGGCTGACCGCCCTCTTTCGCTATTCACGGATCGACAACTACGATCTGGGCGAACCGCTTTATGACCGCTCGATCGACCTTCACCTGCGGCTGCTCGATGAGGCGGGCTGGCGCCCGGCGGTGGCGATTGGGGTGCGCGATTTCATCGGTTCAGGCGCCTATGCTTCGGAATATGTGGTGGCTACCAAGACCATCACCCCCACTTTGCAGGTTTCGGCGGGGCTTGGCTGGGGGCGGCTTGGCTCCAGCGATGCCATCGGCGCGCCATTTGGCGCACGCCCCACGCCCGCCGTGGTTGATGGCAGCCCGATCAACCATGACCGCTGGTTCCGCGGCGACATGGCACCCTTTGTTGGGGTCAGTTGGCAGGCGAGCGAAAAGCTGACGCTGAAGGCCGAATATTCGCCCGATGCCTACGTCGAAGAGGTTGCGCGCGCGGGGTTTGACCGCGCCTCGCCGTTCAATTTCGGGCTCGACTATCGCATTGGCCGTTCCGCCAGCGTTGCGGCCTATTACCTTTATGGCTCTGAAGTCGGCGTGCAGTTGAACATTGCCATTGACCCGCGCCGCCCGCCGTTCCCCTCGGGCATCGAAAAGACCCCGCTTCCGGTCGCGCCGCGCCCGGCGCGCGCCGCCGACCCTGTGGGCTGGTCTGGCGATTGGGCAGCCGAGCCACAGGTTCACCCGGCGGTTCAGGCGCAGGTGGCCAAGGCGCTGGCCCAAGACGGCCTCATGCTCGAAAGCATGGCGCTGAGTGCAACCACTGCCGAAGTGCGGGTGCGCAACCTGACCTATGGCGTTCAGGCGCAGGCACTGGGCCATGTGGCGCGGGTGCTGACGCGCGCGCTGCCACCTTCGGTTGAGGTTCTGGTGTTGACCTCGGTTGCAGGTGGCATGCCAACCTCGTCGGTCACACTGTATCGGTCAGACCTTGAGGCGATGGAAAACGCCAATTCGGCGGCGCTGTTGCAGCGCGCGACCATCACCGATGCGCTTGCCACGGCATCTGGCCCGCTGCGCCCGACCGACAACCTTTTCCCGCGCTTTCAGTGGGCGCTGACCCCCTATGTCGAAGCCGTAATTTTCGACCGTGTCGACCCGCTGCTTGCAGATATCGGGATTGCCGCAACCGCGCGCTATGAAATCTCGCCCGGCCTCGTGCTGGCCGGGTCGGTGCGCCAAAAGGTGATCGGCAACCTTGACCAGAGCCTGCGGACACCGGGCACCGACCCGGTGCGATCGGACCTTGTCAGCTATCAACGCAATGGTGACCTCACGATTCCCAGCCTGACGCTCAGCTGGTATGGCCGCCCCGCCGAAAACCTTTACGCGCGGGTGAGCTTCGGCTTGCTGGAACGGATGTTCGGCGGCGTCTCGGGCGAGCTGCTCTGGAAGCCGGTTGACAGCCGCCTCGCGCTCGGGGCCGAGCTGAACTATGTGCAAAAGCGCGACTACGAACAGCGCTTTGGCTTTCTCGATTACACGGTGGTTACCGGCCACGCCTCGGCTTACTACGACTTTGGCGGCGGCTTCACCGGCCAGCTGGATGTCGGGCGCTACCTTGCGGGCGACTGGGGCACCACGGTTTCGGTCAACCGCGAATTCGCCAACGGCTGGCGCATCGGCGCCTTTGCGACCTTCACCGACATGCCCGGTTCAGGGCCGGGGGATGCCGATTTCGACAAGGGCCTGTCGCTGACAATTCCCATCGCATGGACCACCGGCAAGCCTTCAATTGCGAGCTTTACCAACACGTTCGGAATGGGCAGCGGCGATGGCGGCTCGCGCCTTTCTGTGGATGGCAGGCTTTACCAGACCGTTCGCAAAAGCCATGTGGGCGACCTTTACGATGGTTGGGGAAGGTTCTGGCGATGACGGCAAAGGCGCGGCTGCCTCGGGCGCCATTCATTTTGGCGGTTGCATTGGCCGTGGCCGGATGTGGCAACAGCGCAGAGCGCAGCGATAGCGGCAGCCTTGCGGTCGGGATGGTGCGCAACCTCGTGGGCGGTATTTCCGCTGGCCGCACCGCCGCCGCCGAACCCGCTGCGGCGCCGACCCCCGACCAGATCGCCGCCGAGGCGCTCGACTCCTTCGCCGGGCCGCTGATGCTGGTGGTGCTCGAATCCCAAGGCGCCACGACTGTCATGGGGCTTTATGGCGAAAACGGCAACATGCGCACCTACGCGCTGCCCTCTGAACAGAGCATCATTCTGCGCGACGGGATTCTGGCGGGCACACGGGGCTTTGGCTTTGATGTGATGAGCGCCGATACCGATGCCGTGGCGGCGCTGATCCTTGCCCGCAAGGAAGGGGTCGCGGCAAAGGTGCAGCGCTACCTTGATGCCGACAATGTCGAGCGGCCGCTGCCAATGGAATGTACCGTCAGCCGGGGCGAGGCGAGCGAATTCGAGATCGCGGGCAAGCGCTACAGCGGCACGCAGATGGTTGAAGTCTGCAGCTTTCAGGGGCAGGCAGTCGGCAGCGGCTATCTGGTCAGCGCCGCGGGCGCGGTGCTTGCCTCGCGGCAATGGATCGGGCCCGAGCTTGGCTATGTCACCCTGCAGGTGCTGCGGCCCTGAGGCCGTTCAGCCCGCGTAGTTTTGCGACACATAAAAGGCGCCACAATAGGGTGCCGAGGCATCATACCCCGCGCCCGAGCCGACCATGCGCACCTTTGGGTCAAGCATATTGGTGCGGTGCTTGGGCGAATTGACCCAGAGGTTGACGATGTGCCGCGCAAGGCTCTGGTAGGTATGCGCGCCAATCGTTTCGCCCGCCTGCGTGGCAAAGGCGCAATTGGCCGCATCGCGGATGCGAAACTGGATTCCGTCGATACCATACCGCGCGATCTTGCCAATGTTTTCAGACCCTGCGCGAAAGTCGATGCCGGTAGATTGCAGCCGCGCCAGCACGTTCGACTGGCCCGGAACCTGCGAATCGTGGCTCATGGTCCGCGCCTTTGCCATCCATTTGGCGTGCGTCGAGGCCGCTTCAGCAAGGCCCGAAGCCGCCGAAAGCTCGCGCAGCCCCGCCTTGCAGCGCTGCAGGTTGACCTCGGCCCGGATCGCGGCGTCTATCAGGCTCTCGTTGATCCGCCCCGAAGCCGGCACGACCGCATCGGCCCCCGACACACGCGCCAGCGAACAGGCGCTTGCCATTTGCGGCAAGGCAAGTGCTGCAAGCGCCGCCAATGCACCCAAACCGATCTGACCCATCCGCATTTCGAGCCTCCGCCGCTACTATCGAAACGCAAATCTCGGCGGCAGCTGCGGCACTTTTACGGCGAAAATCGGCAAAAATCGCGCATGTTGCAGCAAATGCCCGGTTTCGTGCGCCATCTGAAACGCTACCTGCGCCCCAAAAGCGCGGTTGCCGCGTAGATGCAGGCACTTGCCGCAACGATTGAAGGGCCTGCCGGTGTGTCAAACCGCAGCGAGGCAAAAAGCCCCGCCAGCACAGATGCCGCCCCGATCAGGCTTGCGCCAAGCGCCATGCTTTCCGGCCCGCGCGCCAAGCTGCGCGCAGCCGCGGCGGGAATGATGAGCAGTGCCGCAATCAGCAGCGCCCCGACAATCTTGATCGCCACCGCCACCACCAGCGCCAGTGCCAGCGTCAGAACCAAGCCCTCGCGGCGCGGGTTCAACCCGGCGGCAACAGCCAGTTCTTCATTCACCGTTGCGGTTAACAGCGCCTGCCAACGCCAGACCAACAGCGCCAGCACCGCCGTGGACCCCGCCCATACCACCGCCAGATCGGCGCGCCCGACCGCGAGGATGTCGCCAAACAGCCAAGCCTGCAAATCGACCCGGACCTGCGTAAGAAACGACGCGGCGACCAGCCCGAACGCCAGCGCCGAATGTGCGAGCACCCCCAGCGTCGCATCCATCGCGTTGCCGCGCCCGGCAAGGCTTGCGACCGCAATCGCCATGCCAAGCGCCACCGCGACGATGCCGACATAAACCGAAATACCAAAGCCGAACGACAGCGCCACGCCCAGAATGGCGGCATGCGCGGTGGCATCGCCAAAATACGCCATCCGCCGCCACACCACAAAGGCGCCCAGCGGCCCGGTGGCAAGGGTCAGCCCAAGCCCGGCAATCGCGGCGCGTACAAGGAAATCATCCAGCATGCGGGGGCTCATGGCTGTGCGGGTGGGCGTGGTCGTGGCCGTGTCCAAGGTCGTGTTCGTGGTCGTGGTCATGTGCGTGCTGGTAGAGCGCCAGCGCGCCGCCGGTGCCAAGGCCGAACAGCGCGCGGTATTCGGGCGCGGCGGTCACCACGCTTGGCGTCCCTTCGCAGCAGATATGACCGTTCAGGCAAATCACCCGATCCGAGGCCGCCATCACCACATGCAGATCATGGCTGACCAGCAGCACCGCGCAACCGGTCTCATGGCGCAAATCGACCAACAGCCGGTAGAAGGCGGCAACGCCGGGCTGGTCGAGCCCCTGCGTCGGCTCGTCAAGCATGAGAATGTCGGGCCGCGACAGAAGCGCACGCGCGAGCAGCACGCGCTGGAACTGCCCCCCCGACAGCGCGGTGATCTGGCGCCCCTCCAGCCCCGCCACCCCAGTGCGCTGCAACGCAGCCGAAGCCTCGGCGGCAGGCACCCGGCGCGGCAGGTTGAGAAAGCGCGCCACCGTCAGCGGCAGCGTGGCATCGATATGCAACCGCTGCGGCACATAGCCAATGTGCAGCCCCGCCGCGCGCACGACCTCGCCCGTCGCCGCCTTCTCGGCCCCGATCAGCGCGCGAACAAGCGTCGATTTGCCCGAACCGTTGGGCCCGACCAACGTCACGATCTCGCCACGCTCGATCGCAAGGTTGACGCCCGCCAGCACCGCCACACCGCCATGATGCACGCTCAGGTTCTCTGCCGAAATCAAGCGCATGGCGGGACCTCGGCGCAGGCCGGGCAAAGCCCCAGCGCCTCGATGGTGCACCGCTCGACGACAAAGCCCAATGTCGAAGCCTCGGCTTCAAGTGCCGCCTGCAAAGCGGGTACCGGCGCCTCGGCCACGGCCCCGCAGGCGCGGCAGATCAGAAATGCGGGTGCATGGTTTTCGCCGGGGTGGGTGCAGGCGGCAAAGGCATTGAGGCGGCGCACGCGATGCGCAAGCCCGTGGTCTACCAGAAACTCGAGCGCCCGATAGGCGACCGGGGGCTGCTTGCCAAAGCCTTCGGCCGCAAGCCGCTCAAGAACCTCATAGGCGCCCATCGCCCGATGCGCCTCAAGCAAGATCTCAAGCACCCGCCGCCGCACCGGGGTAAAGCGCGCGCCCTGTTCGGCGGCAACCTCTTCGGCGCGGGCCAGCAGCGCATGGGTGCAACGCGCGTGGTCATGCGCTTCAAAGGCGAGATCGGACTGCGGCATGTTACCTTATCACATTATGCTTGCGCTGTTATGCTATAACATACATGATGCCCGCACCTGCCACAAGTGAACCCGAGGACCGCATGAACCTTTTGCCCGCCGCCTTCGCCACAGCGCTTTCGCTGCTTGCCACCACCACGCGCGCCGACGTGCCCGCCGTCGTCACCGACATTGCACTGGTGCAATCGCTGGCACAAACGGTGCTGGGCGAGCTTGGGCATGCCGACGTGCTGTTGCCGCCCGGCGCCGACGCCCATTCCTACCAGCTGCGCCCCTCGCAGGGTGCCTCGCTGCAACGGGCCGACCTTGTGTTCTGGGTGGGCGATGCGCTGACCCCGTGGCTGGGCCGGACCCTGGCCGGGGCCGGGCTGAAGGGCAAATCGGTGCCGCTGCTCGACGCACCCGAAACCTACCTGCACGCCTTCGGCGCAGAAACGGCGCACGACCATGCCGAGGCAGAAGCCGAGCCCGAAACCGGGCACGACCACGCAGGCGCCGACCCCCATGCATGGCTCGACCCGGCCAATGCGCAAGCCTGGCTTGCGCTGATCGCCGCCGAACTGGCCGCCGCCGACCCGGCGAATGCCGCCGCCTATGTCGCAAACGCAGATGCCGGGCGCGCCCGCATCGCGGCACTGGATGCCACATTGCGCGCCAAGCTTGCGCCGCTGGCTGACCGGCCCTTCGTGGTGTTTCACGATGCCTACGGCTATTTCGCAGACCACTACGGCCTTGCCGTCGCCGGGGCCTTGCACCGCGGCGATGCCAGCGCGCCGGGTGCCGCGCATCTTGCCGAGTTGCGCGCCGATCTGGCGGCGGGGGGCATCATCTGCGCCTTCCCCGAGGTCTCGCACGACCCCAAGCTGCTTGCGCTGACGCTTGAGGGCACGCCGGTGCGCACCGGTGCGGTGCTTGATCCGACCGGAGGCACCTTGCCCCAAGGCGCCGGGCTATACGAGGCGCTCATGGCCGACCTTGCGGCCAAGCTCAGCGACTGCCTCGCGCCGCGCTGAACGCTTGCCCCACGGGGCAAAGCCGTTACTAAAGACGTAAGGGCAAAGCGGGGGCAACGATGACTGCGGCAGATTGGATCGGTGCCGAAGCAGGGCCAGCGGGGCTACAGCTCTGGGTCGCGTCCGCCGGGCAGGTCGTGGCGCAGTGCGCGGTGCCGATCGCGCCGGGCGAAGCGCCGCGCGCAGCACTCGCCGCCGCCCTTGCGCGCATTCAGCCCAAGGCCCCGCGCGGCCCAATTCTGGCATGCGGATTGCCGGGCGCTGCAGAACGGGCGCTGCCATGCGCCCCCTTTGCGCCGGATGCCGTGGTGGCAGAGGGTGGCATTTTTCACCTGCCCACCCTCGTGCAAACCACGCCGCCTGTGCAGGTTCCGGCGGGTGCCGCGCTGCGGCTTGCCGGGTGCCTTGCCGCCGATCCGGGCTTTGACGGGGTGGTCTGCCTGACCGGCGCTGAAAGCCTCTGGGCCGAGGTCAGTGCGGGCGAGGTGGTGGGCGTCATGGCGGCGCTTTCGGGCGCAATGGCCGGGGCGATGCTGGCAAGCCCATGGTTCGCCGCGCACCACGCCGCCGAGATCGACCTGCAGGCCTTCGATGCCGACCTCTCGCAAACCCTATCGCGCCCCGAGCGGCTGGCACGTATGCTTGCCGAAGCGCGCGCGTTGCCAGCCCCGCAGGCCCGCGCACGGATTCATGCCGCGCTGATCGGTGCCGAACTGGCCGCCGCACGGCCGTGGTGGCTGGGCCGGAACCTGCGCGTTCTGGGGCCGGGCGCCGCGCTTTACGCGCGCGCGCTGGCCGCGCAGGGGCTGCGCGCGACCGAGGGCGACGGCGAGGCGGCGTTGCTTGCGGGCTTCGCGCTTGCCGCGCGCGCGGTGGCGCCATGACCGTGCAGCACTTTGGCACTTTGCGCGATGGCCGCGAGATTTCGCAGATCACCCTTGCCGCAGGGGGCCTGACGGCGCGGGTGCTGACCCTCGGCGCGATTCTGTCAGACCTGCGGCTCGCGGGTACCGACTGGCCACTGGTGCTCGGGTCGCCCCAATTGGGCGCTTATGAGGGGCCGATGGGCTGGTTCGGCGCGGTGGTGGGGCCGGTCGCCAACCGGATCGGCGGCGCGCGCGCGCGGATCGCAGGGCACGAGGCCCGGTTTGAGGCCAACGAAGGCACCAGCACCCTGCATGGTGGCGCGAGTGGCACGTCGGCGCAGGTCTGGACGCTCGCAGACCATGCGCCCGACCGGGTGACGCTGGCGTTGGCTCTGCCGGCCGGCCTTGGCGGCTTTCCCGGCAACCGGAGCCTGATCGCAGACTACCACCTGACCGCCCCTGCCACGCTGACGTTGACCCTTAGCGCCACAACCGATGCGCCGACGCTGATGAACCTCGCGCACCACCCCTATTGGAACCTCGATGGCACCCCCGACACATCTGCGCACCAGTTTCAGGTCGCGGCAAACGCCTACTTGCCGACCGATGGCGCCGGGCTGCCGCTTGGCCCGCCCCGACCGCTGACGGGTGACCCGCGTGACCTGCGCCACGCCAGCGCCCTCGCGGCGCTGCCGCCGCTCGACCACTGCTTCATCCTTGCGGATGCGCCGCGCGGGCTGACGCCCGCCGCCACGCTGCGCGGCGCGCGGGGTGTCGCGCTGACGCTTGCCACCACTGCACCGGGGCTTCAGGTTTATGACGGCGTGGGGCTTGGCTCTGCGCCGTGGCCGGGGCACTGCGGTGTGCCTTACGGCCCCCGCGCGGGGCTGGCACTGGAACCCCAGCTTTGGCCAGACGCCCCCGCGCATGCGCATTATCCGTCAATCCTTCTGACCCCGGACGCGCGTTTTGAACAACAGACGCGCTACACCCTGAACCGACATTTTCCGCCGCCGGAGCCGCAATGACCCAAGCACCCACAACCGAACTCGCCGCCTTTTTCGCCGATGCCGCCGCCCTGCTTGGCCTTTCTCGCCCGGCAGGGCAGTGTTTCGCGGCGGTCTGGCATAGCGCGGCACCGCCCGACGCCGACGCTTTGATGGCCACCACCGGGCTTTCGCGTTCGGCGGTATCCACCGCGTTGAAAGAGCTGCGCGAGGCGGGCCTGGTGCAGGCCAACCGCCTGCCCGGCACCCGCCGCGAAGGTTTTACCGCCCCGAGCGACCCCTGGGCCTTATTGCGGCTGCACCTTGCGCTGCGCCTGCGCCGCGACGTTGCCCCGATGCTCGACCGGTTGCGGCTGCTGCGCGCCGCAGGCGATGACGCCCGTGTGGCCGAAATGGCGGATATGATCGAGATGGTGGCGCAGTGGCTTGCAAGGCTTTCAAGCGCCACACCCGATACCCTTGCAGCGGAAATCGCACCGCAAAAAACGGAACCACGCGGCAAGAAAAAGAAGAAAAAAGGCTAGGTGCCAGTCGAGGCTTCCGGCTCTGGCATCGGCTCGGACGCCTGATCTTCCAACACCTTGGGCAGATGCGCCTCGGCCATCAGGTCTTCGATGAACAGGCTCAAAAGCTGGCCGCGCCCGTTCACGCCGGCCTTGCGATAGATCGCATTGGTCTGCGCCTTCACGGTGCCTTCCGAGGTGGCGCGCATCGTGGCGATTTCGGCAGTGCTCAGGCCCTTGATCGCAAACAGCGCCACATCGCGCTCGGCCGGGGTCAGCCCCCAGTCATCAAACCGTTCGCTCAAAAGCGTCATGAAAGCGCCCGATGCGCGGCGCAGGCGTTCGCGCGCAGCGCGGTGATCGCGCTGCACGCGCGAAAGCGCCAGCATCGCCATCCAGAGGCCGAGCGTAAGGCTGACAACGGCAGAGAGCTCGATAATCTCATGCGCGCCCCAGGTGATCGGAATCACCACGAGGCCGAGAATCGAAAGCACGATGTCGGATACAAAGTAGAGCGCGCACAGCAACTGCACGAAGAACACCACGATAATTACCGGTTTGCTGATCATCGTTCCGCCTTGTGTCGGGCGCCCGCGACCACGCCGCCGTTCGGGCATTTTGAGGCGCGCGCGGGGTCAATCTTGGTTTTGGCTCTAGTGGTCGTCATCTTCTTCATCGTCATCTTCTTCGTCGTCATCGTCTTCATCGTCATCGTCTTCATGATCGTCATCATCACCGCTTCCGGTGTCGCCACTGCCAGAATCGCCGCCGCCTGAACCTGAGCCAGAGCCAGAGCCAGAGCCACTGGAGCTGCCGCTTCGTTGATCCCGCTCCTCGCGTAGCTGAAAGTGCCCAAGTGTGGAGACCTGGTCATTGCCGATCCAGATGTCGCGCAGCACCTGGCCGGTGCGGGGGTCGATGACGATTTCGCGCGTGCCGTCCGAATTGACCGCGACTATACGCGCCCGCCCAAGAAGCGTGCGCGAAATGGTAACGTCGGTAAAGCCTTCGGCGCGAAGTTGCCGACCGACCTTTTCGGCAATGCTCTCGGCATGCGCCGCACTTGCTGCCAGCAACAGCGCGACGGCCAGAGACAGGGCCTTTATCCGTTTCATCTCATGCTCTCCTGGGCGCATGGCGAAGCCCCCCGCGCATAGCACCAAAATGGCGCACACGGGGGGCGAGTTGCAAGCGGCACCTGGGGGGCGTGGGGGACGGTGCGCGCTTGCTTGCCGGGTTTAGCGACGGTCGTCGTCGTGGTCGTCGTCGCTTTCGTTGTCGTCGTTGTCTTCTTCGTCGTCGTCGTCGTCGTCGTCGTCGTGATTGTCGTCATCGCTTTCGTCGTCATCTTCTTCGTCGTCGTTGTCATCTTCTTCGTCGTCGTCGTTGTCGTCGTGACCGTCATGGTCATCGTCGCTTTCAACGTGGGAACCTCGGGTGCCGCCCGAAGTGCTGGTGCCTGCCGCGTCGCGGTCGTGGCTTTCCTGCAGCAAAAGCAGGCCGGTCACCGCGTCATAGGTGAACTCGACACGCTGGGTCGCGCTGACGGCCTCGACCTTGACCGTGGTGGCGCCGGTCTTGATTTCGGTGACAGTGTAGCCCTGCGATGCCAGATCAGCGATCAGCGCGGCGGTATCAACAGCGGCGAAGGCGGCAGTCGCGCTGCTCATCATCATCACGACGGCGGCGATTTTGAAGGTGCGTTTCATAGGTGTCTCCCGTTTTTTTGAATTGGATCGTTTGTTTTCGCCTGATTGCGATGACCCCACCAAGCCCCAGAGTTTCGCCCAACACCATTCACCCCAGGGTCTAATCGGGGCCAAATAACCCGAGGGACGAAGGGCATAAACTGAGGTTTAGGGCAGAAAAAAGCCCCGCAAAGCTGGCGCCGCGGGGCTTTTGCCGTTCTGTTTCAGTGCTTTAGATCTTCATGTCAAAGCCGAGGTGGCGCGCGACCGTGAAGATGTCTTTGTCACCGCGTCCGCACATATTCATGATGATCAGGTGATCTTTGGGCAAGTCGGGGGCGATTTTCATCACATGCGCCAGTGCGTGGCTGGGCTCCAACGCCGGAATTATACCTTCTTGCAGACAGCAAAGCTGAAATGCCTCGAGCGCTTCCATGTCGGTGATGCTCACATATTCGGCGCGGCCCATCTCATGCAGCCAAGAATGCTCGGGGCCAATGCCCGGATAGTCGAGCCCCGCCGAAATCGAGTGGCCTTCCAGTATCTGCCCGTCTTCGTCTTGCAACAGATAGGTGCGGTTGCCATGCAGCACGCCGGGGCGCCCGCCCGTCAGGCTGGCGCAATGTTCCATCCGCGCGTCAACGCCGTGCCCGCCTGCCTCTACCCCGATGATGCGCACGTTGGCATCATCAAGGAAGGGAAAGAACAGCCCCATCGCATTCGATCCGCCGCCGATGGCAGCCACCAGCGTATCGGGCAAGCGGCCTTCGCGTTCCAGCATCTGCGCCCGCGCCTCTTTGCCGATGATCGACTGGAAGTCGCGCACCATCGCCGGGTAGGGGTGCGGCCCCGCCACCGTGCCGATGCAATAGAAGGTGTCGCGCACGTTCGTCACCCAGTCGCGCAGCGCGTCGTTCATCGCGTCTTTCAACGTGCCGCGGCCGGAGGTGACGGGCACCACTTCGGCGCCCAGCAGGCGCATGCGAAACACGTTGGGCGCCTGGCGGTGCACATCAGTCTCGCCCATGTAGACCACGCATTTCAGGCCAAAGCGCGCGCAGACCGTGGCGGTGGCCACGCCATGCTGCCCGGCCCCGGTTTCTGCGATGATTCGCGTTTTACCCATGCGGCGGGCCAGCAATATCTGCCCCAGCACGTTGTTGATCTTGTGCGCACCGGTGTGGTTCAGCTCATCGCGCTTCATGTAGATCTTGGCGCCGCCAAGGTGCTCGGTCAGCCGTTCCGCGAAATACAAGGGCGAGGGGCGCCCGACATAGTGCTTCCAGAGGTCGTCCATTTGCGCCCAGAACACCGGGTCGGTCTTGGCGCGCTCATATTCTTCTTCCAGCGCCAGCACCAAGGGCATCAGCGTTTCCGAGACAAACCGCCCGCCAAAGATGCCAAACCGGCCCTGTTCGTCAGGCCCGGTCTTGAAGCTGTTGATGCGGTCGTCGGCCATGGCTGCCCCCCCTCAATCCAGTTCGCGTTTATAGCCAATGTGGCTGGGGGTAAAGCCGAGCCGGTCGTAAAAGGCATGCGCGCGGGTGCGGGCTTTGTTGCTGGTCAGTTGCATCAGGCGGCAGCCTGCGGCGCGGGCGCGCGCCTCGGCGTCGGCCATCAGTGCGGCGCCAATTCCCTGCCCGCGCAGGTCGGCCGCCACCCGCACCGCCTCAATTTGTGCGCGCCGTGCCGCCTGCATCGAAAGCCCGTGCAATATGGTAATTTGATAGGTGGCGACGACGCGCCCGCCGCTCTCGCCAACCACCAGCGTGTTTTGGCCTTGCCGCTGCATCTCGGCGAAGGCCGCAAGGTAAGGCGCAAGCTCAGCGCCCTCGCGCGCGGCCCCCAGCATGTCGTCGGCCAGCATTACCACCACGGCGGGCACATCAAGCGCAGTTGCGGCGCGCCAAGTGATCATGCCCGCGCCGCGCGGATGAAATCGGCGATCAGACCCGCGTCTTTCACCCCCGGCGCGGTTTCAACGCCCGAAGACACATCGACCTGCGTTGCCCCGGTCAGAGTGATCGCCTCGGCCACATTGGCAGGGGTCAGGCCCCCGGCGAGCATCCACGGGCAGGGCCAGCGCCGTCGGCTGAGCAAGGTCCAGTCAAAGGCGCGGCCATTGCCGCCGGGCAGATTGGCACCGGCGGGCACCTTGGCATCGACCAGAATCTGGTCGGCGACCTTGCTGTATTCGGCCACCGCCGCCAGATCGGCCTCGGTCGCCACCCCGATGGCCTTCATCACCGGCAGGCCATAGCGCGCGCGCACCTCGGCCACCCGCGCCACCGGCTCGCGACCATGAAGCTGCAGCATGTCAAGCGGCACCTCGGAAACCAGCGCGTCAAGAAAAGCGTTGTCCGCATCGACCACCAAACCGACCTTGGCAATACCCACCGGCACCGCGAGCGCCAGTTCGCGCGCCTGCGTCAGCCCGAGATTGCGCGGCGAGCGGGCGAAGAACACAAAGCCAAGGTAATTCGCGCCCGCATCGGCGGCAGCGGCGATATGGGCCGCATCGCGCAGCCCGCAGATTTTCACGCGTGTTTCCATGGCGCAGGCTTAGCGCGCCCGGCCCGGTTGCTCAAGCAGCGCCAGCACCTCGTCGCGCGGCGTCGCGGCGGAATCGGCACTGGCGCGTGCCAGTTCACGTTCCAGCCGCGCTTTTTCGCGCGCGGTATGGCTTGCGGCGCTGCGCAACCGTGCCTCGCGCAGCCATTCCCAGACAAAGCCGACCAAGAGCCCCAGCAGAATGCCCGCGAAGATTACAAGGAAAAGCGGCAGTTCCAGCGACCATTGCAGGCCAAGAAAGCTTCCCGCCTCATCGGGCAGTAGCCGCAGCGTCACGACGCCACGGTTGGCCAGCGCAAGCACCACCAGCACCGCGGCCAAGGCGGCAAGAAACAGCCAGCGCAGCCAGCGCAACATTTCAGCCCTCGTTTCCGTTCAACCGATCCCGCAGCAGCTTGCCGGTCTTGAAGAAGGGAACATGTTTCTCGTCCACCGCAACGGCAGTGCCCGTGCGCGGGTTACGCCCGGTGCGGGCATCGCGCTGCTTGACCGAAAATGCGCCAAACCCGCGCAACTCGACACGATCACCCCGCGCCATCGCCTCAACAATTTCATCAAAAATCGTGTTCACGATCTTCTCGACATGCCGAAGCGACAGTTTCGGGTTGTCTTCAGCGATACGCGCAATCAGTTCAGACCGGATCATGGACATCCCCCAAGGCAGTTCGGGCGGCAGCGCCCGGAACGACATTGCGCCAACTATAGGCAGAATTTTGCGCCGCACAAATGGCAAAGTCCTTGGAATAGCGCCTTTTTCTGCGTTGCCCCCTGAATTTGGCGCGGTTGCGCCAGATGCGGCGGCGCAGCATGGGCCTAAAAGGGTTTACCTTACGCCACCCGGCGAATCGCCGGCGCCATGCAAAAGGCCCCGCCTTTGCAGGCGGGGCCTCGTTTTGCGCGGGTCGCGCTGCTTATTTGTCGCCCGAGCCCTTGAGCGCGGCACCCAGAATATCGCCGAGCGAAGCGCCAGAATCCGACGAGCCATATTGCTCGACAGCTTCTTTTTCTTCCGCGATTTCACGCGCCTTGATCGACACGCCCAGACGCCGGGTCTTGCTGTCAACATTGGTCACGCGCACATCGACGTGGTCACCGACCTGGAAGCGCTCGGGGCGCTGTTCGCCACGTTCGCGCGACAGGTCCGAGCGGCGGATAAACGACTTCATGCCGTTGTAATCGCACTCGATGCCGCCCTCTTCGATCGCGGTAACAGTGACGGTGATCACCGAGCCACGCTTCACGCCGTCAACCGCATCCGAGAAGGTGTCGGCGTCAAGCGCCTTGATCGACAGCGAGATACGCTCTTTCTCGACATCCACCTCGGTGACCGCGGCTTTCACCACGTCGCCCTTGCGGTAGTTGGCAATCGCATCTTCGCCGCGCTGGTCCCAGCTGAGGTCGGAAAGGTGCACCATGCCGTCGATGTCGTTGTCGAGCCCGATGAACAGGCCGAACTCGGTGATATTCTTCACCTCGCCCTCGATCATCGTCCCCACCGGGTGCGACTCGGCGAACACTTCCCACGGGTTGCGTTGGGTTTGCTTGAGGCCCAGCGAAACGCGGCGTTTGGTGGTGTCGATTTCCAGCACCATCACATCGACCTCTTGGCTGGTCGAAACGATCTTGCCGGGGTGGACGTTCTTCTTGGTCCACGACATTTCCGAAACGTGAACCAGGCCTTCGACGCCCGCTTCCAGTTCCACGAATGCGCCGTAGTCGGTGATGTTGGTCACGCGGCCCTTGTGCACCGACCCGAGCGGAAACTTTTCTTCGACCGAATCCCACGGGTCCGACAAGAGCTGTTTCATGCCCAGGCTGATGCGGTGGGTTTCCTTGTTGATCTTGACGACCTGAACCTTGACGGTTTCGCCGATCGCGAGGATTTCGGACGGGTGGTTGACCCGGCGCCACGCCATATCGGTGACGTGCAGCAGGCCATCGACGCCGCCAAGGTCAACAAACGCACCGTATTCGGTGATGTTCTTGACCACGCCATCGACCACCTGACCTTCGCTGAGGTTGCCGATCACTTCGGCGCGCTGTTCGGCGCGGCTCTCTTCGAGGATCGCCCGGCGCGACACCACGATGTTGCCGCGGCGACGGTCCATCTTCAAAATCTGGAACGGCTGCTTGAGGCCCATCAGCGGGCCAGCATCGCGCACCGGGCGCACATCGACCTGGCTGCCGGGCAGGAAGGCCACGGCACCGCCGAGGTCAACCGTAAAGCCGCCCTTGACGCGGCCGAAGATAGCGCCTTCAACGCGCTCTTCTTTCTCGTAGGCTTTTTCCAGACGATCCCAGGCTTCTTCGCGGCGAGCTTTCTCGCGGCTGATGCTGGCCTCGCCGCGCGCATTCTCGACGCGCTCAAGGAACACCTCGACGGTATCGCCCACCTGAATCGAGGGCGTTTCGCCGGGGTTCGCAAATTCTTTCAGATCGATGCGGCCTTCCATCTTGTAGCCGACGTCGATGATGGCTTGCCCCGCCTCGATGGCGATGACCTTGCCTTTGACAACAGAGCCCTCAGCGGGCGTGTCAATTTCGAAGCTCTCGTTCAACAGGGCTTCGAAGTCTTCCATGGTAGCTCTTGCAGACATGCGGTTCAGTTTCCTTTTCTCGTGTTTTCACTGGCCATGCGGTTGGCTCCGCCGGTCTTGATTGAAAATTCGCATACAGGCCCCGGCAGCACCGGACCCCACAAGACTGGCGTCCCTATAGGGGCGTTTGGCGCGGCAAGCAAGCAGGCTTGCGCTAACGCCGCGCCTGCACCGCCTTCACCGCCGCCGCCACCGCCGCGTCAATGCTCATCTCACTGGTGTCGATCACCACCGCATCGGCCGCCGCGCGCAAGGGGGCATCAGCCCGCCCCATGTCGCGCGCGTCGCGTTCGCGCACCTCTGCCAGCACCACCGCCTCGTCGCCACCCACCTCAAGCCAGCGGCGATGGGCGCGAACTTCGGGGCTGGCGGTGACGTAAAGCTTCACATCCGCCTCGGGGCAGATCACGGTTCCGATATCGCGCCCGTCCAGCACCGCGCCGCCGGGTTGGCGGGCAAAGGCGCGCTGAAACGCAATCAGCGCGGCCCGCACCTCGGGGTTGACCGCCACCCGGCTGGCCGCCTGCCCCGCCGCAAGGCTGCGCAGATCGTCGCGTTCAAGGTCTGCCGCCGTCAGCCCACGCGCCACTGCCACAGGGTCGCCCCCCTTTGCGCCCACCGCGCGGTAAAGCAGCCCGGTGTCGAGATGCGCAAAGCCGAAATGCGCCGCCACCGCCCGCGCAATGGTGCCCTTGCCCGCCGCCGCCGGGCCATCAATGGCAACGGTAAAGCTCAGACCCGCCACCAGCGCCGCCCCCCCGCGCGTGCCAAGAGCACCGACAGCGCCACCAGCGCCGCCGCCACGGTGATGCTTTTCGCCACCGTCGCCTGCGATGCGGCGGCCACCATTGCCGCTGTAACCTCCTCGGGCGCAAGCCGCAGCATCGCCGCCACGCGGGCGTTTTCCAGATAGTCGAACCCCGCCCCTGCCAACGCCAGCAGCCCCAGCGCGCGGCCCCACCACAGGGGCGCCAACGCGCGGAAGGCCAGCACCATCACCACCGCATAAAGCGCCGGATAGGCACTATCGAGCATCTGTTGCACGCCGAGATAATAGCGCCGCCCCTCGGCCCCGAGTGCTGCCAGCAGCGCCTGCGCCTCGGCCAGATCATAGCCTCCGGGCCGCAGATCGAACGGAAGAGGCCCTCCAGAAAGCTGCTTTAGCTGCGGCAAGGTTAGAAACAGCATGGCGCCGTATACCCCCGCCATCAGCGCGAACAGCGCCCAGAACAGCCTGCGTTTCACGGCACCACCCTTGCGATATCCGCCCCTAACCCCGCCATCAGCGCCTCAAAAACCGGAAACGAGGTCGCAATGGGTGAGCCATCATCGACCGTGACCGAGCGCTGGCTGGCAAGCCCCAGAACCAGAAACGCCATCGCGATGCGGTGGTCGATATGGGTGGCACAGGTGGCCCCGCCCGGCACCCCGCCCGCGCCTAAACCATGCACGATCAGCGTGTCTTCGTCTTCCTCGACCCGCACGCCGCAGGCCTCTAGCCCGCGCGCCATCGCGTCGATCCGGTCGCTCTCTTTCACCCGCAATTCCTTGACCCCGCGCATCACCGTGCGGCCCTCGGCGCAAGCCGCCACCACCGCCAGCACCGGGTATTCGTCGATCATGCTCGCCGCGCGCTCGGGCGGCACCTCGACGCCCCGCAACGCCGAGAACCGCACCCGCAGATCGGCCACCGGCTCGCCGCCTTCTTCGCGCGGGTTATCAAAACCAATATCAGCGCCCATTTCCACCAATGTGGTAAAAAGACCATTCCGGGTCGGGTTCTGGCTGACGCCGGGCACCAGAATGTTTGATTCCGGCACGATCAGCGCGGCACAAACCGGAAAGGCCGCGCTCGAAGGGTCCCGCGGAACCGCTACCGGCTGGGCGCGCAACTCGGGCTGGCCGACCAGCCGGATCAGCCGCCCCTCGGGCACCTGCTCAACCGAAATCTCGGCCCCGAAGCCGCGCAACATCCGCTCGGTGTGGTCGCGCGTCGGTTCGCGCTCGATCACCACTGTCTCGCCCGGTGCATTCAACCCCGCCAGCAACACCGCCGATTTCACCTGCGCCGAAGGCATCGGCGTGGCATAGCGCACCGGCATCGGGTCGACCGCCCCTACCACGGTCATTGGCAGCCGCCCGCCCTTGCGGCCATAGGCCTCGGCCCCGAACAGCGCCAAGGGCTCAGTCACCCGCCCCATCGGCCGCTTGCGCAAGGACGCATCACCCGTGAATGTCGCGGTGATGGGCGAGGTTGCCATGCAGCCCATGATCAGCCGCACCCCGGTGCCCGAATTGCCGCAGTCGATCACTTCGGAAGGCTCGGCAAAGCCGCCCACGCCGACGCCCCGCACCGACCATGCCCCGGCCCCCTGCCGCTCCACCTCGGCCCCAAAGGCCCGCATCGCCTTGGCGGTATCGAGCACGTCCTGCCCTTCCAGAAGCCCCGTCACCCGCGTCTCGCCCACCGACAACGCGCCCAGTATCAGCGCCCTGTGCGAGATCGACTTGTCGCCCGGCACCTCGGCCACGCCGCGCAACGCCGCCCCGCGCCGCGCCACCATTGCAATTGCTTCACCGTGGCCAGACATCCGCATTTCTCCCGTTTTGCCCGCGCGTGATAGCGCATTGCCCCGCAGCGGTAAATCTCGCCCTGCACCAATGCTTCAGCCAAAATATCCCCGCCGGAGGCCGCCACGGTCAAGCCCGCGCGAAGGTCGCATATTGCGGCGCACGGCCCTCGCGCAGCGCCTTCGCCTCATACCGGGTCTGAACCCAGTCGCTCCAGGGCGTATCTCCAACCGCCAGCAGGGCGAACCCCGCCTTCGGCACTTCTTCGAGCGTCTGGCGCATGTAATCCGCTATATCGGTCGCCACGCGAAACTCCGCGCCCGGCGCCATCGCCCGCGCCAGCGGCCCGAGGTAATCGGGCGTCACGAACCGCCTGCGGTGATGGCGTCGCTTGGGCCAGGGGTCGGGGTAATTCAGAAACGCCTTCGCCAGCACGCCAGGGGGCAGCACATCCAGCAGATCGCGCGCATCACCGGGGTAGACCGCCAGGTTGCCCACCCCCGCCGCGCGGATCTTGCCCAAAAGCATCGCGACGCCGTTGATGTAAGGCTCACACCCGACAATCCCGACTTCGGGGTAGCGCGCCGCCATCGCCACCATATGCTCCCCGCCGCCAAAGCCGATTTCCAGCCAGAGCGGGCGCACATCGCCAAAGAGCGTCTGCGGGTCGATCAGCACCCGCGCCGGGTTTTCGTCGCGCGAAACCCCTTGCGGGCGCAAATCGCCCAGATCGTCGGCCAGATACCCTTTCTGCGCGCTCCGCAGCGTGTGTCCAAAGCGTCGGCCATAGAAATTGCGCCATGCGGGGCGGGGTGCATCGGGTTCAGGGGCAGGTGGGGGCGTATCAGTCATGGCGGGCCACTAGCCCCGCGCCACGCACAAGGTCAAGCTTTGATGCGGGCAATGCCCTGGGCTCGTCTTCTTCATCGCCCGAAATACCCCCGCCGGAGGCCCCGCCGCCACCACGCACCTAAGGCCCTGCCGCAATGGCCAAGGGCGCATGCCGGAAACGGCACGCGCCCTTCGGCGTGGGGCCATAGGCCCCGCGCAACCCATCAGATCGCCTTTTGCAGCGCCGCAGCCAGATCGGTCTTTTCCCAGCTGAAGCCGCCATCCGCCTCGGGCAACCGCCCAAAATGGCCATAGGCCGAGGTGCGCGCATAGATCGGGTGGTTGAGGTGCAGATGTTCGCGGATGCCACGCGGCGTGAGGTCCATCACCTCTGCCACAACACGCTCGAGCTCAGCATCGGGCACCTTCCCGGTGCCATATGTATCGACATAAACCGACAGCGGCTTGGCCACCCCGATCGCATAGCTGACCTGAATCACGCAGCGCTTTGCCAGCCCGGCCGCGACCACGTTTTTCGCCAGATACCGCGCCGCATAGGCCGCCGAACGGTCCACCTTGGTCGGGTCCTTGCCCGAAAACGCGCCGCCACCGTGCGGGGCGGCCCCGCCATAGGTGTCAACTATGATCTTGCGCCCGGTCAGCCCCGCGTCGCCATCAGGGCCGCCAATCACAAAGGTTCCGGTCGGGTTCACATGCCATTCGGTGGCGTCGTCGATCCAGCCCTCGGGCAGAACTTCGCGGATATAGGGCTCGACGATCTCGCGGATGTGCTGTGAGGTCTGCTTCTTGCTGGCGTGCTGGGTCGAGAGCACGATCGAGGAAACCCCGACCGGCTTGCCGCCCGCATAGCGCACCGAAAGCTGCGATTTCGCGTCGGGCCGCAGCGTCGGCTCGGCGCCCGATTTACGCACCTCGGCCAGCCGCTGCAAAATCTTGTGCGCATAAAGGATCGGCGCGGGCATGAATTCGGGCGTTTCATCGGTGGCGTAGCCAAACATGATGCCCTGATCGCCCGCCCCATCCTTGTCGACGCCCTGCGCGATATGTGCAGATTGTTCGTGCAGGTAATTGTGCACCTTCAGCTTTTCCCAGTGAAACTTGCGCTGCTCATAGCCGATGTCGCGCACACAGTCGCGCACGATGCCCTCGACCTTGGCGACGTATTCGCGGGTTTTTTCCTTGGTCGAAAGCCCGACCTCGCCGCCCACCACGACCCGGTTGGTGGTGGCAAAGCATTCACAGGCGACCCGCGCATTGCATTCGGCGGAAATGAAGGCATCGAGAACCGCATCAGAAATGCGGTCGCAAACCTTGTCGGGGTGCCCCTCCGAAACGGATTCGGAGGTGAAGATGTAGTTCTCGCGTGCCATGGGGAAGTGCTCCATTGAAATACCCCGTCACGCCAGGAAGCCGTTGTGACGGTCTATGCCGCTACCTAGGCGTGTGGCCGGTTGCGGTCAATGGACAAGCGCGCCAGCCCGGCCATCAAGGCCATCAATGTGACAATAAAGGTAAAAACCGGCCTGTCGCCAAACCGCGCATAGGGCGTGGCGGGAATTGCGCCGGGCAGCGCCACATCGAGAAACCCCTCGGTATTGAGCGCCAACTGCGCCAGCACCCGCCCGCGCGCATCAATCATTGCCGAAACCCCAGTGTTGGCCGCGCGCGCCAGCGGCAAGCCGGATTCGACCGCGCGCAACCGTGCCTGCGCCAAGTGCTGCTGCGGCCCCGCAAGCGCGCCAAACCAGCTGTCGTTGGTCACCTGCATCAGCCAGTCGGGTCGCTCGGGTGCCGCGCGCAGATCTTGCGGGAAGATCGCTTCGTAGCAGATCAGCGGCTGCACGAGGCCGAGCGCACCAAGATCGAGCACCCTTGCCCCCGGCCCCGCCGAAAACCCGTTGCCCAGCCGCGCCGCGAAGGCCGAGACGCCGAACCGCGCAAAGGCGTCGCCAAAGGGGATGTATTCGCCAAACGGCGTCAGGTGGAACTTGTCGTAAAGCGCCGTCACTTCGCCCGCAGCACCCAGCACCGCAAGGCTGTTATAATAGCGCGCGCCCTCGCGCCGCTGAATGCCCAGCGCCACCGGAACCCCGGCGGCGGCTTGCGTGATAATGGCCAGCCCCTCGCCGGGGGTATCGAGCAGGAACGGCACCGAGGTTTCGGGCCAGATGATCAGGTCGGGGCGGCGCGCTGCGGGTGCGGCAGTCATATCGACCTGGCGAAAAAAGAACGCCCGCGCAAATGCAGGGTCCCATTTCAGCGCCTGCGTGGCGTTGGGCTGCACCAGCCGCAGCATAACATCGCGCGCGGGTGCGGGCGCGGGTGCCGCCAGTTGCGCCGCGCCCCAAGACCAGCCCCCGGCCAACACCACCACGCCGGCAACCGCCAGCCCGGCGCGCGCGAAGCGCGCGCCCCCGCCCGCCGCAGGCGCAAGGCCGATCGCCAGCGCTGCCGCAGCGAAGGCAAAGACAAGGCTCAACCCGACCGCCCCGGTCAGAGCCGCAAGCTGCATCAGCGGGGTTCCGACAAAGCTGTGCCCCAAGAGTGCCCATGGCAGCCCGGTAAAGATATAGCCGCGCAAAAGATCTGACGCGCCAAACCCTAGCGCCAGCGCCAGCAGCCGCGCGTTGCGACCCGGCCCAACAAGCCCCACGCCAAGTGCCGCCGCGAAAGCCCAGAAAAGCCCGATTCCCGCCGCCATCAGCACCAGCGCTAAGGGCGCCATCCAGCCGTGCCGCGCCGCGTCAACAAGGAATGGCTCGACAATCCAGAACATCGCCGCCGCGCCATAGCCCGCGCCCGCAGCCCAGCCCATCCATGCAGCGCGCGCAGTGCTTGCCTGCCGCGCGATCAGCGCCAGCACACCGGCAAAGGCCGCCAGCGCCAGCCACCACCATCCAAGCGGCGCCTGCCCCGCCGCCGCCAGCGCGCCCAGCAAGGCTGCCGCTGCAAGTGCGCGCCACGCAGGCCGCGACCCGGCGCCGAAAACCCGCAACAACCGCCCACCGCTCACGTCGGCGCCGTCGCCGCGTGCAGGCGCACCCTTACGCGCTTGACCCGGCGCGGGTCGGCATCAACCACTTCAAACTCGGTGCCACCGGCCATCGGTATCACCTCGCCGCGCGCGGGCACCCTGCCTGCGAGCATGCAGACAAACCCGCCCAGCGTGTCGATTTCGTCGTCTTCCTCGGCATCGGCAAGCTTGATCCCGATCTCGGCCTCAAACTCATCCAGCGGCGCGCGCGCCTGCACCAGATACTGGTTGGGCTTTTCAAGCGTCCAGAAACCGCCTTCGGCCTCGTCATGCTCGTCTTCAATTTCGCCGATCACCTGTTCGATCAGGTCTTCGATCGTCACCAGACCGTCGACACCGCCGTATTCGTCAATCACCAGCGCCATGTGAATCCGTTCGCGCTGCATCTTCTGCAGCAGCACGCCGATCGGCATCGACGGCGGCGCATAAAGCAGCGGGCGCAGCAATTTGCGCAGCGAAAAGCGCGGCGGGGGGCCTTGGGTGAAGCCGTGTTCAAGCGCCAGATCTTTAAGGTGGATCAGGCCCAGCGGGCTGTCGAGCGTGCCTTTGAACACTGGCATGCGCGAAAACCCTTCCTTGCGGAACACCTCGACCAGATCGTCGCGGCTGATGCCGATCGGTACCGCAGCAATCGCCACCTTGGGGGTTGCCACATCCTCAACCCGCATCCGCCGCAGATTTCCAAGCCCCGGCAGCGCCAGTGCCGTCGGGGCCCCTGCAGCAGGGGGCGACGCGGCCCAAGCAGGCTCGTCGGCTTCGGCAGCGTTTCGCTTGCCCAGAATACGCCCAAAAAACCGTCGCCCGGCACCTGGCTCTGCGCGACTGTCACCCTCGTCCGGCTCAGTCTCGCTTAACGCGGGGCCCGGCCCATCTGCACTCTGTCCCATTGGTCCTTTCCAGAAGCCTGTTTGCTCTGCTCTCAGGCAATATCATATGGGTCGGCAATACCCAGTGTTGCAAGGATGCGTTGTTCGCACCCCTCCATCAACGCCGCATCTTTTTGCCGGATGTGATCATACCCCAACAGATGCAGGGTGCCATGCACCAAAAGATGGGTAACATGATCGGCCATTGACTTTCCCTGTTCGGCGGCCTCGCGCGCGCAGGTTTCCCATGCAATCGCAATATCGCCCAGTTCGGCCCCCATTGGTGCGTCGGCGTCAGGCGCAAAGGGGGGAGCGCCGTCTTCCTCTTGCGCCAGCGCCTCGGCCGGCCAGCTGAGCACATTCGTCGGCGCGGGCTTGCCGCGGAAATCGGCGTTGAGCGTGGCAATGCGCGCATCATCGCAGGCCAGCAGGCTGATCTCGAAATCGCCTTCCAGCCGCTGATCGCCCAGCACCGCGCCCGCCGCCGCATCGGCCAGCGCCTGCAGGCCAAGGCCCTGCCAGCGGTCATCCTCAAACACGATGTCAACCAGAAATGGCATCGTCGCGCTCATAGGCCTCGATCACGCGCGCCACAAGGGGGTGGCGCACCACATCGCGGGCGGTGAAATAGTTGAACGCCACGCCCTGGACCCCGGCCAGAATGCGCTCGGCATCGGCCAGCCCGCTCGCGGTGCCGCGCGGCAGATCGACCTGCGTGCGGTCGCCGGTAATGACCATGCGGCTGCCCTGCCCGAGGCGGGTCAGAAACATCTTCATCTGCATCGTGGTGGCGTTCTGCGCCTCATCCAGCACCACAAAGGCACTTGAAAGCGTGCGCCCGCGCATGAAGGCCAACGGCGCGATTTCGATGCGCTTTTCCTCCATCAGCTTGGCCAGTTGCTTGGCGGGCAGAAAATCGTTCAGCGCGTCATAAAGCGGCTGCATGTAGGGATCGACTTTCTCCTTCATGTCGCCCGGCAGAAAGCCCAGCCGCTCGCCCGCCTCCACCGCCGGTCGGCTGAGGATGATCTTGTCGACATGCCCGCCGATCAGCATGGTCACGCCCACCGCCACCGCCAGATAGGTCTTGCCGGTGCCCGCCGGGCCGATGCCAAAGGCCATTTCATGCGTGAACAGCGCCTTGACATAGGCCTTTTGCGCCTCGGTGCGCGGCTCCACTTGCTTCTTGCGGGTGCGGATCTCGTAGCGCCCGGCCTCGAACATCTCCAACTGCTGATCGAGCGGCACCGCGTCGGCCCGAAACTCGCCCAGCCTGATGGCCGCGTCGATTTCATCGGCATCAACGGCGCGGCCCTGTTCCAGCCGCGCATAAAGCGCGCCCAGCACCGCTGCGGCCTGCTGTTGGGCCTCGGGCATTCCGACCACCGCCAACTGATTGCCGCGACGCAGGACATGCACCGAAAGCTTGTGCTCGATCTGGGCCAGATTGCGGTCGAACTGGCCGCACAGGTCAATCAGCAATCGGTTGTCGGGAAACTCCAGCAGCGTTTCATGCGCATCGGCAAGACGGGGCGGGGGGGGGACGGCGCTCAGGCCCAAGAGCGGCTCCTTGCTAGGGGTTGTGGCTCTATGTTGAACCGCCCGCAAGCAATGCGCAAGCATACCGTGGCGGCGGCGGCCGTTGATGGCGAAAATTTCATCGGGCTGATACAAAAGGGCCGCGCGGGGGTGCCGCGCGGCCCGAAGAAAACCCGGCCTTTCTCAGAGCGGGTCGAAAATCGGGCTGCCCGATTTGAATGGCCCCACCGCCGTATTGGGCACACCCGCGCCCGAACAGATCGGCTTGCCGTAATCATCAAGCCGCCCCGAAAGATAGCCCTCGACGCCATCGTCGATGATCCAGTGGTCGCAGCCCTCCGGGTCAATCCAGATGCCCGCCTGCAACTGGCTGAGGTGCTTTGAATCTATGCCACGGTCAATGGACTTGTCGGGGCCGATCTCGCCGCAAGCCGAGAGGCCGAGCACGGCAAACAGTAGAACAGCAGAATTGGTCACGCGCATTGCCAGCCCCTCACTTCACACAGATGATTTCAACGCGGCGGTTTTGCGCCATGCCCGCAGCCGAAGTGTTGTTGGCACGCGGATAGCGTTCGCCATACCATTGCACCGCCAGCACATTGGCCCCGACCGATTGCGCCACGGCCGCCACCGCGTTGGCGCGGCGCTGCGACAGGCCCATGTTGTATTCATCAGACGCCCGGCTGTCGGTGTGCCCCGAGATGATGAAGCTGCGCGCCTGCGCTGTGCGGAAGAAGTTTTCCAGACTTCTGCGCCCAGCGGCAGTGACCGCATGCCGGTCGGTATCAAACAGCTGGTCGGTGGGCAGCACGCCGCAAACATTACGGTGGCAAACCGGGCGGCCATCACGGGTCAGGCGGTTGTCCATGTAGCCTTCGGCGCCGTCGTCCATCGTCCAGTGTTCGCAACCATCGGGGTCGATCCAGATCGTCGGAACATATTGTTCGGTGCTGACCACCGGCTGCGCCAGCACCGGCGCTGCAAGCGTTGCCAAGGCCAAAGCGGCCCCCGCAACCCCACCCGAAACCGGGTTCAAAAACCTCGAAATCTGCATTTTCACCGCGATCGCCTCCACACCTTAATACACGCCAAGAGCCCGCACCCGCGGCGGGCCGAAATTACCCTATTGTTAGAAGATTAGCAAAACCATGTGGCGCGCGAAACGCGATTCCCCAGATATTGTGCCCAATTCGGCAACACAGGCGCCGAAACCTGCGGGATTGTTGCTGAATTTCGCGGCCAAAAGCGCCAGAAAATGGGCGAACCCGCCAAGGCGCCCTTAAACGAGCAAAACCCCGGCAAGCGAATTGGTCCAGCCTTCGGTGATTCTGGCGCGCACCAGCATGCCGGGGGCCAACCCGGTATCGGTCAGGTGCACCGCGTGCAGGTACTCAGACTTGCCGACCCATTGCCCGGCAACCCGTCCGGGCCGCTCGATCAGCACGCCAAGCCCGCGCCCGACCATTGCGTCTTGCGCCGCCCGCTGCTGTCGGGTGATCAGCGCCTGCAACACCTGCAGCCGCGCGTCGGCCACGCCGCTTTCAACGAGCGTTCGCCCTGCTGCGGGGGTGCCGGGGCGGGGCGAGTATTTGAAGCTGTAGGCCATGCCGTAGTTCACCGCCTCGATCAGCGCCATCGTCGCGGCAAAATCGGCATCGGTCTCGCCCGGAAAGCCCACGATGAAATCGCCCGAAATCAGAATGTCGGGGCGCGCGGCGCGAATGCGCTCGATCAGGCGCACGTAATCGTCAGCGGTATGGCGGCGGTTCATCGCCTTCAGAATGCGGTCAGACCCCGATTGCACCGGCAAATGCAGATAGGGCATCAGCTTTGGCTCATCGCCATGCGCGGCAATAAGGTCTGCCTCCATGTCATTGGGGTGCGAGGTGGTGTAGCGGATCCGCTCCAGCCCGTCGATCTTCGCCAGCGCCCGCACCAGCCGCGCAAGGCCCCAGTCGGCGCCCTCCTCGACGCCGTGATAGGCGTTGACGTTCTGCCCAAGTAACGTGATCTCGCGCGCACCCCGCGCCACCAGCGCCCGCGCCTCGGCCAATATGCGCGCCACGGGGCGGCTTACTTCGGCGCCGCGCGTATAGGGCACCACGCAAAAGGCGCAGAACTTGTCGCAGCCTTCCTGCACGGTCAGAAACGCCGCTGGCCGCCCCTGACGGGGGCGCGCCGGCAGATGCTCGAACTTGTCTTCTGCCGGAAACTCGGTATCGAGGCTGCGCTGCCCCGCATCCGCCGCGCGCGCCATCGCGGGCAAGCGGTGATAGGCTTGCGAGCCCACGACAATATCGACAATGGGCATCCGGCGCTGAATCTCGGCGCCTTCCGCCTGCGCCACGCAGCCCGCGACGCCGATCTTCAGGCCGGGGTTGGCCAGCTTCAACGGCTTAAGCCGCCCGAGGTCGGAATAAAGCTTTTCGCTCGCCTTCTCGCGGATATGGCAGGTGTTCAGCAGCACCATGTCGGCGCCTTCGGGGCTGTCGGTCAGCACATAGCCCTCGGCCCCCATCGCCTCGGCCATGCGCTCGCTGTCATAAACGTTCATCTGGCAGCCGTAGGTCTTGATATGGAGCTTTTTCGGCCCCGCCTCGGTCTGCGGCTTTTCAGCGTCCGACATGGCGCCCCCTTTCGCGTGGCGCCTGATACTGCGAAAGCAGGCGGCGGGGCAAGCCTTGGCGCCCGCGCCCGCTTGCAATCCCGGCGCGGTTGCCCGATCTTGGCGGCGCGCGTTCAGACGGCGGAATGATATGGACCACGCTTCACTTGAGGCATTTCTGCAAACCGCCGGGTCGGTGCTGGCGCGCGGCCCGTTGGGCGTGGTTCTGATCGAGGATCTGGTTGAGGTCGACAGCACCATCCGCCACCAGCTTGCCGCCGGGCTTCGCTCGGTGCTGGCCTTTGCCCCGCCCGACTGGCAGGTGCCCGATGACCTCGCCGGAGCCGTGCACCGCATTCCCTTCGACATGCGCGGGCCCGAGGCACTGACACGCGCGTTGAACCCGCTGATCGCCGCCTGCCCAGAGTCGACGTGGCTGCATTACTGCTACAACGCCGAGTACCTTTTCTTTCCCTTCTGCGAAACGCGCAATCTGCGCGAATTGCTGGCGTTTCACGCCGAAGAGCGGCGCGACGCCATGCTGACCTATGTGGTCGATCTTTACGCCCCCGACCTTTCGCGCAACCCCGACGCGGTGAACCTGTCCGAGGCGATGCTTGACCGTTCGGGCTATTTCGCGCTGGCACGCAAGGGCGCCACGGGCAAGGCGCTGGAGCGGCAATATGATTTCTTTGGTGGCCTGCGCTGGCGGTTTGAGGAACATGTGCCCGAAAACCGGCGCAAGATCGACCGCATCGGCCTGTTTCGGGCGCAAAAGGGGCTGGAACTGCGCCCCGACCACACCTTCAACATTGAGGAATACAACACCTTCGCCTGCCCTTGGCACCACAACCTGACCGCCGCGATCATGTCGTTCCGCGTTGCCAAGGCGCTCAAGTCCAACGCGGGCTCCACCTTCGATATCCCGAGCTTCCGGTGGTATAACTCGGTGCCCTTCGCGTGGAATTCACAGCAGCTGATGGACCTTGGGCTGATGGAACCGGGTCAGTGGTTCTGAACCGCCTGTAATTGCCTTGGTCCAAATATCCCGGGGGGAGCGGACGTAAGGCCGCCGGGGGGCAGCGCCCCCCGCCTTATTCCGCCCTGCCCCAGCCGCCGCCGCCGGGCGTGCGCATCTCGAACACCGCGCCCGCAGGCAATTCGCGCTCATCATTGCCCTGCAACTGCTCGCGCCGCCCATCGGGCCAGTGCACGAGGTTTTCGCCCAAGGCACCCGGCCCGCCCCCCGCGCCGCCAAACGGCGCCACCCGGCGCGATGACGAAAGCACCGTGACCGTGACCGCCTCCAGAAACCGCAACCGCCGCACCGCGCCGCGCCCCCCCGGCCAGCGCCCCGCGCCGCCTGAACCCTGACGGATGGCAAGGCTTTCGAGCCGCACCGGAAAGCGGCGTTCCAGCACCTCGGGGTCGGTCATGCGGGTGTTGGTCATATGGCTTTGCACCGCGTCGCAGCCCGCAAACCCCGGCCCGGCGCCGGTGCCGCCGGCAATCGTCTCATAATTCTGGAACCGGTCGTTGCCCCAGGTGAAGTTGTTCATCGTGCCCTGACTGCCTGCCAGCACCCCAAGCGCGCCATAAAGCGCGTTGGTGGCGGCCTGACTGACCTCGGTGTTGCCCGCGATCACCGCGGCAGGCGGGCGCGGGTTCAGCATGGAGCCTTCGGGCAGGATAATGTCGATGGGGCGCAGGCAGCCTTCGTTCAAGGGGATGTCCTTGCCCACCAAAGTGCGGAACACATAGAGCACAACCGCGCGGGCAATCGCGGCGGGCGCATTGTAGTTGCCCGCATGCTGCGGCGAGGTGCCGGTGAAATCGACCGTGGCGCGCCCTGCTACGCGGTCCACCCGCACCGCCACCTGAATCTGTGCGCCAAAATCGAGCGGATAGGTATAGCTGCCATCTTTCAGCGCGCCGGTCACGGCCTTCACCAACGCCTCGGCGTTGTCCTGCACATGGCCCGCATAGGCCGCCAGCACCTCAGCGCCCCACGCCTCGGCGGCGCGCAGCACTTCGCGCCGCCCGGTTTCATTGGCGGCAAGCTGCGCCTTGAGGTCGGCGAGGTTCTGGTCGGGCGAGCGCGCCGGGTAGCGGCCCGATGCCAGAAGCGCGCGCACCTGCGGCTCACGCATCACCCCGCCCGAGACCAGCCTGAAGGTGTCGATCAGCACCCCTTCTTCGCCAATCTCGCGGCTGTCGGGCGGGCAAGACCCCGGCGTGCGGCCGCCGATATCGGCGTGATGCCCGCGCGAGCCCAGCCAGAACCGCACCCGCCCGCCAATGAACACGGGGCTGACCACGGTCACATCCGGCAGGTGGGTACCCCCGGCGTAGGGGGAATTGAGCATATAGGCATCGCCCTCGGCAATGCCTTCGCCCACGTCGCGCATCACCGTGCGGATACTGTCGGACATGGACCCCAGATGCACCGGCACATGCGGTGCATTGGCCACAAGATTGCCGCCCGCATCGAAGATCGCGCAAGAAAAATCCATGCGTTCCTTGATGTTGACCGACCACGCGGTGTTGGCCAGCGTGGCGCCCATCTGCTCGGCGATCGACATGAAGAGGTTTGACATCACTTCTAGCCGCACCGGGTCGGCCTCGGTGCCTGCGGCGCGCGCGTGCACCGCCGCCTCGGCGCGCTCAAGGACCAGGTTGCCAACGGCATCGACGCGGGCCGACCACCCCGGCTCCAGCACCGTCGTTCCCGTCGCTTCAAGGATTACCGCCGGCCCCGCCACCCGCGCGCCCGCGCCCATCCGCGCACGCTCATAAAATGGTGTCTCTACCCACCCGCCGCCGAACCATACCGGATGCCGCGCCAGCACTTCGGCACCGCCCGGCGCCAACTCGGGCTGCACCAGCGCGGCGGCGCCACCCGCCGCCTCGACCGCCAGCATCTCGAACCGTATGGTGCGCGCGGGGTCGGTGTAGCCAAAGCGCGCAAGATGTGCCGCCTCGAATGCCGCCTGCATGGCGGGCGCATCGGCAAATGCCACCTCGAGCGCCTGATGCGACCCCTCGTAGCGCAGATGCGCGCGCGCCTCGACCGTGATTTCCGCCTGCGGCACGCCCTGTGCCACCAGATCGGCGCGCGCCTCGGCGGCCAGTACGGCCACGCGCGCCGCCATCGCGGGCGCCGCCCCCAGCCCGGCATCGGCCTGTTCCTCGCGCAGCGCGCGCAGTTCGGCCAGCCCCATGCCATAGGCCGACAAGACCCCCGCGAACGGGTGCAGCAGCACCCGCCGCATGCCCAGCGCATCGGCCACGCCGCAGGCATGCTGCCCCCCCGCGCCGCCAAAACATTGCAACGTGTAGGCCGTTACGTCATGCCCGCGTTCAACCGATATCTTCTTGATCGCATTGGCCATATTGGCCACGGCAATGGCCAGAAAACCCTCGGCCACGGCCTCGGGCGCAGGGGTCTGCCCGGTTGCCGCGCCAATCTCGGCGGCCATGTGTGCAAAACCCGCGCGCACCGCGCCCGCATCAAGCGGCGCATCGCCACCGGGGCCGAACATGGGCGGAAAATGCTCGGGCGCAAGGCGGCCCAGCATCACGTTGGCATCGGTCACGCAGAGCGGCCCGCCCTGCCGATAGGCGGCGGGGCCGGGGTTGGCGCCCGCGCTCTGCGGGCCCACCTGATAGCGCCCGTCGGCAAAGCGCAACACCGAGCCGCCGCCGGCCGCCACGGTGTGAATATCCATCATCGGTGCGCGCATCCGCACGCCCGCCACCTCGGTTTCAAAGCTGCGCTCATAGCTGCCCGCATAATGGCTGACATCGGTCGAGGTGCCGCCCATGTCGAACCCGATCAGCCGGTCGAACCCCGCCGCAAGCCCGGTTTTCACCATGCCGACAATGCCGCCCGCAGGCCCCGACAAGATCGCGTCGCGGCCCTGAAAACGCGAGGCATCGGTCAGCCCGCCCGACGATTGCATGAAGAAAAGCCGCCCCGTGCCGCGCCCCAGATCCAGCGCCCCCGCCACCTGATCGACATAGCGGCGCAAGATCGGCGAAAGATAGGCATCGGCCACCGTGGTATCGCCGCGCCCCACCAGCCGGATCAGCCGCGAACACTCAAAGCTGAGCGAGACCTGCGTAAACCCCGCCGCGCGCGCCAGTTCGCCCACCCGCGCTTCATGCGCGGGGTTGAGGTAGCCGTGCATCAGCGCCACCGCCACGGCGCGGATACCCTGCGCGTGGGCCTCGGCCAGCGCCTGCGCTACCGACGCCTCATCAAGCGGTGCAATCTCGGCGCCGGTCGCATCAAGCCGCCCCGGCACCTCGGCCACCCGTTCATAAAGCAGTTCCGGGCGGCGGATGTGCAGATCAAAGAGCCGGGGCCGGGTCTGGTTGCCAATCCGCAGCAGATCGGCAAAGCCGCGCGTGATCAGCAGCAGCACCCGCTCGCCCTTGCGCTCCAGAAGCGCGTTGGTGGCGACCGTGGTGCCCATCTTGACGGCGCCGATCGCCCCCGGCGGGATCGGGTCACCGGGGCCAAGCCCAAGTGCCGTGCGGATGCCCTGGACGGCGGCATCGGCGTAGTGACCGGGGTTGTCCGACAGCAGCTTCAGCACCCGCAGCCCGCCCTGCGGCGCGCGGGCCACAATATCGGTAAATGTGCCGCCACGGTCGATCCAGAATTCCCACATGCGCCGCCCCTTGCCCATCGCCCCCTTGTCAGGCGGGCGAGGCAACAATGTCAACCGACGCCTGATTGGTGCCCGCAGCACCCTGCCTGCGCAATCTGCTTGCGCTCAGGGGGGGAACAGGCGCCAAATGCAGCCACGGGCGGGGGCGAGTCTCGCCAACCCGCCGGTCATTCAGGAGCATGTCATGGCCAAGAGCCAGTTGCGAAGCAACAAGGAAGCCAAGAAGCCGAAAAAGGACAAGAAAGCCGCCCCGGCGGCCACCGCGACCTTTGAAAAGGGGCTGTCACCCAACGCCGCGAAGCCCGCAAAGAAATAGGCTGTGCGCCAAACTTGAGGATTCCCCCTCGCCCTGAAGCGCGCGGCACTCTGTGTGCGCTTCAGGGCGAGGTTCTGGCGCAGACCCATTGGCCGCACCGAGCCCCCCCGGCGCACAGCGCCCGGTGTAGATGCGTGCGTGTTTGCAAGCCAGCCACCGCCCTGACAAAAAGGCAGAGTTCGTTGCGGCGACTTCAACCCGATACTTGATAGATTTGGTGGAGCAGAGGGGGATCGAACCCCTGGCCTCGACATTGCGAACGTCGCGCTCTCCCAACTGAGCTACTGCCCCGCACCGGGGGGGTATTTCGCGCAAGGCCAGTGCATTGTCAAGCAAGCGCAAGCGCGCACGCGAAAAAACTTGGGGGCGGCAGCGGGCGCCTAGATAGCCACTTTCGATTTCACGAAGGCTACAAGATCGGCGGCAGGGCGGGCGCCGGCGGCACGGGCAACCTCGCGGCCGTTGTGAAACACGACAAAGGCCGGAATGCCCTGAATCCGGTGGCGCTCGGCCGCCTCGGGAAATGCCTGTGTATCGATCTTGGCAAAGCGCACGGCGGGCGCCAGGTGCGCGGCCGCCTTGACAAACTCGGGCGCCATCTGGCGGCAGGGGCCGCACCACGGCGCCCAGAAATCAACGACCAGGGGCAGCCCGTCACGGGTGGCTTTTTCGAGCGTGGCGGCATCGATCGGGGCGACCTTGCCGCTTGCAAGTGCCGCGCCGCAGACGCCGCATTTGGGTGCCGCCGCCAGCCGTTCGCCCGGCACCCGGTTGGTTTGCCCGCATTCGAGACAAACAAGTTTCAATGCCTCTGCCATGTCTGCACCTTCATATTCGCCATGCGGAATATATTGGTGCCGCCACCGCGTCAGACAAGGGCATAGGCGGCGCCATAGCTGGCGGCGCCCGCAAGTGTTGCAAGCACCACCGACCTGCGCCAGAAAAACACCGCCAGCACGCCTGCCACCCCCGCAACCAGCGGTCCGGTCGCGGCCAGCCTCGGCGCAAGCATCGGAAGCAGCGCCGCAACTGTCAGTGTCGCAATCGCGGCTGGCCCGGTGGCCGCCAGAAACCGCGCCCAGGCACCGCCGGGCGCGCGTGCCGACATATCAAGCCGCGTCGGCAGGTAGCGAAAGGCCCAGTTGAAGCCCCCCACGATCAGCGCCAGCGTCACAAGCTCAGCCTTCATGCCTGCCCCCCAGCCCCAGCACGCCCGCCAGCGCCCCCGCCACCATGCCG
>JAHYIZ010000054.1 GCA_019429405.1 Paracoccaceae bacterium
GGGCGGGCGCCTTTGGCTGATGGCAGGTTGCGCTTTGGCAACTCGGTCGAGGGGTTTGCTGCGGTGCTGGCGGCGGCGCGCGCTGCGGCGCGGGCGCTGCCCGCCGATACCGTGGTCGGCATCGCGCCGCATTCGCTGCGCGCCACCGCGCCCGAGGATCTGGCGCAGGTGTTGCCGCTGGCCCAAGGCGCGCCGATTCACATCCACATTGCCGAACAGCCCAAAGAAGTTGCCGATGTCGCCGCATGGCTGGGCGCGCGCCCGGTCGAGTGGCTTTTGGCCAATGCCCCGGTCGGGCGCGACTGGTGCGCCATTCACGCCACCCATATGACCGGTGCCGAGACCGAAGCGCTGGCGCGCAGCGGCGCGGTCGCGGGGCTCTGCCCGATCACCGAGGCCAATCTTGGCGACGGGCCGTTCAACGGGCCGGGGTGGCTGGCGGCGGGCGGGGCGTTCGGGCTTGGCTCTGACAGCAACCTGCGCATCTCGATGGTCGAAGAGTTGCGTACGCTCGAATATTCGCAGCGCCTGCGCGACCTTCAGCGCAACGTCTGGGTGCGCGGCGCGGGGTCGGTGGGGGCGACGCTTTATCTTGGCGCGGCGCGCGGTGGCGCGCAGGCCTTGGGGCGCGAGGCGGGGGCAATCGCCGTGGGGCGGCTCGCCGATCTGGTGGCGATCGACAGCACCCACCCCGCGCTTTGCGCGCTGCCCGAAGACCGACTGCTTGATGGCCTTGCCTTTGCGGCGCCCGATGGCGTGGTGACTGACCTCTGGTCGGCCGGGCGGCACCGGGTGCAGGGCGGGCGCCATGTGGCGCGTGCGGGCATCATCAAGGCCTATCGCGCGGCGGTGGCGCAATTAATGCAGGCGCTTTAGGCGATGGGGCGCAGCAGCACCACCAGCCCGGCGGCGCCCGCGCGCGGCAGCAGCGTCGATTCGCCCGCCTCAAGTGCCGCAACCGATCCAGTTGGCACGCTTTGCGCGCCAAGCCGCAGCTCGTCGCCAAGGCACAGACAAAACGCGGCCCCGCCTTCGGGTGTTGCCAGACAGCGCACCGCGGCCAGCGGGTCAACGCGCGCCTGCCACTGCGCCGGATCGTAGATCAGGTTCAGATCGCGCACCGGCCCGGCCAGAAGCCGCGCCCGCACCGGCAGGTCGCCCGAAAACTGCACGGGCTGCATGGGCAGCGCGTTCAGCCAGCCCAGCGGCGTGTCGAGCGCCATGCCTGCGCCCTCGATGACGGTCAGGATGCGCATCAGCGCCGGAAAGGGCGAAAACGGCCCTTCGGTCGCCACTTCAGCGATGCTCAGCCGCCAGAACGGTGTGGCACTGTCTGCGCGCGCCACCTCATGCGTCACTCCGCCGCCGTTCTTCCAGGGCTGGCGCAGAAATGCGCCGGGGTGGATGATCTGCACGGGCACAGCACTCCTTTTCAGCCGCTTCAGCTTGTGCATAACTCAAATAACCGCAGACAAGAAACGAAAGCTCTGATGACCGAACCTGACCGCCCCAGCTACCGCGTGCTCAAGGCCGAGTTCCTGCGCCGCATCCGCGCCCGCGTCTGGCCGCCCGGCGCGCTGATACCGGGCGAGCTGGAGCTGGCGGCCGAGTTTGGCTGCGCCCGTGCCACCATCAACCGGGCGCTGACCGAACTGGCGGAAGAGGGCGTGATAGACCGGCGCCGCCGCGCCGGAACCCGCGTCAAACTGTCGCCCGTGCGGCAAGCGCGGTTCGAAATTCCGATCGTGCGCGCCGAAGTCGAGGCGACGGGCGCGGTCTATCGCTACGCGCTTGTCGGGCGCGCGGTCGGTGCCGCGCCCGATTGGCTGCGCGCGCTGCGCGACCTGCCCGAGGGCGCCCGGATGCTGCACCTGATCTGCATGCACTACGCCGACGACCGCCCGTTTCAGCATGAGGAACGCTGGATCAACATTGCAGCGGTGCCGGAGGTGGCGACGGCCGATTTCAGCGCCGTTGGCCCCAATGAATGGTTGGTGCAGGCGGTGCCTTTTACCGATGCCGAAATCAGTTTTTCAGCCACCGCCGCCGAGCCGCGTCTGGCCGAGTTTCTGGCCGTGGCGCCCGACGAGCCGGTGATGCTGGCCGAGCGCACGACCTGGCTTGAGGGCCAGCTTGTCACCCATGTTCGCATGCATTTTGGCCGCGGTTACCGCCTGACCACGCGCTACTAGATGCTTGAAAGCCCCTTGCATATCGGGGGGGGCACCGTAGGATGCCGTGCCATGACCGAGCGTTCTGCAATGGCGCGGCGCAGGTTTCACATGCTTCAGGGGGTTGGCATGAAGGTACGGATAGGAACGGTTCTGATGGCCGCTCTTGCGGCGGGCATGGCCACGATGGCGGCGGCGCAGGATCTGAAACTGGTGGCGATTTCGACCATTGTCGAGGTGCCCGCCCTGATGCAATCGCGCGATGGCATTCTCGATGGCTTGGCCGAGCGCGGCTATATCGAGGGCAAGACCATCCGCATTGATTACCAGAACGCCAACGGCTCGATGCCCACGCAGATGCAGATTGCCAACAAGTTCATGGGCGAAAGCCCGGCGGTGATCGTGCCGATCACCACCCCCACCGCGCAGGCGATGATTTCGGGCACCACAGACATTCCGATCGTGTTCGCGATGGTCACCGACCCGGTCAAGGCGGGGCTGGTGCCGCAGTTCAAGCAGCCCGGCGGGCGCGTGACCGGCGTTTCGGATGCCGAGCCGATCGGGCCGCAGCTGGACCTGATCCTGTCGATGGTGCCGGGGCTGAAAAAGCTGGGCTTTGTCTACAACCCCGGCCTTGATAACGCGATTGCCACGCTCGAGGTGCTGAAGGTCGAGGCGGCGGCGCGCGGCATCGAAGTGGTCGAAAGCGCCTCGCCCACCACCAACGAGGTGATCCTTGCTACCCGCAACCTGGTCGGCAAGGTCGAGGCGGTTTATGTGCCCAATGACACCACCGTGGTGGCCGCGCTCGAAGCGATCATCAAGGTCGGGCAGGATGTCGGACTGCCGATTTTCACCGGCGAGACCGATGGTGTGCGGCGCGGCTCGGCGGGGTCTGTCGGGCTGGACTACCGCGCGGTCGGGCATACCGCCGGGCTGATGGTGGCTGATGTGCTCGACGGCAAGGACCCCGGCACGATCGACGTGGTCGTGGCCTATGAGGTGCACGACAAGCTCGAAACCGTGATCAACAAGGGCTCTGCCATCAAGATGGGCATTGTCATTCCGCAGGCGGTGCTTGACGCCGCCGATGTGGTGATCGAATAAGCGCGCGCGGTCGGGTGGCTGGCTGGCCCCCCGACCACCCATCGGCGCTTCGCGCCTTTTGTGCAACGGTCGCGGAGCCCTGGCATGTCACTTTACCAATTGTTCGGTTCGCTAGAGACCGGATTCATTTTCGGCATCGTGGCGCTGGGCGCCTATCTGACATTTCAGATCCTCGACTTTCCCGACCTGACGGTGGAAGGCAGCTTTCCGCTCGGGGCGGCGGTGGCGGCGGTGCTGATCGTCAGCGTCGGTATCAACCCGTGGCTGGCCACTTTTGCGGCGGGGCTGGCGGGGTTTCTGGCGGGGTTTATCACGGCGCTGCTGAATGTGCGCTTCAAGATCCTGCACATTCTGGCTGGGATTCTTGTGGCGATCTCGCTCTATTCGATCAACCTGCGGATCATGGGCGGACCGAACAAGCCGCTTTTGGGCGTCGATACCGTGTTCACCGCCTTTGAGGGGCTGGGGGTGCGCAGCTACATTGTCAGCCCGATCTTCCTTGGCGTGTTCGCGCTTTGCCTCAAGCTCGCGCTCGATTTGCTGCTGGCAACCGGGGTGGGCATCTCGATGCGCGCCGCGGGCGTGAACCCGGCCATGGCCGAGGCCAACGGCGTGAACGTGGGCAACATGAAGCTGTTGGGCGTGGGGCTGGCCAATTTCCTGACCGCCATCGCCGGGGCGCTTTTTGCGCAGGTGTTCGGTGCGGCCGACGCCTATATGGGCATCGGTGTGATTATCGTTGGCCTTGCCTCGGTGATCGTGGGCATGTCGATCTTGCCCTCGCGCACGATCTTTCTGGCCACCATCGCCTGCATCGCGGGGGCGATCCTCTATCGCCTCGCGGTCGCGGCGGCGCTGAATGCGGGGTTCATCGGGCTGCATGCGTCGGATGTGCAACTGGTCACCGCCGTGCTGGTGGCGATTGCGCTGATCGCGCAGCATTCGGGCCTGCCGATCCGAAGGCTCAAGCGCAAGGGGGGCGGCAAATGATCCGGCTTGCCGATGTGCATGTGACCTTCAACCGGGGCACCCCGATGGAAACCCGCGCCCTGCGCGGCATTGACCTGCATGTGCCCAAGGGTGAATTTCTGACCGTGATCGGCTCCAACGGCGCCGGCAAATCGACCTGCCTCAACGTGATCGCGGGGCTTTGCCGGGCTGAAAGCGGCAGCGTCAGCGTGCAGGGGCAGAACATGACCACATGGCCCGTGCACCGCCGCGCGCGCCACCTTTCGCGGGTGTTTCAGGACCCGAAGATGGGCACCTGCGAAGACCTGACGATTCTGGAAAACTTCGCGCTCGCCCATGCCCGCACCCGCCCGCGCGGCCTGCGCTTTGCGATATCGCGCGACATGCGCGACGACGCCGCAGAACGGCTGCGGTTGTTGGGGTTGGGGCTGGAAAACCGGCTTGGCGACAAGGTCGGGCTGTTGTCGGGCGGGCAGCGGCAGGCGGTCAGCCTGCTGATGGCCACCACCGGCGAAACCAGGGTGCTGCTGCTGGATGAACATACCGCCGCCCTTGACCCCAAGACGGGCGAATTCGTGCTGGACCTTACCAAGACGCTGGTGCGCGATCTGGGGCTGACGGCGGTGATGGTGACGCATTCGATGGTGCAGGCGCTGCACACCGGCGGGCGCACGATCATGTTTCACCGTGGCCGCATCGTGTTTGATGCCAAGGGCCCCGAGCGCGACCGCATGCAGGTGGCCGACCTGCTGGCACTGTTCAAGCGCGAACAGGGCGAAGAACTGGCGGACGATTCGTTGTTGCTCGACTGACCTGGGGAATGCGCCGATGTCATGGATCGAAATCATCGACTACGCCGAGGCCGACAGCCGCCTGCGCGCCGCCTATGACCGCGTGAAGGGGCCGCAGGGCGAGGTTGACAACGTGCTGCGCGTGCACAGCCTGCGCCCGCACACGCTTGAAGGGCATATGGCGCTTTACCGCGCCACGCTGCACCATTCGGCGAATGCGCTGCCGCTTTGGTTTCTCGAATCCATCGGGGTCTGGGTTTCGAGCCTGAACCGCTGCACCTATTGCGTGGCGCACCACACCGCCGGCCTGCGCCGCGCCTTGCGTGATGACGCCCGCGCCGAAGCCATCTGCGCCGCGCTTGAGGCGCGTGATCTGGAGGCGGCGCCGCTGGAGCCTGCGCAGATCGCGGCGCTGCGCTATGCCGAAACGCTGACCCGCGACCCCGCGTCAGTCACCGCCGCCACGATTGCGCGGCTGCGCGGATCGGGGCTGAGCGATGGTGAAATCCTTGAGGTCAATCAGGTCACTGGCTACTTTGCCTATGCCAACCGCACCGTGCTGGGCCTGGGCTGCGCGCTCGAAGACGGGCGCCGCTGAGGCGCTTTGTAGCACCCCCTCGCCGCGCCGCCGCACAGGGCGTATATTGGCGCCATGACCGAGCTTGCCGCACCCGCTGCCGTGGTCTTCAAGACCGAAGGCGTCACCAAGATCTACCGGACCGGCGCGGTTGAAGTGCAGGCGCTGCGCGGTATTGACCTTGAGCTTTACGAGGGTGAGCTGGTGGTTTTGCTGGGCGCCTCGGGGTCTGGCAAGTCAACGCTGCTTAACATTCTGGGTGGGCTCGATACCGCCACGGCAGGCAGCGTGGTGTTTCGCGATCACAACCTGAGCCGTGCGTCTGACAAGGCGCTGACGGCGTTCCGGCGCGACCATGTGGGCTTTGTGTTCCAGTTCTACAACCTCGTGCCCAGCCTGACCGCGCGTGAAAATGTGGCGCTGGTAACCGAGATCGCGCGCCGGCCCATGCGCCCCGAAGAGGCGCTGGAGCGGGTCGGGCTTGGCCACCGGCTCGACCATTTCCCGGCAGAGCTTTCGGGCGGCGAACAGCAGCGCGTGGCCATCGCCCGCGCCATTGCCAAGCGCCCCGATGTGCTCTTGTGCGATGAACCCACCGGCGCGCTCGACAGTGCCACCGGCGTGACCGTTCTGGAGGCGCTGGTCGAGGTGAACCGCGACCTTGGCACCGCCACCACGCTGATCACCCACAACGCGGGCATCCGCAAGATTGCGCACCGGGTCATCTATGTGGCCGACGGGCTGATCGCGCGGCAAGAGGTGAACGCGGCGCGGGTGCCGCCCTCGGAGGTGGTCTGGTAATGCGCGCGCTCGATGCCAAGGGCTTGCGCGATCTGCGGCGGATCTGGGCGCAGGCGCTGGCGATTGCGCTGGTGATGGCCTGTGGTGTGATGGTGCTGGTGGTGATGCAGGGCGCCGAACGGTCGCTCAGCGAAACCCGGACCGCCTATTATGAACGCCAGCGCTTTGCCGATGTCTTTGCCAGCCTTACCCGCGCGCCGCGTGCGGTGCTGGCCGAGGTGGCCGCGATTGACGGCGTGGCAGCGGTAGAAGGGCGGATCGGCTTTCATGTCGTGCTCGACCTTGAAGGGCTGGTAGAACCGGCGATGGGGCGGGTGATCTCGTTGCCCTCCGATGGCGTGCCGGTGCTGAACGTGCCGATAGTGCGCGCCGGGCGCCTGCCGGACCCGCTGCGCCCCGATGAGGTGGCAGTGTCCGAACCCTTCGCGCAGGCCAACGGCCTTGACCCCGGTGCCAGCTTTCAGGCCATCGTCGGCGGGCGGCTGCGCACGCTTTCGGTCAGCGGCCATGTGCTTTCGCCCGAGTTTGTCTATACTATCGGCCCCGGTGCAATCATGCCCGATGACCGCCGCTATGGCTTGATCTGGATGGGCGAAGAGGCGGCGGCGGCAGCGCGCGACATGGGCGGCGCCTTTAATGAGCTGAGCCTAAGCCTGACCCGCGGCGCCAACGAGCCTGCGGTCATCGCCGCGCTTGACCGGTTGCTGGCGCCCTATGGCGGGGCGGGGGCGATCGGGCGCGACAAGCAGACCTCGCACGCCTTCTTGCAAAATGAGCTGACCCAGCTTGCGGCGATGGAGCGGGTGCTGCCGCCGATCTTCCTCGTGATTTCGGCGTTTCTGGTGAACATGGTGCTGGGGCGCCTGATCGCGCTGGAGCGGCGCCAGATTGGGCTTTTGAAGGCGATAGGCTATTCGCGCATGCAGATTGCGGGGCATTACCTCAAGCTTGGCGCGGGTATCGGGGTGATCGGCGTTGCCTTGGGCTGGGGCGTTGGCGCCTGGGTCGGGCATTTGATGACGGCGCTTTATGCCGAGTTCTTCCGCTTTCCGTTTCTGCTCTATGAACCCGGCACCTCGGCCTTTGTCATTTCCGGCGTCGCGGGCATCGCCACCACGCTGATCGGCGCACTGCGCGCAGTCTGGGCCTCGGTGCGGCTGTCGCCTGCGGTGGCGATGTCGCCGCCCGCGCCCGCGATGTTCCGCCGCGGCATGGCCGACCGGCTGGGGGCCGCACTGCGGCTGCGGCAAACCTCGATGATGATTCTGCGCTCGCTGACCCGTTGGCCGGGCCGCGCCATGGTGACGCTGTTTGGCGTGGCGGCCTCGATTGCGGTGCTGGTGACATCGTATTTCACCTTCGATGCCATGGATGTGCTGATGGACGACATCTTCACCCATGCCAACCGCCAGCAGGTGACACTGTCGCTGGCGGGGGTGCAGGGGCAGGGGGTGCTTGATGATGCGCTGGCGTTGCCCGGCGTGCTTTATGCCGAGGGCGGGTTTGCGCTGCCGGTGCGGCTGCGGGTGGGCTCGGAGAGCCGCCTGACCTCGCTTGAGGCGCGCCCCGCCGTGGCGACGCTGGCGCGGCTGCTTGGTGGCGATGGTCGCCCGGTCGATCTGCCGCCCGAGGGGCTGCTGCTGCCTGAACTGCTGGCCAGCGACCTTGGTTTGGTGCCCGGCGACATGGTGCTGGTCGAGCTGATGGTGGCGCCGCGCGAGACTTGGGTTGTGCGGCTGGCGGGAACCATTCGGCAATCGCTGGGGCAGGGTGCCTATATGGCCGAAGAGGCGGTCTTTGCACGCCTTGGCCGTGCGCCGCAGGTCGCGCTGATCAACCTGCTGGTCGATGAACCCCAACTGCCCGCGCTTTATGCGCAGATCAAGCAAACCCCGGCGGTGGCGGGCGTGATGCTCTGGACCGAGGTGCGGCGGCAGTTTTCGGCGACGATGGAGGAGAGCCTCGCGATTACAGGCGTGGTCTATACGCTGATCGGGGTGCTGATAACGGTTGGCGTGGTCTATAACGCCGCGCGCATCCAGTTGTCGGAACGCGCGCATGAACTGGCCAGCCTGCGCGTGCTGGGGTTCTCGCGCGGCGAGGTGGGGTTTGTGCTGGTCGGCGAGATCATGGTGTTGACGTTTGCCGCGGTACCCTTGGGGTGGCTGGCGGGCTACGGCTTTACCGCAGCGGTAGTCAAAGGGCTGTCGAACGAGCTGGTCTCGTTGCCCTTCGTGCTGTCGCGGTCAACCTATGCGATGGCGGCGGCGGCGGCGATAGCGACCGCGCTGGCGGCGGCCTTGCTGGTGCGGCGCAGGCTGGACCGGATCGATCTGGTCATGGCATTGAAGGCAAAGGAATAGGAGCGGGTCCATGCATGTTGCGCGAACGGTTGTGACACTCGGGCTGCTTGGCGGTGTGGTGGCGGCATTTGTCTGGGCGATACGGCCGGTGCCGCTTGATGTCGATCTGGTCACCGTGGCGCGGGCGCCGATGGCGGTGACGGTTGCGGCCGAGGGCGTCACCCGTGTGCGCGAACCCTGGACCGTCAGCGCGCCGCTGACCGGCACCGTTGCGCGCCTGCCCTTGCAGGTGGGCGATGCGGTGGTGGCCGGGCAAACCGTGGTGGCGGCAATCGAACCTGCCGCCCCGGCGCTGCTTGATGCGCGCTCGCGTAGCCAGGCCGAGGCAGCAGTGGCTGAGGCCGAGGCTGCGGTGCGGCTTTCCGAGGTGAACCTCGAACGCGCCCGCGCCGATCTTGATTACGCCGATGGTCAGCTTGCGCGCACCCGCGAACTAGCGGCGCGCGGCATCGTGGCGCAAAGCGCGCTTGAGGCCAGCCAGCAGTTGCAGGCGACCCGCGCCGCGGCGCGCGACTCGGCCGAGTTTGAACTGGCATTGCAGCGCGCGACGCTGGCGCGCGCCAAGGCGGTTCTGGTCGGCCCCGAGGCGGCGCTTGCCGAAGGCACCTCTGAATGCTGCGTGCAAATTCTGGCGCCGCATTCTGGCCGCGTGCTCAGCATCGTCGATGAAAGCGCGCGCATCGTGCAGGCGGGCAGCCCGCTGTTGACGATTGGCGATCTTGCCGATCTTGAAATCGAGGTTGACCTTTTGTCGGCCGATGCGGTGCGGGTGCCGCCCGGTGCCGCCGCCGAGGTTGAACGCTGGGGCGGGCCGGGGCTGCTGGCAGCGCAGGTGCGCCGGATCGACCCCGCCGCCTTCACCCGCGTTTCCGCACTTGGCATCGAAGAGCAGCGGGTGCGGCTGCGGCTGGCGTTTCTCGACCCGCCCGAGTCGCGCGCGGGCCTTGGCGACCGCTTCCGCGTCTATGTGCGCATCGTGGTGTGGTCGGCCCCCGATGTGTTGCAGGTGCCGGTGGCGGCGCTGTTTCGGCAGGGCGACAGTTGGGCCACGTTCCGCGAAATCGGCGGGCGTGCGGTGCTGACCGAGGTGCAGATCGGGCAGATGACCGGGATCGTGGCCGAGGTTCTGGGCGGGCTGGCGCCCGGCGACCGGGTGGTAGCCTACCCCGGCAACCGGGTCAGCGCGGGGTCGGAACTGGCGGCGCGGCTGGCACCCTAGCGGGTGTCAGGTGGCCCCCAGCGCGCCTCAGGTGACGCGAGAGCGGGCGCGGTATTCGGGCCGATCCCACAACTCCTGCGCCATGACATCGGTCAGCACCGCCGCCGCCATCGAGACATCTTCGCTGCTGGTGTAAAGCGGCGTGAAGCCGAAG
>JAHYIZ010000015.1 GCA_019429405.1 Paracoccaceae bacterium
CCCGCCGCCCCCGGGGCGAGCGCGGCGGTTGCCGCGCCCGAGGTGAGCGTGGCGGTTGCCGAGCCTGCCGCTCCTGAAGCGCGCGCAGCGGTCGCTGCCCCCGAAGCGAGCGGAGCGGTGGCAGAACCTGCCGCTCCTGAAGCGCGCGCAGCGATCGCTGCCCCCGAAGCGAGCGGAGCGGTGGCAGAACCTGCCGCCCCTGAGGCGAGCCTAGCGCTGGTCGAACCCGCCGCCCCCGAGGCGAGCGTGGCGGCGGCAGAGCCAGCCGCCCCTGAAGCGAGCGCCGCCGCAGCACCCGCTGAGGCAACCGCCGAAGCCCTCGCCATGATCGCGCCCGCCGCAAGTGCGCCGGAAGCGGCAGACGCCTTGGCCGTTCTGGAGCCGCCGCGGTTTGATACCGTGCGCGCGGCGCCGGATGGATCGGTCGTGGTGGCCGGGCAGGCGCTTGCGGGAAGCGCGGTGTCGGTGCTGGTGGACGGTGCCGAAACCGCAATGGCCTTGGCCAACGCGCGCGGGCAATTTGTCGCCATGTTCAGCTTGCCGCCTTCAGAGGCGCCGCGCGCGCTGACGCTGCAGAGCGCCACCGCTGAGGGTCAGGCAGTGCTGTCGACCCAGACCGTGATCCTGACGCCGAGTCTGGCGCTGCCAACGCAGGCGCCGCTGGTCGTCGCAGACGCGGCCGCACCCGAGGCACCCGCCGAGGCCGCCTCCGCCGAGGCCGCCTCCGCCGCGGGCGCCGAAGTGGCGCCGGGCGGCGGCGAAGGCGCCGCCACGGCCGCGGCCACATCCGAGGTGGCTGCAGCCGCGCCGACCGCCCCGCCGGCGGCGCCCGCCGCCGCCCAAACGCCTTCCGCTGTGGCAACCCCGGACGCTGCCACGCCCCCCGCAGTGGTCGCCGCCAGCGACGCCGCGGCACAACCCGCGCTAGAGCCCGTGGCGCCGCGTGTGCTGCTGGCTGATGCCGGCGGCATTACCGTGCTCGACCCCGCCCCGGCACAGCCGGGCCTTCCTGAGGCGCTGACCATCGACACGATCAGCTATGATGCCCTGGGCGACGTGGTGGTTGCGGGCCGGGGTGCCGGCGCCGGCCATGTGCGCGCCTATCTCGACAATACCGAGCGCGGCACCGCCCCGGTCGGCGCCATCGGCCATTGGCGGGTGGTGCTTCGCGATGTGCCCCCCGGCATTTACACGCTGCGCATCGACGTGATCGACGCGGCGGGCAAGGTGACCGCGCGCGCCGAGTCGCCGCTGAAGCGCGAGTCGCCGGCAGTGCTTGCTGCGGCAACCGCCGCCGAGGCCGCCGTCAGTGCTGACCCGACGCAACCTGCAGTGCGCGTGGTGACGGTGCAGAAGGGCAATACACTCTGGGGCATTGCCACGCAGCATTACGGCGAGGGCATTCTCTATGTGAAGGTCTTTGAGGCCAACCGCGGGCAGATCCGCAACCCCGATCTGATCTACCCCGGCCAGATATTCACGGTGCCTGAATAGGCGAATCTGCGCCGCCTCGCGCCCGCGCGCCGGGCGGCGCACGCCAAATTGAGCGGCCACCACGGAAGTTTGGGATTTTTCGGGTTTCAAAACGCGTGCTTTGCCACTAACAAAGTCGCATTCCATTTCAGGGGTGAGTGCGTGTGCGCCCCGCTACGGCTCAAGGATACCGCATGACCCATACCCAGGCACTCGAGCAGGCAATCAAGCGGCTCCACGACGAAGGCCGTTACCGCACCTTCATCGACATCGAGCGCGAGAAGGGCGCTTTTCCGCATGCGGTCTGGACCCGTCCCGATGGCACGAAGAAAGACATCACCGTCTGGTGCGGCAATGACTACCTTGGCATGGGGCAGAACCCGTTGGTGCTGGACGCGATGCATGAGGCGATTGACGCAACCGGCGCCGGGTCCGGCGGCACCCGCAACATTTCGGGCACCACAGTCTATCACAAGCGCCTGGAGGCGGAAATTGCCGACCTGCACGGCAAGGAAGCGGCGCTGGTGTTTTCTTCGGCCTATATCGCCAACGACGCCACGCTTTCCACCCTGCCGGTGCTGTTTCCCGGCCTGATCATCTATTCCGACGCGCTCAACCACGCCTCGATGATCGAGGGCATCCGCCGCAATGGCGGCGCCAAGCGCATCTTCCGGCACAACGATGTCGCGCATCTGCGCGAGCTGATGGCCAAGGATGACCCGGCGGCACCGAAACTCGTTGCCTTCGAAAGCGTCTATTCGATGGACGGTGACTTTGGCCCGATGCTTGAACTGGTGGAAGCGGCAGAAGAGTTTGGTGCTCTGACCTATCTTGATGAGGTGCACGCCGTGGGCATGTATGGCCCGCGCGGCGGCGGCGTTTCGGAAAAACTGGGCCTGCAAGGCCGCATCGACATCATCAACGGTACGCTTGGCAAGGCTTTCGGTGTGTTCGGCGGCTATATCGCGGCCAGCGCGCTGATGGTCGATGCCGTGCGCTCTTACGCGCCGGGCTTCATCTTCACCACCTCGCTGCCGCCGGCCATTGCCGCCGGTGCCGCCGCCTCGATTGCCTTCCTGAAAGGCGCCGAAGGGCAGAAACTGCGCGATGCGCAGCAATTGCACGCGCGCATCCTGAAATCGCGGCTGAAAGCGCTGGGGATGCCAATCATCGACCACGGCACGCATATCGTGCCGGTGCATGTCGGCAACCCGGTGCACTGCAAACTGCTGTCGGACATGCTGCTTGAAGAATACGGCGTCTATGTGCAGCCGATCAACTTTCCCACCGTGCCGCGCGGCACCGAAAGGCTGCGCCTGACACCGTCGCCGGTGCACGATGCCGCCCAAATCGATCGCTTCGTGCGCGCCATGGATGCGCTCTGGGCGCGATGTGCGCTAAATCGCGCCGAAGCCACCGCCTGAGCAGATTTCTGCGGGTGCATTTTGCACGTGTGTGTGGTAATCAAACCGCTATAAATCGCCTCGCGAAAACGCGATTCGACAAGATCTGGCTTGGGGACAGTGGCGGGGATGATCGGGCGGAGGGCGAAACCTTCAGCAGAGGTCGAAGACAAACCCAAAGGGTTTGACGATTTCGAGCTGCGCCTGGGCGATCTGATGCGCGGCGAGCGTGCCACGCTCGCAAAGTCGCTGCTTGATGTGCAGCGCGAATTGCGCATCAAGGCCAGTTACATCGCCGCCATCGAGAACGCCGATGTTTCCGCCTTCGAGACCCCCGGATTTGTGGCGGGCTATGTGCGGTCGTACGCGCGCTATCTGGGCATGAATCAGGATTGGGCTTTTGCGCGTTTCTGCCTCGAATCGGGGTTTACGCCGACACATGGCATGGCCGCCGCCGCCTCTGGCCCAAAACCGCGCCGCCCCGCCCTGGCCGAACCTCTGGCCGACCCCAATGCCAGCTTCGTGCCGCGCGCCGAGGCGTTCTGGCGCAAGATCGAACCGCGCGCCGTCGGTTCGGTTCTGGTGCTGGCAACGCTGGTCGTTGGCCTTGGTTATGGCGGCTATTCGATCCTGCAAGAGGTGCAGCGGGTTCAGGTGGCACCGGTCGAACAGTCGCCCGGCATGCTGGCAATGATCGACCCGCTTGCCGCAGCGGGCATTGCAATGTCGGCGGCAGATACGGCGCCCGCGCTGCCCGCTGCCGAAGCGCTTGATCGGCTCTACCGCCCGCGCCCGCTCGACACCCCGATTCTGGTTGCACGCGACAGCCCGATTTCCGCCATCAACCCGCGTGAAGCGGGCGTGCTGGCCGAAGTTGCCGCAGGCGTTGCCGCAGCCGACCCGGTTGCCGAGGCGATTGCCGAGGCGGTGGTGCGCACTGTTGCCGCCGATGCCCCTGCGGTCGAACTGCTGGCGGTGCGCCCGGCTTGGGTGCGCGTGCAGGCAGCCGATGGCACGGTCATTCTTGAAAAGATCCTGAACGCCGGCGAACGCTTCGCGCTACCCAAGCTCGAAGAACCGCCGGTGCTGCGCGCGGGCGAATCGGGCGCGGTCTATTTTGCGGTGAACGGCACCACCTACGGACCTGCCGGGGCGCCGGGCGCGGTGACCAAGAATATCGTGCTGTCGCCCGAAGCGCTTTCAAGCGCCTATGCGCTGGCCGACCTCAGCCGCGATGGCGATCTGGCGCGCATGGTGGCGGTGGCCGAAGCCTCGAACTGAGCCCCCGTTGCCGATTGCGCGCCGCTGGCCTATCTGTGGCAAGCACGCAGCACCCAGCAAGCCCGAGGCCTCCATGACGCATAACCCGATCCGCCCTTGGCGCAACATCGCGCGCCGCAAATCGCGCCAGATCATGGTGGGCCGGGTGCCGGTGGGGGGCGATGCGCCGATCTCGGTGCAGACCATGACCAACACCGACAGCAGCGATGTGCGCGCCACGCTGGCGCAAGTGATCGCCGCCGCCGAGGCCGGCGCCGACATCGTGCGCATCTCGACCCCCGATGACACCTCCACCCGCGCGCTCCGCGAGATCGTGCGTGAAAGCCCGGTGCCGATTGTTGCCGATATCCACTTTCACTATCGCCGCGCCATCGAGGCTGCCGAGGCGGGGGCCGCCTGCCTGCGCATCAACCCCGGCAATATCGGCAACGCCGCAAGGGTGCGCGAGGTGGTGCAGGCCGCCAAGGACCACGGCTGCGCCATCCGCATCGGCGTGAACGCCGGATCGCTCGAAAAACACCTGCTCGACAAATACGCCGAGCCGTGCCCGGACGCCATGGTCGAATCCGGCCTCGACCATATCAAGCTCTTGCAAGATAACGACTTTCACGAGTTCAAGATCTCGGTCAAAGCCTCTGATGTATTCCTTGCCGCCGCCGCCTATCAGCAACTGGCCGAGGCCACCGATGCCCCGATCCACCTTGGCATCACCGAAGCGGGCGGCCTTGTTTCGGGCACCGTGAAATCGGCAATCGGTTTGGGCAACCTTTTGTGGTCCGGCATTGGCGATACTATCCGCGTCTCGCTTTCGGCCGACCCGGTGGAAGAGGTGCGGGTGGGGTTTGAAATTCTCAAGTCGCTGGGGCTTCGGCATCGCGGCGTGACCATCATTTCCTGCCCCTCCTGCGCGCGCCAAGGGTTTGACGTGATCAAGACCGTGGCGGCACTTGAAGACCGCCTCGCCCATGTCACGACCCCGCTCAGCCTTTCGATCATCGGCTGCGTGGTGAACGGCCCCGGCGAGGCGCTCATGACCGACATCGGCTTTACCGGAGGCGGCGCGGGTTCCGGCATGGTCTATCTTGCGGGCAAACAGGTGCACAAACTTGGCAATGCGGGCATGATCGACCACATCGTTGACCTGGTTGAGGCGCGCGCCGCCGAAATCGAGGCCGCAAAACCCTGATCCGGGTTCTTCAACGCCCAAATACCCCCAGGGGTCCGGGGGCGGCGCCCCCGGCGTTCAGCTGCGCTCGCCCGCGACGACCCGGCGCATGCCGTCAAGCGCCAGATACCCGCGCAGCATCTCATCGCCGATCACGAAGGTCGGGGTGCCCGAAATCTGCATCCGCTGCGCCAGCGCGTGATTGGCGTTGATGATGGCGGTGACGGCGTCATCATTCATCCGCGCCAGGATCGGGGCGGGGTCTTGCCCGAGGTCTTGCGCAAGCCGGGTCAGGGTTTCGACATTGGCCGAACCGCGCAGCGCGATCAGCCTGTCATGCGCCTGCTTGTAGACGGCATCGCCCGCAATCTGCAGGGTGGCGATGGCAAAGCGCGATGAAAGGTCGGAATCTGGGCCGAGGATCGGGAATTCCTTGATGATGAAGCGGATGTTGCCATCCGAGGCGATCAGCTCTTCAACCTCCGGGTGGGCCTGGCGGCAAAAGCTGCAACGGTAGTCCATAAACTCGACGATGGTCACATCGCCGTCCGGGTTACCGCCGACCCAGGAATAGCCATCGTTGAACAGCGCTTCGGCATAGGTGGCGACCAATTGCTGATCGGTCGCGGCGGCAAGCGCCGCCTGCCGGGCGTCAAGCACGTTGATCGCCTCGACCAGCACTTCCGGGTTTTCCAGCAAATAGCTGCGGATCGCGGCGCCAAAGGCCGCGCGCTCGGATTCGGTCATCGCGGCGGGGTCGAATGCGGCGGCGGGCCCTGCCACAAGCGTTGCGGCGACGATGAGCGAGGAGAGCGAAAGGCGCGGCATTGTCGGGTATCCCTGTGGTTTGGACCCGTCAGGGCCGGTTTGGCGCAGCATCGCGGCAAAGCGGGGGCTTGGCAAGGGTGGCGCCGCCGGATGGCCGCCGCGCCGGGGCCCGCAGTGCTGCCGAGCCTTCACAAATGGGCGAGCACGGCCCCGGCGCATTTGCGGATGAGTGGTTTCGCGGCGCCCTCGCGCCCGCTATACTGGCACAAAACGGGGCGTATGACCCCGGCGCGGGGCACTATGGCAGGCAGATTGCGGAAAATCATCGGGGCGTTGGCGCTGGCATATTGCGCCCTCGCCGGGGCTGCGGGCGCGCAAGATTTCAGGGCGCTGGCACGGCTTGACATGGCCCGCAGCGGCATTGCCGATGCGGGCGGCGCGGTCGAGATCACGCTGGGCATAAGCCAGCCGATCCCGTTTCGCGCGTTTCTGCTCGACGCGCCGCCGCGGCTGGTGGTCGATTTCTCGGAACTCGACTTTGGCGCAGCGCCGGTCGCAGCACTTGGCACCTCGCGCGCCGTTACCGCCCTTGCATGGGGGCCAGCTTCGCCGGGCTGGACGCGGCTGATCGCTGAACTTTCGGCCCCGATGGCGGTGGTCGAGGCTTGGGAAAGCACCGGCGTGTCGCCCCAAATTCATTTGCGGCTGGAACCGGTCTCTGCCGCCGAATTCGTCGCAACAGCCGGTGCCCCGGTCGCGACCCGCTGGCAGTTGCCTGAACCCGCAGCCGTGGCCGCGCCACGCAGGCGCCAGACCGGCGAGGCGCCGCTGGTGGTGGTGCTCGACCCCGGCCACGGCGGCGTTGACCCCGGCGCCGAAGCCGGTGGGCTGGCCGAAGCGCCGCTTGTTCTCGGCTTTGCGCGAGAGCTGAAAGAGGTGCTGACGCGCGCCGGAATGCACGCGGTGCTGACCCGTGAAGAAGACGTCTTCGTGCCGCTTGAGGCGCGGATGTCGGCGGCGCGCGCGGCGGGGGCGGATGTGTTTTTGTCGCTGCACGCCGATGCGCTGGCCGAAGGCGAGGCGGCGGGCGCCACGGTCTATCTCTTGGCCGCCGAGGCATCCGACAGCGCTTCGGCGCGGCTGGCAGAGCGCCATGACCGCGGCGATTTGCTTGCGGGGGTGGATCTGGCCGGGCACGACGATGAGGTGGCGCAGGTGCTGATGGAGATGGCGCGCGCCGAAACCCAGCCGCGCGCCGATGGCCTGGCGGTGGCGTTGCAGGCGGCAATTCTGGGGTCCGGGCTGAAGATGCACAAGAAGCCGGTGCAGGCGGCGGCGTTTTCGGTGCTGAAGTCGCCCGACATTCCGTCGCTGCTGCTGGAACTTGGCTTCATGTCGTCCGAGGCCGACCGTGGGCGGCTCGTTGACCCTGTCTGGCGCGCCGCGATGGCCGATGCCATTCTGGCGGCGCTGCAAGCCTGGGCGGTGGTCGATGCCGCCGAGGCGCGCTATCTGCGCCAATAGCGGGCGTTCGGCAGGCTGCCGCCGCCCGCGGCAAGTTGTTTTGACGCCCCCCGCCGGTCGCGGTATAGCGGGGCACCGGCAGATGCCGGATGTGGGAGCTGCCGTTGGTCCGTTTTGTGCTGTCCGTCCTGGGGGCGATCTTTTCCTGGGTCGTCACCGCCGCCTTTTTTGGCGCGCTGACGCTTGGGGCGGTGTTCTGGATGTACAGCCGCGATCTGCCCAGCCACGAACAACTGGCGCAATACACCCCGAAAACCATCAGCCGGATCTATTCCGGCGAAGGCCGCCTGATTGACGAATTTGCCGAAGAGCGGCGGCTGTTTCAGCCGATCGACGAAATCCCGGAACTGGTCAAGCACGCCTTTGTCGCTGCCGAAGACCAGAACTTCTATAGCCACCGCGGCTATGACATTCGCGGCATGCTGGGTGCTGCGCGCGATGCGCTGACGGGCGGGCGGCTGCGCGGCGCTTCGACGATCACGCAGCAGGTGATGAAAAACTTCCTGCTTTCGTCCGACCGCTCGGTCGAGCGCAAGATCAAGGAACTGATCCTCGCCTCGCGACTGGAAGAAACGCTGAGCAAGGACAAGATCCTTGAGCTCTATCTTAACGAAATCTTCCTTGGGCAGAACAGCTTTGGCGTGGCGGCTGCGGCGCAGACCTATTTCAACAAGACCCTGAGCGAGCTGGCCCCGCATGAGGCCGCGATGCTGGCGGCATTGCCGCAGGCGCCGGGCGAATACCACCCGGTCCGCGCCATGAAGCGGGTGACCGAGCGGCGCAACTATGTGCTGGGGCGCATGCTCGAAGACGGCTACATTGACAAGGCCACGCATGACGCTGAAGTGCAGGAACCGCTGCGGTCAGTTCAGAACGGTGATTTTCCGCCTTTCCGCGCCGGCCTGCCGCCGCGCGACTATTTCACCGACGAAATTCGCCGCCAACTTTCGCGCACATTCGGGCAAGAAGAGTTTTTTGGCGGCGGTCTGACCATTCGCGCCACCGTTGACCCCGCAATGCAGGAAAATGCCGCAGAGGCCTTGCGCGCCGCGCTCGAGTCTTACGACCGCGACCAGGGCGTGTGGCGCGGCACCGGCCTGACGCTGGCACCCGAGGCGCTGGCCGACTGGCGCACGGGCCTTGCGGCGCTGAACGATGTGCCGCGCGATGTCGCGGGCTGGCACGCGGCGGTGGTGCTGGAAGTTGGCGCCAAGGATGCCCGGATCGGCATTGAAGGGGTCGATGACGATGCCGATGGCCACTGGATACCTGCCGCCGACGTGACCTGGGCGCGCAAGCTTGGGGACGACGGCAAGCTGGCTGCAAACAAGGCCAAGGTCGCGGGCGATCTGCTAGCGGTCGGCGATGTGGTGCTGGTGCGCGCCATGACCAAAGACAGCGACGGCAGCTTCATTCGCTGGACCCTGCGCCAGGTGCCCGAGATTCAGGGCGGATTCATGGCGATGGACGTGAACACCGGCCGCGTCATCGCCATGCAGGGGGGATTCAGCTACCAGTCTTCGGTGTTCAACCGCGCCACGCAGGCGCAGCGCCAGCCCGGTTCGGCGTTCAAGCCCTTTGTCTATGCGGCCGCGCTCGATTCGGGTTTTACCCCGGCGACGATCGTGGTTGACGCGCCGATCGAGGTTGAGACCGGGGCCGGCATCTGGCGCCCGCGCAACTCATCCAACAAGTTCTATGGCCCGACGCCGCTGCGCACCGGTATCGAGCAAAGCCGGAACCTGATGACGGTGCGGATCGCGCAGGAAATCGGCATGGAAACCGTGGCCACCTATGCCGAGCGCTTCGGCGTGTATGAGCCGATGATGCCGTTTCTGGCAAACGCGCTTGGTGCGCAGGAAACCACGCTTTTCCAGATGGTTGCGGCCTATGCCATGTTTGCCAATGGCGGCGAGCGGGTGGAACCTACGCTTGTTGACCGGGTGCAGGACCGCTGGGGGCGAACCGTCTACCGGCATGATCAGCGCACTTGTGTCAATTGCGGGCCTGATACCATTCCCGCGGGTTTTGCGCCGCGCATCACCTCAAACCGCGAGCGGGTGATGGATGCGATCACCGCCTACCAGCTGACCTCGATGATGCAGGGCGTGGTGCAGCGCGGCACCGCCAGCGGTGTGATCAACCTGCCGGTGCCGGTGGCAGGCAAGACCGGCACCACCAATGATGCCAAGGATGTGTGGTTCATCGGCTTCACCTCGAACATCGCCGCAGGGTGCTATATCGGCCACGATCAGCCGCGCGCAATGGGCAACGCCGCCTATGGGTCCAGCCTGTGCGGCCCTGTGTTCCAGCAATTCATTGCCGAAGCGATCAAGAAATACGGCGGCAGCGCCTTCAAGGTGCCGCCGGGCGGGTATTTCGTGAACATCAACCGTTTTACCGGTGACCGGGTTGACGAATTTGCCGGCGGTGGCGATGTGGTCGCCGAATATTTCCGCGAAGGCACCGATGTGTTGTTCGGCTTTGCCTCGATGATCGACGGCGGCTTTGCGATGGGCCAGAACTTGCCGCTGTTCCAGCAAGGCGAAAGCGACTATAGCGGCACGCAGGTGATCAACTCCAGCGGGCAGATCCGGGTGATCCCGCCGAAGGCTGATTTCGGCACCGTGTCGTCGGGCGGGCTCTACTGACGCCGCCGCGCTTGCCCGCGCCGCCCCAAGCCGTTATCACCGCCCGCAATCAGACCACAAGGAACCGCCCCCATGCGCGCCGAGATGCAGAATTTTGTCGATGCCATCCGCAGCTCGCTGAACTTGCTCGGCCAGCGGCTTGATGCGGAAACAGCGCCACATCGGCTGGAAGAGATGAACGCGCTGATCGAGCAAGGCGAGCTGTGGTCCGACCCTGCGCGCGCGCAAAAGCTGATGCGAGAGCGGCAAGAGTTGATCGACGCGCTTGGCACATGGCGCAACATCACGCGCGACCTGGCCGACAATATCGAGTTGATCGAGCTTGGCGAGGCTGAGGGAGACGCCGAGATCGTGGCAGAGGCCGAAAAGGCGCTGCGCGCGCTGGCCGATCTTGCCGCTGCGAAAGAGCTAGAGGCGCTGCTCGACGGCGAGGCTGACGGCAACGACACCTTCCTTGAAATCAACGCCGGCGCCGGTGGCACCGAAAGCTGCGACTGGGCCAGCATGCTGGCGCGCATGTATGTGCGCTGGGCCGAGAAAAAGGGCTACAAGGTTGAGCTTCTGGCAGAAACGGCGGGCGACGAGGCGGGCATTCGTTCGGCGGCCTACAAGATTTCTGGGCACAACGCCTATGGCTGGCTGAAATCGGAATCCGGCGTGCACCGCCTTGTGCGCATTTCGCCCTATGATTCGGCAGCGCGGCGGCACACCTCGTTTTCTTCGGTCTGGGTCTATCCGGTGGTTGACGACAACATCGACATCGTGATTGCCGACAATGATCTGCGGATCGACACCTACCGCAGCTCGGGCGCAGGCGGGCAGCACGTCAACACCACCGACTCGGCGGTGCGCATTACGCACTTGCCCACCGGCATCGTCGTGACCAGTTCGGAAAAGAGCCAGCATCAGAACCGCGCCAACTGTATGGCCGCGCTGAAATCGCGGCTTTACCAGATGGAGCTTGATCGGCGCAACGCGGTGGTCAATGCGCAGCACGCGGCCAAGGGTGAGGCGGGCTGGGGCAACCAGATCCGGTCGTATGTGCTGCAACCCTACCAGATGGTGAAGGATCTGCGCACAGGGCATGAAACTTCAGATACCGGCGGCGTGCTTGATGGCGATATCGACGCTTTCATGGCGGCGACACTGGCGCAGGATGTTGCGGGCAAAAGCCGGGCTGAGGCGCAGGGCGAAGACTGACGCGCGAAAATAGTTGCTTGCCCAACCGCGCCGCGCTTAGTTGCGCAGGTAACGGGAGAGAAGGCAGAATGCCGCAGCACCTGCAAAAAGAGCCATCGCCATTGCCCGGCATCAGGCGGCTTGTGTTTGCCGACCTTGGCGCCAGCCTGCGCGCGGGCTTGCGCGATTTTTTGCGCGCCCCGGCCTTTGGCCTGCTGTTCTCGGCCTTCTACGTTTTGGGCGGGGTGGTGCTCTACCTTGTCGCGGTGGCTTCGGGGCAGGAATGGTGGCTTGTTCCCTTCGTGGTGGGCTTTCCGCTGCTGGCGCCGTTCGCGGCGGTCGGGCTTTATGAGGTCAGCCGCCGCATCGAGGTGGGAGAGCCGCTGATCTGGCGGCAGGTTCTGGGCACGGTCTTTGCGCAAAAGGACCGCCAGATTCCGTCGATGGCGATGGTGATCTTACTGATCTTCATGTTCTGGGTGTTCGTGGCCCACACGATTTTTGCGCTGTTCATGGGCTTGCAGGCGCTGACCAACATCACCACCTCGCCCGCCGCGCTGCTTGCGGGGAACGGGCCGCTGATGCTGACCGTCGGCACCGCAATTGGCGCCGGGTTCTCGCTGGCGCTCTTCGCATTCACCGTGGCGGGCTTGCCGCTGCTGCTGGAACGCGAGGTCGATTTCATCACCGCGATCCTTTACAGCGTGCGTGCGGTGCTCGCCAACAAGGTGGTGCTGGGGGTTTGGGGGCTCTGCATCGCGGCGTTGCTGGGGCTGGGTATGGTGCCGCTGTTCTTGGGGCTTCTGGTGCTGCTGCCCGTGCTGGGGCACGCAAGCTGGCACATGTACCGGCGGATCTCACAGCCCTGAAATGCAAAGGGCGGCGCTGCGGGCGCCGCCACTTCAGGCTAATGGTCCGGCTTTCAGCCTTCAGACTTCGCGGCGGGCGCGGGGGCCGGGTCAGGGGGCGCCAGCTTTGGCGGCGCGCCATTGGCCAGCGGGTCTTCCTGGCGCTGCACAGACCCTTCGAAATGCGCCCCTGATTCGATCGCGATGGTCTTGTGCACGATGTCGCCCTCAACCCGCGCGCTTGAGGTCAGGCGCACTTTCAGGCCCCGCACGCGGCCGATCACGCGGCCGTTCACCACGATGTCGTCGGCGACGATTTCGCCCTTGATGGTGGCGCTTTCGCCCACGGTCAGCAGATGCGCACGGATGTCGCCCTCGACAATACCTTCCACCTGCACATCGCCGGTGGTGCGCAGATTGCCGACGACCGTCAGGTCGGACGACAGCACCGACGCCGGTGCCTTGGGCCGCGGCGCAGCGCCTGTGGCATCGCCCATCGGGCGCGGCACGGGCACTTCGGGGGTTTTTGGCTTGTCGCCTTCGGCGGCGGTTTTGGAACCGGGTTCGTTGATTCTGCTTTTAGAAAACATTGCTCGCTGCCCTGATGAAGGTCATGGGGTTGACCGGTTTGCCGTTCACCCGCACTTCATAGTGCAAGTGCGGGCCTGTTGATCGTCCGGTGCTGCCCATATCACCGATCCGCTCTGCGCGCGAGACCTTTTGCCCGACGCTGACCCTGACCTTGCTGAGGTGGCCATAGCGGGTGACGGTGCCATGGGCGTGACGGATCTCGATCATGTTGCCATAGCCCGACTGCCAGCCCGCATGGGTCACCACGCCTTCGCCGGTAGCATAGATCGGGGTGCCGCTCGGGCCGGCCATGTCTTGCCCTTCATGCATGGTGCCCCAGCGGCGGCCAAAGGGTGAGGACAGGCGGTAGGCGGCCTTGACCGGGGTATCAAGCGGCAGGGTCTGCGCCGCGATCCGGTAGAGGTTCAGCCGGTCGAGCGTGTCCAGAATGCCGGTGGCGCGCGCCAGATCGGCGCTGTATTCGGGCTCGCCGCTGGCCGACATCGCAACCGGCAGCAACGGGCCCCCGGTGCCGGAATAGCCCTGCCGCACGGTTTCGAGGATCGCATCGGCATCCATGCCGACGGCGCGGAACATCTTGTCAAGTGGTTCGACCGAAACCGAAACCGCGGCTTCGATAGTGGCAAAGATTTCGTCGTTGCGCTGGTCAAGCAGGCGTTGTTCAAGCTGCATTTCTGCAAGCTCGGATTCGGCCGCACTGGCGGCGGCGGCGGCCTTGTCGCGCTGGGCCGCGGACTGTGCCAGCGCTGCCGCGATGATGTCGAGCGTCGCGGCAACATCTTCGGGTGCCACCACCTGCTGCGTGGCGGTGTCGGCTTGCCCGTTCATCTCGGCGGTCAGTAGCGCCACGTCGGCGGCGGCGGCATCGCGTTCTTGCATGGTGCGGCGCAACGTCGCCTGAATCACCTCGATGCCGGTTTCCAGCTCGCGCCGCCGCTCCTCGGATGACAGCAGCGTTGATTGCATCAGCGACACCTGCTGCAGCGCCAGCGAAAAGCGGGCCTGCGCGGCCGTCGCCTCATTGGCGCGGGCATCGCGTTCGCGCGACAGCGAATCGAGCCGTTCTTCAAACGCGGCCTGCACACGGGCGACCTGCTCTTCGGAACTGCCCGCGCTGATGACATCGCTCAGCAGAATTGAGCTGACGACAATCGACCAGCCAAACACCAGCGCGGTGCCGGTCAGCATTACCGCCTGCGTCATCGGCCCGAGGCGCACAAAGCGCGTCGTGCTGTTGGATTTCAGGAACAGGCGTTGTTCGGGCAACCATCTTCCGACAACGCTGTTGAGATGATGCGCGAAGCGTCGGTGCACCTTTGGGGATCCATCCTGCTATATCGCGGAGCGTCATCAGGCGCGCCTTCGGCTACGGCTTAGCAAGAGGCGGTGCGCGCATGCAACCCATTTTGCCACTTTTGCGGAGGCGGCAGATTGGCGCTGATCGCCTTTGGCGGATTCTGGCCTAACTTTCAGCGCCCTGAAGTGCTGCCAGAACGGCCTCGGCGTGGCCCGCCACCCTCGCCACGCGCCAGACCGCCGCGATGCGGCCGTCACCGCCGATCAGGAATGTCGTGCGCAAGATGCCCTCATAGGCTTTGCCATAAAGCTTTTTGGGGCCCCAGGCGCCGAAACGCTCGCACAGATCGGCGCCCTCATCGCTGACCAGCGTCACCTGCAACCGCTGCTTTTGCAAAAATCGCAGATGCGACGCGGGGCTGTCTTTGGAAACGCCGACCACGCGCGCGCCCAGTGCCGCAAATTCGGGTGCAAGGCGGCTGAAATCCTGCGCCTCGCGGGTGCAGCTTGTGGTGGCATCGCGCGGGTAAAAGAACAGCACCACCGGTTGCAGTCGCAGGGCCGCCAGCGCCAATGTGCCGGGCCGACCGGAGGCGTCGATGCAGGGCAGGGTGAAGTCGGGCGCGGTATCGCCTATTTCTAACACGACGGGTTCCTTTGGACGGGGCAGCGCGTTTGTGTTTTAAGCCCCGCTCAGCAAAGATCAACACCGCTTCGGGATCGCCGGGCGGCAGGGCGACGGATGAGCGAGACGCAGACACCGCATGAGACCCAAGGCGCCGCTGCGCCACCGCCTGCGCGGCGTCGGCGCGCGCGGCGTGCCCGCATGGGATTCGGGCTGCTCTTCTCGGTGTCACTGCTGGCTTTGGCGCTGACGATCGCGGCGCTTTACGTTACGCACCAGCCGCTTCCCGCGCCGCGCTGGGCGGTGGCACGGCTTGAGGCGCGCGCCAACGCGGCATTGGCGGGCGCGCTGACGCTGCACCTGCGAGGCGGCGCCGAACTGGTGGTGACCGACGGGCTGGTGCCGCGCCTGCGGTTTTTGCAGGTCGAGGTCGCCGGGGCCAATGGGCAGGTGGTGGCGCGTTTGCCCGAAGCGCGATTCACACTGTCGCGTGAAGCGCTGGCCGAACGGCGCATCGTGGTGCAGACCGTGCGGCTGGACGGTGCGAACCTTGCGATGCGCCGCTTGGATGACGGCACTCTGGATGTTTCGCTTGGCAGCGACGGGGCGGCGCTGCGCGCGGCCACCCCTGAAAGCCTCGCGCAGGCGCTGGGTGCCTTCAAGCAGGTGTTTGATGCCCCCGCGCTAGCCGGGCTGCAACGGATCGAGGCGCAGGGCTTGCAGATCCGGCTTGACGACGCGCGCAACGACAAGGTCTGGCGCGTGCAAGAGGGGCGACTGGTCCTGACGCAAGACGCGACGCGGCTGGCGGTGACGCTCAGCTTCGACATCGGCGAGGCCGAAAGCAGGCCCTCGTCGGTGGCGCTGTCGCTCAACACCCGCAAGGGCAGCCTTGAGGCCTCGTTCGGCGCCGCGATCACGGCGGTTCCGGCGCGCGATCTGGCGCTGCAATCGCCCGCCCTGGCCTGGCTAGGGGTGCTTGATGTGCCAATCTCCGGGTCGCTGCGCAGCGGCATCGACGCCGCAGGTGCGGTCGGCCACCTCGATGCGCGGCTTGAGATCGGCGCCGGGGCGCTCAACCCGGTCGAGGGGGTGGCGCCGGTGCCGATCCGTGGCGGCACTGTGCATTTCAGTTACGACCCCGCGTCCGAGCGGGTTGCCTTTTCCGAGCTGTCGATTGACAGCCGCGCGCTGCGCTTGCGGGCCTCCGGGTCGGCGCAGCTCAAGGGTCTCAGCAGCGGTCTGCCGGAAGAGGTGCTGGGGCAAGTGGCGATTGCCAACTTGCGGGTAGACCCCGAAGGGCTGTTTGAAACGCCGGTGCAGTTCGTAGCGGGCGCGGTTGATCTGCGGCTGCGGCTTGACCCGTTCACGCTCGACATCGGCCAGTTGCAACTGCTGAACGGCGCCGAACGGCTGAGCGCCTCGGGGCGGGTCGTGGCGCGCCCCGACGGCTGGCAGGTCGCGCTTGATTTCGGCACCGAGCGCATTTCGCAAGCGCGCATGCTGGCGCTCTGGCCGGTGAATGTGGTGGCCAAGACCCGCTCATGGCTGGTTGATAACGTGGCGACGGGCGAGCTGCGCGATGTGCGCGCGGCCCTGCGTATGGAACCCGGTGCTGAACCGCAGCTGGCGCTTGGGTACGGCTTTGAGGGCGCCGAAGTGCGGGTGATCGAAAGCCTGCCGCCGCTGCTTGATGCCGCAGGCTTTGCCAGCATTGACGGCAACCGGCATGCGCTGACGGTAGAGCGTGGCCATGTCATCGCCCCCACCGGCGGGCGCATCGATGTAGCCGATACCGTGATGGTGGTGCCTGATATCCGGCTGCGCCCGGCGCCCGCCGAAATTCGCCTTCGCACCGTCAGCACCGTGCCCGCGGCCCTGTCGCTGCTCGATCAGGAGCCGTTCCGTTTCATGTCGAAAGCGGACTTGGGAACCGACTTTGCCGAAGGCATGGCGCGTGCCGAAACGGTCATGCAGATGCCGCTGAAAAAGGGCATGGCACCCGACGAGCTGCGCTTTCGCGTGACCGCCGAGCTGACGGATGTCCAATCGGATGTGCTGGTGGCGGGGCGGCCCTTGCGCGCGCCGCGCCTTATGCTGGTTGCCGATGCGGCGGGCATCGAGATTTCGGGGCGCGGGACGCTGTCCGGGGTGCCGTTTGATGCGCAGTGGCGGCAGGCCTTCGCGCCCGACCAGCGCGGGCATTCGACCATTGCCGCCGATGTCGCACTGACGCCCGCGTCGCTGGCCGCCTTTGGCATCGTGTTGCCATCAGGCACCGTTGGCGGCGAAGGAACCGGCGCGCTGTCGCTGGAAATTGCGCGCGGCCAGCGCATTCGCTTTGGCCTGACAAGTGACCTTGCGGGGCTGAGCCTAGCCATTCCTGCGGTGAGCTGGCGCAAACCCGCGGCACAAACCGGAAGCTTCGAGGTTACGGGCGCGCTTGGCACCCCGCCGGTGATCGACCAGATGCAGCTTGACGCGGCTGGGCTGAAAGCGGCGGGTACGCTGACGCTTGCGCCCGATGGCGCGCTCGAACGCGCTTCGTTTGACCCGGTGACACTTGGCGGCTGGTTTGAGGGTGCGGTGGAGCTGCGGGCGCAACGGTCAGGCAACCCGATGGCGATCGCGGTCAGCGGTGCGCGCGCCGACCTGCGCCGCGCAACGGTCGGTGGCGGCGGCAGTGGCGGCGGTGGCGGCGGCCCGATCAGCTTTGCGCTCGACCGCGTTCAGGTGACCGACAGCATCGCCCTGACCGGGTTTCGCGGCGATTTTTCACAGACCACCGGGTTTTCGGGCGGCTTTGCCGCAGGTGTCAACGGCGGCGCGCGGGTTGAGGGCACGGTGATGCCGGGGCAGGGCGGGCGCAGCGCGTTTCGCATTCTCTCGAATGACGCGGGCGCGGTGCTGAGCTCGGCCGGGGTGTTTGCGCGCGCACGCGGCGGCACGCTGGATCTGATCATCGAACCGGCCAGCGCCGGCGCTGGCCATTTTCAGGGCAGCGCCGAGATGCACGATTTGCGCGTCGTCGATGCGCCGGTGCTTGCGGCGCTGCTAAGTGCGGCGTCGGGGATCGGGCTGCTGGAACAGCTGAACGGCGAGGGGCTGCTGTTCACCGATGTTGATGGCAGCTTCACGATCTCGCCCGAGACGATCACGCTGCGAGACGGAACTGCGGTGGGCGCTTCGCTTGGGGTGACGGGCGAGGGCACCTTTGCCCCCGGCAGCGGCGCGGTTGATATTCAGGGGGTGGTGACGCCACTTTACATTCTCAACAGTCTCGGCCAGATCATCAGCCGGCGCGGCGAGGGGTTCTTTGGCATCAACTACCGCTTGCGCGGCACGTCGGCGGCGCCACAGATCACGGTCAACCCGCTGTCGCTTTTGACGCCCGGATTTTTGCGCGGCATTTTCCGGCGCCCCTTACCTGAGGCAGGGCAGTGAAACTTTCCGATTTCGATTTCGAGCTTCCCGAGCGGCTGATCGCCACGCGCCCCGCCCGCCCGCGCAGTGCGTCACGGCTGCTGCTGGCCGAAGGTGGCGGCATTGCTGACCGGGTGGTGGCCGATCTGCCCGGCATCCTGCGCCCCGGCGACCGGCTGGTGTTGAATAACACCAAGGTCATTCCGGCGCGGCTTTCGGGCACGCGCAGCCGCCAAAGCACGCAAGGAGATGTCAGCGCACGCATCGAGGTGACGCTGCTGGAGCCTGCGCCAGAGGGGGCGTGGATGGCGCTTGCCAAGCCGCTGCGAAAACTGAAGGTGGGCGAGGTCATCCGCTTTTCGCCCGCACTTGCTGCCGAGGTGCGCGGCATCGAGGATGGCCAGCTTCGGCTTGCCTTTTCGGTGACGGGCGCGGCCTTCGATGCGGCCTTGGCCGAGGCCGGGGCGATGCCGCTGCCGCCCTACATCGCCGCTCTGCGTGCGCCCGACGAGGCCGACAAGACCGATTACCAGACTGTCTTTGCCCGCCACCTTGGCGCCGTCGCCGCCCCCACCGCCAGCCTGCACTTCGATGCGCCCCTGCTGGCGGCGCTCGCCGCGCGCGGGGTGGCGTTCAGCGAGGTCACGCTGCATGTCGGTGCCGGCACCTTTCTGCCGGTCAAGGTCGATGATGTGACCACCCACCGCATGCACGCCGAATGGGGCGAGGTTTCGCCCGCTGCCGCCGCCGAGATCAACGCCACCCGCGCGGCGGGCGGGCGCATCATTCCGGTGGGCACCACCGCGCTTCGGCTGATTGAAAGCGCCGCTGCTTCGGGCCGGGTCGAGCCCTTCACAGGCACCACCGACATTTTCATCTACCCCGGCTACCGCTTTCGCACCACCGACGCGCTGATGACCAATTTCCATCTGCCGCGCTCAACGTTGCTGATGCTGGTGTCTGCCCTGATGGGGCAAGACCGGATCCGGCAAATCTATGCGCATGCGGTGGCGCGGGGGTATCGCTTCTTCTCCTACGGCGATGCGTCGCTTTTGATCCCTTAGTGTCGTATTGTCGCGCCGGTTCTGTGCGCCCCGGCGCTAAAGCGGTAGTTTCCTGAATTCGAGGCCCGATATGCTGACCGTTCTGCGCACCACCTGGCCGCTGTTGCTTGGCGTCATGCTGCTGATGGTCGGCAACGGCATGCAGGGCACGCTGCTGGGCATTCGCGGCGCTATCGAGGGCATCGGCACCTATCAGATGTCGGTGGTGATGTCGGCCTATTTCTTTGGCTTCCTGCTCGGCAGTCGGCTGACCCCCGGCCTGATCCGCCGGGTCGGGCATGTACGGGTGTTCGCGGCACTTGGCAGCCTGATTTCGGCGGTGCTGGTGCTCTACGCGGCCGCGCCGCATTGGGTTGCCTGGGCCTTGATGCGGGTGCTGATCGGGTTTTCGTTCTCGGGCGTCTATATCACCGCCGAAAGCTGGCTGAACGCCGCCTCGACCAACGAGACGCGCGGGCAATCGCTTTCTGCCTATATGATCGTGCAGATGATCGGCATCATCATAGCGCAACTGCTGATGAACACCGGCGACCCTTCGGGGTTCATGCTGTTCATCATCCCTTCGGTGCTGGTGTCGCTGTCGTTCACGCCGATTCTCTTGTCGGTGGCCCCGGCGCCGGTGTTCGAGACCACAGCCCGGATGAGCTTTCGCCGCCTGTTTGAGGTCTCGCCCTTGGGCTGTGTCGGGATATTTCTGATGGGCGGGGTGTTTTCGGCGCTGTTTGGCATGGCCTCGGTCTGGGGCGGGCGTGCGGGCCTTAGCGTGCCGCAGATCTCGGCCTTCGTGGCGGCGGTCTACGTCGGGGGGCTATTGCTGCAATACCCGATTGGCTGGGCGTCCGACCGTATGGACCGCCGCCTGCTGGTGCTGGGGCTGTCGGCGCTTGGGGCGGTTCTGACCGGCGCGGTGTTTCTGTTCGACCCCGGCTTTGTGGTGCTGCTGCTGATGGCGGCGGCGATTGGTGGCATCGCGAACCCGATCTATTCGCTGCTGCTGGCCCATACCAACGACTTTCTCGACCAGACCGACATGGCCTCGGCCTCGGCGGGGCTGTTGTTCATCAACGGCGTTGGGGCAATCTCCGGGCCGCTGGTGACGGGCTGGCTGATGGAGGTTGCGGGCGACGGCGGCTTCTTCCTCTATATCGGGGTGCTGATGGCGGCTATCGCCGCCTACGCCGGCTGGCGCATGACCCGCCGCGCGGGCCTGCCCAGCGATCTGACCGGCGCATTCGCGGTGCTTTCGCCCTCGGCCTCGCCGCTGGCGGTCGAGGCCGCGCTGGAAGCGGCGCAAGAGCACGCCGACGCGGTTTCGGCGGATGAGGGCGAGGCCCCATTGCACTGAGCGGCCGGCTCTGCCAGCCTGCGACAACGAGGGGGCGCCGATGACACCTGAAACCATCACCGATTACTGGCTGACCGAGGTTGGCCCAAAGGGCTGGTATAATTCCACCCCCGCGCTTGACGCCGATATTCGCGCGCGGTTCGGGGCTGCGTGGCAGGCAGTGCAGACCGGCGCCTATGCCGACTGGGCCACAACTGCGGCAGGCGCGCTTGCCTTGCTGATTTTGACCGACCAATTTCCGCGCAACATGTTCCGCGATGATGCGCGCAGTTTTGCCACTGACGCGCTGGCGGTGCAGCTGGCCGAGGCGGCGATTGCGGCGGGGCATGATCTTGCCACCGAACCGCCAGCGCGCCAGTTCTTTTATCTGCCCTTCATGCATGCCGAGGATGATGCCTTGCAGGCCCGTGGCATTGCGCTCTTCGCCGAGCGGATGCCCGGTGACAACCTGCGCCATGCCCGCGCCCACGCCGAAGTGATCGCGCGGTTTGGCCGCTTTCCGTGGCGCAACGCGGCGCTTGGGCGGGCTTCAAGCGCCGACGAAGAGGCGCTGCTTGCGGCGGGCGGCTACGGCGCGGTGCTGCGCGAAATGCCTGCCATTGCTGACCCGAAGAAAATAGTTTAATGGCAAACCAGTTTGCGAATGGAGGAAGCCATGACCGTCAAAGCCTTTGACATGATCGTGATCGGGGCCGGGCCGGGGGGCTATGTCGCCGCCATTCGCGGCGCGCAACTGGGCCTTAGGGTCGCGATTGTCGAGCGCGAACACCTAGGCGGTATCTGCCTCAACTGGGGCTGCATCCCCACCAAGGCGCTGTTGCGCAGCGCCGAAGTGTTCCACCTCATGCACCGCGCCAAGGAGTTTGGCCTTTCCGCGCAGGGCGTCGGCTTTGATCTGGCCGCCGTGGTCGCGCGTTCGCGTGGCGTGGCCAAGCAACTGTCGGGCGGCATCGGCCATTTGATGAAGAAAAACAAGATCACCGTGGTGATGGGTGTGGCCACGCTGACGGGGCAGGGCCGGGTCGCGGTGAAAACCGACACGGGCAGCGAAGAGCTTACGGCCAAGTCCATCGTGCTGGCCACCGGCGCGCGGGCGCGCGAATTGCCGGGGCTAGAGGCCGACGGCGATCTGGTCTGGACCTACAAGCACGCCTTGCAGGCCAAGCGCATGCCCAAGCGCCTGCTGGTCATCGGGTCGGGTGCGATCGGCATTGAATTTGCCAGCTTCTTCAACACGCTCGGCGCCGATACCACGGTGGTCGAGGTGCTCGACCGGGTGCTTCCGGTGGAAGATGCCGAGATTAGTGCCTTTGCGAGAAAAGCCTTCGTCAAGCAAGGTATGAAGATCCTTGAGAAGACCACGGTGAAGAAGCTTGACCGCAGCCCCGGCAAGGTCGTGGCGCATCTGGAAGACGCCAAGGGCACCACTACCGCCGAGTTTGACACCGTGATTTCGGCTGTGGGCATTGTCGGCAATGTCGAGAACCTCGGGCTGGAGGCGCTGGGGGCCAAGATCGACCGCACCCATGTGGTGACCGACGAGTATTGCCGAACCGGCGTGCAGGGGCTTTATGCCATTGGCGATATTGCCGGGCCACCGTGGCTGGCGCACAAGGCAAGCCATGAGGGCGTGATGGTGGCAGAACTGATCGCGGGCGGCCACCCGCACCCGATCAAGCCCGGTTCCATCGCCGGGTGCACCTACTGCCAGCCGCAGGTCGCCAGCGTCGGGCTGACCGAGGCAAAGGCCAAGGAACAGGGCTTTGAGGTCAAGGTCGGCCGCTTCCCCTTTGTCGGCAACGGCAAGGCGATTGCCTTGGGCGAGGCCGAGGGGCTGGTGAAGACCGTGTTTGATGCCAAGACCGGCGAATTGCTGGGCGCGCATTTGATCGGCGCCGAGGTCACCGAGCTGATTCAGGGCTATGTCATTGGCCGCACACTGGAAACCACCGAAGAAGACCTGATGAGCACGGTTTTCCCGCACCCGACGCTTAGCGAGATGATGCACGAATCGGTGCTCGACGCGTACGGCCGCGCGCTGCATATCTGAGCCATGACAGGGCGCACCCGCTGGGGCGTAGTGCTGGCGCTCTGGTTCGCGGGGCTGTGCGCGGCGGGGCAGTTTGCCAAGGTTGGGGTGATATTCGCCGAACTTGCGCCGCTTTGGCCCGAGGCGGGTGCGCGCCTTGGGCTGGTGGTTTCGGTGGTGGGCTTCGTTGGTATTGTCTTTGGCACTACAGCCGGGCTGATGGTCGCGCGCATCGGCGCGCGCCGGATGATGATTGGGGCGCTTTGTGCGGGGGCGGCACTATCGGCGTTGCAGGTGGCGGTTCTGCCCTTGGGCTGGATGATCGCGAGCCGCGTTGCCGAGGGCTTTTCGCATCTGGCAATCGTCGTGGCGGGGCCGGTGCTGATCAGCGCGGTCACGCAGCCGCGCGACCAGGTGGCGACGATGACGCTCTGGTCCACCTTCTTCGGCCTTGGCTTTGCGATTGCGGCCACCTTTGGCTTGCCCTTCGCGCAAAGTCACGGGCCAGGCGCGCTCTTTGCGGTGCATGCGGGGTTGACTGCCGGGGCCGCGCTGCTCCTGCTGCTGGTGCTGCCGCCCGATGGCGCGGCAGAGGGGGCGGCGCTCAGCTTGCGCGGCATTCTGGCCAACCACGCAAGGGCCTATACTTCGCCCAGCATCGCCGCGCCCGCGATGGGCTTCATGTTCTATACGTTGATGTTTGTGGCGATGCTGACCCTGATGCCGGGGCTGGTGGCGCCCGAATACCGTGTGCCCACCGCCGCGCTGATGCCGCTTGTCTCTATCGCGGCCTCGCTGCTGCTGGGTGTTGCGCTGGTGCGCTGGTTCGGGGCGGTAGCGGTGGTGCAGGCAGGGTTTGCGCTGGCACTGGCGGCGGCGCTGGCGTGGTGGGCGGCGGCGGGCATGGCGCAGGTGCTTGCCGCGCTGGTGCTTTCAGCGGCACTTGGTCTGGTGCAGGGGGCAAGTTTTGCCGCGATCCCCGCGCTGAACGCCAGCCGTGAAGACCGCGCGCTGGCGGCGGGTGCGATTGCGCAACTGGGCAATGTCGGCACCACGCTCGGCACGCCGCTCTTGCTGGCGTTGTCCGGGGCCTTTGGCCCTGTTTCGGTGGTGTGGTTCGCGCTGCCGCTCGCACTTGCCGGGTTTGGCGTGCACAGCTGGCAGCGCGCGCGGCGAGGTTAGCGCACCACCTTGCCGCCTGCCGCCTGCCATTCGTAAAGGCTGCCGAGGTTGAAGACCGAGGCATGCCCAAGTTTCAACAGCATCTGCCCGGCACCGGACGACCGTGCCCCCGAGGCACAATAGATGCCGATCGGCTTGCCCTGCTTGAATTCCTTCAGGCACTCCGGGCTTGACGGGTCGCATTTCATGCGCAGCGCCGCAAGCGGCACATGCAGCGCGCCCTGCGCTTTGCCCGAGGCGCGCAGCTCCATGCCTTCGCGCACGTCGATCAGAACCATTTCACCCGCCGCCACCTTGGCGATGGCATCCTTTGCCGCCATGCGCTCGACCCGCGCACCGCTAGCCCCACCTTGACGCAAAAATCCGAACATCCCGAGAATCTCCTGCTCATTTGGCGCCTTATATTCACAAGAACGAATGTGATGCAATCCCCTTTGCAGGGCATCGGCAATGTGCCGCTATGTTCCGCCTTCGTTCACATATTTCGGTTGGAGACTCGGTGCCGATACCCTATCTAGGGGGGACCAACGGGGGCGGTCATGGCGGAACTGAAGTTCATCGAGGTGCGCGGCGCGCGCGAACACAACCTCAAAGGCATTGATCTCGACATTCCGCGCGATCAGTTCGTGGTCATCACCGGGCTTTCGGGGTCGGGCAAGTCGTCGCTCGCGTTTGATACGATCTACGCCGAGGGCCAGCGGCGCTATGTCGAAAGCCTGTCGGCCTATGCGCGCCAGTTTCTCGACCAGATGGGCAAGCCCGATGTGGACCATATCTCGGGCCTTTCCCCGGCGATTTCGATTGAACAGAAGACGACCTCGAAAAACCCACGCTCAACCGTTGGCACCGTCACCGAAATCTATGATTACATGCGACTTTTGTTCGCCCGCGCCGGCACCCCCTATAGCCCCGCAACTGGCCTGCCGATCGAGGCGCAGCAGGTGCAGGACATGGTTGACCGCGTGATGGCGATGCCCGAGGGCACCCGCGCCTACCTGCTCGCCCCGATTGTCCGCGACCGCAAGGGCGAATACCGCAAGGAGTTGCTGGATCTGCGCAAGCAGGGGTTCCAGCGGGTCAAGGTGAACGGTGTCTATCACGACCTTGAAACCCCGCCGGTGCTTGACAAGAAGCTGCGCCACGACATTGACGTGGTGGTGGACCGGATCGTGGTGCGCGAGGGGCTCGAGACGCGGTTGGCCGACAGCTTTCGCACCGCGCTTGACCTTGCCGATGGCATCGCGGTGCTGGAAACCGCCGTGGCCGAGGGAGAGACGCCTGAGCGCATCACGTTCAGCGAAAACTTCGCCTGCCCGGTGTCGGGCTTCACCATTGCCGAGATCGAGCCGCGCATGTTCTCGTTCAACGCCCCGTTTGGCGCCTGCCCGGTCTGTGATGGTCTTGGCATGGAGCTGTTTTTTGACGAGCGCCTTGTGGTGCCGGATGTCACGCTGTCGGTTGCGCAAGGTGCGCTTGCACCTTGGGCAAAATCGAAAAGCCCCTATTTCACCCAGACCATCGACGCGCTTGCCCGGCACTACGGTTTTGACAAGCGCACCGCGTGGAAGGCGTTGCCGGAATCGGTGCAGAAGCTTTTTCTTTATGGTTCCGGCGCCGATGAGATCAAGTTCCGCTTTGATGAGGGCGGGCGGGTTTATGAGGTTGCGCGCAGCTTTGAGGGCATCATCCCCAACATGGAGCGCCGCTACCGCGAGACCGAAAGTGCGTGGTCGCGCGAGGAAATGGAGCGCTACCAGAACAACCGCGCCTGCGGCACCTGCGGCGGCTACCGGCTGAAACCGGAACCGCTGGCGGTGAAGATCGGCGGGCTTCACATTGGCCAGGTGGTGCAGATGTCGATCCGCGAAGCGCTGGCATGGGTTGAAAGCGTGCCTGCGGCGCTGACTGCCCAGAAGAACGAAATCGCCCGCGCGATCGTCAAGGAAATCCGCGAACGGCTTGGCTTTCTGGTCAATGTCGGGCTTGACTATCTGACCCTCGCGCGCGCCGCAGGCACGCTTTCGGGCGGTGAAAGCCAGCGCATCCGGCTTGCCAGCCAGATCGGCTCGGGGCTGACCGGCGTGCTTTATGTGCTTGATGAACCCTCGATCGGGTTGCACCAGCGCGACAACGCGCGCTTGCTGACCACGCTCAAGAACCTGCGCGATCAGGGCAATTCGGTGCTGGTGGTCGAGCATGACGAAGAGGCGATCCGCGAGGCCGATTATGTGTTCGACATGGGGCCGGGGGCAGGGGTGCATGGCGGCCATGTGGTGGCGCGCGGCACGCCCGCCGAAATCGCTGCCGACCCTGCCAGCCTGACCGGGCAATACCTTTCGGGCAGCCGCGCCATTGCGGTGCCGCGCACGCGCCGCGCGGGCACCGGTAAGGTGGTGCGGGTGGTCGGCGCCACCGGCAACAACCTCAAGAACGTCACCGCCGAATTTCCGCTTGGGCAGTTCGTCTGCGTCACCGGGGTTTCGGGCGGGGGCAAATCGACTCTGACCATCGAGACGCTGTTCAAGACCGCGTCGATGCGCCTTAACGGCGCCCGCCAGACCCCGGCACCGTGCGAAACCGTGCAGGGGCTGGAACACCTCGACAAGGTGATCGACATCGACCAGCGTGCAATTGGGCGCACCCCGCGCTCCAACCCCGCCACCTATACCGGCGCCTTCGGCCCGATCCGCGACTGGTTCGCGGGCCTGCCCGAGGCGGCGGCGCGCGGCTACAAGCCGGGGCGTTTCTCGTTCAATGTCAAGGGTGGGCGCTGCGAGGCCTGCCAAGGCGACGGGGTTATCAAGATCGAGATGCACTTTTTGCCCGACATCTATGTGACCTGCGAAACCTGCAAGGGGCAGCGCTACAACCGCGAGACGCTTGAAGTGAAATTCAAGGGCAAGAGCATTGCCGATGTGCTCGATATGACGGTGGAAGACGCGCAGGAGTTTTTCCGCGCGGTGCCGATGATCCGCGAAAAGATGGATGCGCTGGTCGAGGTGGGCTTAGGCTACATCAAGGTCGGCCAGCAGGCGACCACGCTTTCAGGCGGCGAGGCGCAGCGGGTGAAGCTGTCGAAGGAGCTCAGCCGCCGCGCCACCGGGCGCACGCTCTATATTCTGGATGAGCCGACCACCGGATTGCATTTCGAAGACGTGAAAAAGCTTCTGGAAGTGCTGCATTCGCTGGTTGATCAGGGCAACACGGTGGTGGTGATCGAACACAACCTCGATGTGGTGAAAACCGCCGACTGGGTGATCGACATCGGCCCCGAGGGGGGCGATGGCGGCGGCCAGATCGTCGCCACCGGCACGCCGGAAGATGTGGCCAGGGTGGGGGAAAGCCATACCGGGCGATACCTTGCGCCGATGCTGCGCCGCGCCGGACTGGCGGCAGAGTAGGGGCCTTTGCAGCGGCCATCGAGGCCGCTGCAAAGGCATTGCCTCCGGCGGGGATATTTACGCCAAAGCAGTTACTTTTTCAGCGGGCAGGTCGAAAGGCCGAGCACCGAATAGATCGGGCAGGTCTTGACCAGACCGGTCAGCACCAGAACCGCGGCGCCAGCGACATAGAGCCAAGTCCAGGGGCTGTCGTGGTTGAGGTAAAAGGCCACCAGCAGCAACGCGCCTGCGGCAATCCGCACCACGCGGTCGATGGTTCCAACGTTCTCTTTCAGCATGTTCGTCCCCTTCATATGCGGGGCGCTGGCCCCGTCCCTACCTTATATAGCATACATTCCGGGGTCTGTATGTGATATTAACACATTGCGGCGCCATAGGAGGGGCAGGCGCGAGCGTGCCCGCCCCCCCGCCCGCCGCAGGCGCCTCAGCCGCGCCCGCGTGCCTCGAACCGCGGCAGCATCGCCGAAAAGTCCATGCCCTTGCCGCCTTCCTCTTCGACGAAACGCGCGTAGAGTGCCGCTGCCAGTTGCCCCATCGGGGTGTCGGCATCGGCGGCCTCGGCGGCCTGTTGGCTTAGCCGCAGGTCCTTGAGCATCAGTTCCGCGGCAAAGCCCGGCTTGTATGCATTGTCGGCGGGCGATTTGGGGCCGATGCCGGGGGCGGGGCAATAGGCGTTCATGGTCCAGCTGTAGCCCGACGAGGTCGAGACCACATCGAACATCTTCTGCCGGTCGAGCCCCAGCTTGTCGGCCAGCGCGAAGGCCTCGCAAGTGGCGATCATGGTGACGCCAAGGATCATGTTGTTGCAGATTTTCGCGGCCTGCCCCGCGCCCGCGCCGCCGCAATGCACCGCCTTTTGCCCCATCACGTCAAACAAAGGCTTGACCGTGGCGAACGCCGCATCGGACCCACCCGCCATGAAGGTCAGCGTGCCCGCCGTGGCACCGCCCACCCCGCCTGAAACCGGCGCATCCAGTGCGCCAAGCCCCGCTGCTTCTGCCTCGGCTGCCACCGCGCGCGCGCTTTCGACATCGACCGTTGAGCAATCGCACAGAACGGCGCCGGGGTGCATGGCCGGAATCACCTCTGCCGCCACGCTGCGCAAGATGGCGCCATTGGGCAGCATGGTGATGACGACATCAGCGCCCTTTGCCGCCGCCGCGGCGCTGGCGGCGCGGCTGACCCCCTCGGGGCAGGGGGCGACCAAGTCGAACCCGGAGACCTGATGGCCCGCGCGCGCGAGGTTGGCGGCCATCGGCGCGCCCATGTTGCCAAGACCGATTACGGCGACTTTCATGCGGTATCCTCCCAGATTGCGGCCTCGGGGCCGAGTGGTTCAAGTAGCGCAGCAACTTCAGCGGGTTGCAGCGTGGAAAGGGTATGGCGCCAACGCGGGCTACGGTCTTTGTCGATCAGTTGCGCACGCACGCCTTCGAGAAATTCGCCCTGCTCGGGCGCGCGCCATGTAAAGCGGTATTCTTGCGTCAGCGCCTCGCGCAGCATACCCGAGGCCCGCGCCCGGCGCACCAGCTCCAGCGTGGCGGCCATCGAGAGCGGGCAATTGCGGGCGATTGTCTTCAGCGTTTCGTGCGCAAACGCGCTGCCATTGGCGGTAAGCCGCGCCACGATGCCAGCGAGGTCTGGGGCCGAAAAAGCAGCGTCGATCTCGGGCAACTGCGGCGCCAGTTTCGCCTCGGGGGCGGTAGCGCCCGTCAGCGCAGCAATGTCGCCTTCAGCCAGAAGCCGCGCCTTGCGCGCCTCCCATTCCGCCTCGGGCAGGTAGGTATCGGCAAAGCCCGCCAGAATCGCGTCGCCCGGCCCCATCCGCGCGCCGGTAAGCCCGAGGTATTCGCCCAAATGCCCCGGCGCACGGGCCAACAAATGCGAGCCGCCGACGTCGGGGATAAGGCCTATGCCGCTTTCTGGCATGGCGATTTGCGTGCTTTCGCCCACAATTCGGTGGCGCGCATGGCCGCCCACCCCCACGCCGCCGCCCATCACGAAGCCTTGCATGAAGGCGACCACGGGCTTGGGGTATTCGGCAATTTTCGCGTTCATGCGGTATTCATCGCGCCAAAAGGCGCGTGAACTGGCAAATTCACCCGCACGGCAGGCGTGATACATGGCGGCAATATCGCCCCCCGCGCAAAAGGCGCGGCTGCCCTCGGCGTCTATCAGCACCAGCGCCACGGCGGGGTCGTTTCGCCACGCATCAAGCGCCGCCTCGATCGCCAGCGCCATCGGGTGGCTCAGCGCGTTGAGTGCGGCGGGCCGGGTGAAGGTGATGCGCCCGGCGCGGCCCTCGATGCGGGTGGCGATATCGCTCATCCGCGTTCGGCCAGCATCGCGCGGGAAACGATCAGCCGCATGATTTCATTGGTGCCTTCGAGGATCTGGTGCACGCGCAGATCGCGCACCAGCTTTTCGATGCCGTAATCGGCAAGGTAGCCGTAACCGCCGTGCAGTTGCAGGCAGGCGTTGGCCACATCAAAGGCTGCGTCGGTCACATACATCTTGGCCATGGCGCAGAATTTGGTGGCGTCGGGCGCTTTCTGGTCCAGCTTCCATGCCGCCTGCCGCAGGAAGATGCGCGCTGATTGCAGCCGCACCTCTTGCTCGGCGAGGCGAAACTGCAGCGCCTGAAACTGGTCGATCGTGCGCCCGAAGGCCTTGCGCTCGCCCATGTAGGCCAGCGTCAGGTTCAGCGCCTGCTGCGCGCCGCCAAGGGCCGAGGCCGCAATGTTCAGACGCCCGCCATCCAGCCCGGCCATCGCGTAGCTGAAGCCCTTGCCCTCAACGCCGATCAGGTTTTCCAGCGGCACCATGCAATCATCAAATTGCACCTGCGCCGTGGGTTGCGCGCGCCATCCCATCTTGTCTTCATGCGCGCCAAAACTTAAGCCCGCCGCGCCATCTTCGACAATCACCGTGGAAATGCCTTTTGGCCCGTCCTCGCCGGTGCGCACCATCACCACATAGACATCCGAATAACCGCCGCCCGAAATGAAGGCCTTGGTGCCGTTCAGCCGGTAGCCCGCGTTGGTCTTTTCTGCCCGCGTGCGCAGGGCTGCCGCATCCGACCCTGAGCCCGGTTCGGTCAAACAGTAGGAGAAGATCTTTTCCATGCTGCAAAGTGCAGGCAGCCAGCGCGCCTTGACCTCGGGGCTGGCGAAGCGGTCGATCATGCCGCCGCACATGTTGTGGATGGTCAGAAAAGATCCCACCGCCGGGCAGGCCATGGCCAGCGCTTCAAACACCAGCGTCGCATCGAGCCGTGTGAGGCCCGAGCCGCCATATTCCTCAGCCACATAGATGCCGCCAAGGCCAAGCTCTGCCACCTTGGCCCAAAGCGTCTTCGGGATTGTGCCCTCGGCCTCCCACTGGCGGGCGAAGGGGGCGATATGTTCCTGCCCGAATGCATAGGCCATGTCGAAGATGGCCTGCTGTTCCTCGCTCAAGGCAAAATCCATGGTTTCCTCCCCGAAACGCTGGAAATGAACGTCTGTTTAGTTTTCAATCCTTGCAAGAGTTTTGCAAGCGCCGGGGAAGGGGGGCGCTGCCCCCCACGCGGGCCAGAAGGCCCGCTTCCCCCCGGGGTATTTTGACGTTGAAGAACCACAAGTGTCTTCAACGCCGCAAATACCCGCCCGCCTTAGTCCATCGCCTTGAAGTTGAAGGCCGAGCCTTCCTTGATGCCGCTTGGCCAGCGCGCGGTGATGGTTTTGGTGCGGGTGTAAAAGCGGAAGGCATCAGGCCCGTGCTGGTTGAGGTCGCCGAACGACGATTTCTTCCAGCCGCCAAAGGTGTGGTAGGCAAGCGGCACCGGGATCGGCACGTTGATCCCGATCATGCCAACATTGATGCGGGCGGCAAAGTCGCGCGCGGTATCGCCATCGCGGGTGAAGATCGCGGTACCGTTGCCGTATTCGTGGTCCATCGCCAGCTTCAGGGCGTCTTCATAGGTTTTTGCGCGCACCACGGAGAGAACCGGCCCGAAGATCTCTTTCTGGTAAATCTCCATGTCGGCGGTAACGTGGTCAAACAGATGCGGGCCGACGAAAAAGCCGTTCTCGTAGCCTTGCAGTTTGAAGCCGCGGCCGTCGACCACCAGCTTTGCCCCAGACGCCAGCCCCGATTCGACCAGCCGCAGGATATTGGCCTTGGCGGCGGCAGTAACCACCGGGCCGTAATCGACATCGTTGCCGCCCGTCCACGGGCCGACCTTCAGTTTTTCGATCCGCGGGATCAGCCGCTTGACCAGTTCATCGGCGGTTTTCTCGCCCACCGGCACCGCCACTGAAATCGCCATGCAGCGCTCGCCCGCAGCCCCGTAGCCCGCACCCACCAGCGCATCCGCCGCCTGATCGAGGTCGGCATCGGGCATGATGATCATGTGGTTCTTGGCGCCGCCAAAGCACTGCACCCGCTTGCCCGCCGCACAGCCGCGCGAATAGATGTAATGCGCAATCGGGGTCGAGCCGACAAAGCCGATGCCCTGCACGGTTTCATTGTCAAGGATCGCGTCGACCGCCTCCTTGTCGCCGTTGATGACCTGCAACACGCCATCGGGCAGACCCGCCTCTTGAAACAGCGCCGCCAGCATCAAGGGCACCGAGGGGTCGCGCTCCGAGGGTTTCAGGATGAAGGCGTTACCCGCTGAAAGCGCAGGACCCATTTTCCACAAAGGGATCATCGCAGGGAAGTTGAAGGGGGTAATGCCCGCGGCCACGCCCAAAGGCTGGCGCATCGAATACATGTCGATGCCGGGGCCGGCGCTGTCGGTAAACTCGCCCTTGAGCATCTGCGCTGCGCCGATGCTGTATTCGATCACCTCAAGGCCGCGCTGCACATCGCCCTTGGCATCGGGGAAGGTCTTGCCATGCTCGGTCGAGAGCGCCTCGGCCAACTTGTCCATGTCGCGGTTGATCAGGCGCACCATTTCCATCATCACCCGACCGCGCTTTTGCGGGTTGGTGGCGCCCCAGGCTACCTGCGCGCGTGCGGCATCGGCAACCGCCGCATCGAGCTCGGCCTTCGAGGCCAGCGCTACGCGCGCCTGCACCTCGCCGGTGGCGGGGTTGAACACGTCAGCCATGCGCCCCGAGGTGCCCTTAACCAGTTTGCCGTTGATCCAGTGACCGATCTCTTTCATCGCATCCTCCCAAGATGACATCCGCCACAAGCATAGTCTTGCAGAAATGCGCTGAAAAGACGAATGATGGCAAAAGCGTTTTGCATTTCTGCAAAGGGGGCGGAATGGCCGACTGGGATGATCTGCGGGTGTTCCTTGCGGTGGCGCGCAGCGAAAGCCTTTCGGGCGCGGGCCGTCTGCTCAAGCTCGACGCCGCCACCGTCGGCCGCCGCATCGCGCGGCTGGAACTGGCGCTTGGCGCGCAGCTTTTCGTCAAAAGCCCGCAAGGGTATGCGCTGGCCGATGCCGGGGCGCGGCTGATGCCACATGCCGAAGCGGCCGAGCAGGCGGTCTCGGGCGCGGCGGAAGAGCTTGGTGCGGCGGCGGGGCTGTTCAGCGGGCAATTGCGCATCGGCGCCCCCGATGGCTGCGCCAATTACCTGCTGCCGCAGGTCTGTGCCGCGCTTTGCGACGCCCACCCCGGCCTTGAAATCCAGATTGTGGCCTTGCCGCGCGTCTTCAACCTCTCGAAACGCGAGGCCGACATGGCGATTGCCGTCTCACCCCCCGCCGCCGGGCGGCTTACGGTGCAAAAGCTGACCGAGTACCATCTGCACCTTGCCGCGTCGCGCGAGTATCTTGCCCGCCATCCTGCCATTGCGACCCGCGCCGACCTCGCCGGCCACCGGATGATCGGCTACATTCCCGACATGATCTTCGACAAGGAACTCGACTACCTCGGGGTTACCGGCGCCGAAACCGTGGCGCTTGCTTCAAATTCGGTGCCGGTGCAACTGATGGCGCTGCGCGCTGGTGCCGGGCTTGGCATCGTGCATGATTTTGCACTGCCCTTCGCACCCGAACTGACCCGCACCCTCACGCGCGAGATTTCGCTGACCCGCGCCTTCTGGCTGATCCGCCATGCTGATGATCAGCGATCAGAGCGGCTAGCGCGGCTTTCCGAGGCACTGGGGCAGGGCATCCGGCGCGAGGTGGTGCGTCTGGAAAAGCTCGTCGAAGACCACGCTTGACAGAACGCAACACGCGCGTGACGCTGGCGCAAGCACGAGCAACAGGGGAGATTGCAATGCAGGTCTTGCAGATACTGAAATCGAAACCCGCAGGAGTGGTGACGGTCGTGCCCGGCGCCACGGTTGCCGAGGCGGCGGCACTCCTGTCATCGCGCAAGATCGGCGCGGTGATCGTATCAAGCGACGGCAAGCGCGCCGAAGGTATTCTGTCCGAGCGCGACATCGTGCGCGAGCTTGGTAAACGCGGCGGCGGCTGCCTGACCGACAAGGTCTCGGCGATCATGACCGCGAAGCCTGTTGGCTGTGCGGGTTCCCACAGCGCCGATCATGTGATGGAAATGATGACCAACGGGCGGTTTCGCCACATGCCGGTGATCGAAAATGGCGCAATGGTCGGGCTGATTTCGATCGGCGACGTGGTGAAGGCACGGCTTTCCGAACTCGCGATGGAAAAGGAAGCGCTGACCGGCATGATCATGGGCAACTGACGCACGTCCTTTGCCGCGCCGCAGCATCCGCCCCCTTGCAATTTTCTGCGCAATCTTGTTGCGTGGGAATGTCTCGTCCGGCGCAAGGAGGGCATCATGCGCATCGGCCTCTACCCCGGCACTTTCGACCCCGTCACGCTTGGCCATGTTGACATCATCGAGCGCGCGATGGCGCTGGTCGATTGTCTGGTGATCGGCGTGGCGATCAACCGCGACAAGGGACCGCTTTTCAGTCTTGAGGAACGCGTGGCGATGATCGAGGCCGAATGCGCAGGCATTACTGCCAAATGCGGCGGCGAAATTCGCGTGCACCCGTTCGAGAACCTGCTGATTGATTGCGCGCGCGATGTCGGTGCCGGGGTCATCATCCGTGGCCTGCGCGCAGTTGCCGACTTTGAATATGAATTTCAGATGGTTGGAATGAACCGCGCGCTCGATGCCAGCATTGAGACCGTGTTTCTGATGGCAGATGCCCGCCGCCAGGCGATCGCCTCGAAACTGGTCAAGGAAATCGCGCGGCTTGGTGGCGATGTATCGAAATTCGTGCCGCCTGCGGTGAAACTGGCGCTCGATACCAAATTCCGCTGACCGCGCCGCGGCCGCCGGTGCTGGCCTCCGGCGGGGATATTTTGCCCAAGGCAAGCGGCTGCCTTGGTTCAAATATCCCCCGCGGAGCGCGGCGTCAGATCAGCTTGCCCATCGCCACGGCAGTATCGGCCATGCGGTTGGAAAAGCCCCATTCGTTATCGTACCAGCTCAAGATTCGGCACATGCGGCGATCCAGAACCTTGGTCTGGTCGAGGTGAAACACGCTCGAGCGCGGATCATGGTTGAAGTCCGAGCTGACATTGGGCTGATCGGTGTAGCCCAGAATGCCCGTGAGCGGCCCATCGGCGGCGGCGCGGATGGCGGAATTGATTTCTTCCACAGTGGTGTCGCGTGCCGCCTCGAACACCAGATCGACCGCTGACACGTTCGGTGTGGGCACCCGGATCGCCACCCCGTCAAGCTTGCCGGCGAGCTCGGGCAGCACCAGCCCCACTGCTTTCGCAGCCCCGGTCGAGGTCGGGATCATGCTGAGCGCGGCGGCGCGGCCGCGGTAGAGGTCTTTGTGCATGGTGTCGAGCGTCGGCTGGTCGCCGGTATAGCTGTGAATCGTCGTCATGAAGCCCTTCACGATGCCGAGGCTGGCATGCAGCACATGGGCAACCGGCGCCAGACAATTGGTGGTGCAGGACGCATTCGAGACGATCAGATGCTCGCGCTTCAGCGCCTTGTGGTTGACACCGTAGACAATGGTGGCGTCGGCGCCCTTTGAAGGGGCCGAAACCAGCACCCGGCTGGCGCCGTTTTCCAGATGCACCACGGCCTTGTCACGGTCAGTGAAGATGCCGGTGCATTCGAGCACGATATCGACATGCTTCCACGGCAACTCGGCGGGGTTGCGGATTGCGCTGACCTCGATCGGGCCACGGCCAACGTCAATCGTGCTGGCGGTGGTCTTTACCTCGGCGGGAAAGCGGCCATGCACACTGTCGAAGCGCAAGAGGTGGGCGTTGGTTTCGACCGGGCCAAGGTCGTTGATGGCCACCACCTCAATATCGGTGCGCCCGGACTCGATGATCGCGCGCAGGACGTTGCGCCCGATCCGCCCAAAACCGTTGATCGCGACCTTTACCACCATTGCAGCCTCCATAACAAATCGCGCCCCGGCGCGTTTAGCGCTAACATGAGAAGAAAACGCGAAAGGTCAACCCTGAGCGCTCAGATTTAGCGCCAAAAGGCGAGGTAATCGATGAAATCGACAAATCGGGTGCCGAGAAACAGCAGATGTGCGGTGCCAACCAGTGCAACGTCAATGCCGACCGCAGCCAGAACGGCGAGACCGAGCCCCAGTGCGATGCGATCCGTCATGCTGCCCTCTCAGTCGAGAAGCCGCCCCATAACCCCGGCCACGTCGGCCATGCGGCAGGAAAAGCCCCATTCGTTGTCGTACCAGGCGAGCACGCGCACCGTCCGCCCGCCCACCACCTTGGTCTGGTCGGGGGCAAAAATCGAGGAGTAAGTGGTGTGGTTGAAGTCAATCGAGACCTTCGGCTCGGGGTCGTATGACAGCACCATGCCCATATACCCCGCCGCCGCCTCGCGCACGATTTCGTTGATGTCGTGTACAGTCACCGACTTGCCTGCCACGAAGGTCAGATCGACCGCCGAGACATTCGGCGTCGGCACCCGCATTGCCGTGCCGTCAAGCCTGCCCGCAAGCTCGGGCAGCACCTCGCCAAGCGCTTTCGCGGCACCGGTTGAGGTCGGGATCATCGCCATCGCCGCCGAGCGGGCGCGGTAAAGGTCTTTGTGGCGGCGGTCCATCGTGGGCTGATCGCCGGTGTAGCTGTGGATCGTCGTCATGATGCCCGATTCGATGCCGACCGCGTCATTCAGCACCTTGGCCAGCGGTGCAAGGCAGTTGGTGGTGCAGGACCCGTTCGAGACTACCAGATGCTCGGGCCGCAGGTCGCGGTGATTGACGCCGTAGACAACGGTCTTGTCGGCGCGTTTGGCGGGCGCCGAGACCAGCACCCTTTTGGCGCCGTGCGCAAGATGCACCGCCGCCTTGTCTCGGTCGTTGAACTTGCCCGAACACTCCAGCACGACATCGACCCCGTCCCAGTTCAGCTCTTCGGGGTTGTAGCTTGACATCACGTTGATCGGGCCATGCCCGAGGTCGAGCGTGGTGCCCTCTACCCGGATCTGGCCGGGAAAGCGGCCATGTACCGAATCGTACTTCAGCAAATGCGCGTTGGTTTCAATCGGGCCGGTGGCATTGATCTTGACCACCTGCACATCATTTCGCCCCAGTTCGGAAATCGCTGACAATGTGCAGCGCCCGATGCGGCCAAAGCCGTTGATGCCAATGGTCACCGTCATTTGCGCTCTCCTGATGGTCGGGCGGGCGATAAAGCGCCGCATGGCATCGCGAATAGCACGGTATCGCGGACCGGAAAACCCGCCGTATCAGTGTGTTAGCGAAAACATACGGGCGACGCGCGGCCTCAGCCCTCATCTTCCGCGACCAGGAATATTTTGCCTGCAGCCTCCATTTCCCGGATCGCCGCCACAACGGCGGCCATCGCATCCTCTGCGTCCTTGTCTTTGATCTTGGTAAGATTGGCCATTTCGTCGCGCAGCGTGCCTGCCATGCGCTGCGAGATATTGGCCAGAATGAACTCGGCCGAAGCGGCGTTCGCGCCCTTGGCACCCGCAAGCGCGGTCGTCAGCTTGATCTGGTCGATGTTGCGCAGAATCTTGGGCACGTCGCGCGCGTCAATCCGCTTGGGGATGTTAGTGAAGGTGAAAATCGCCTTGCGCACCTGGTCGGCAAAGTCCGCGTCTTCTTGTTCCAGCCCCTGCAAGACCGCGTCACGGGTGGCGGCGGCGGAAAAGTTGAGAATTGCGCCGACGCGTTCTACCGGCCCCGAATCAAAAGCCTTGGCGGGAACCGCATCCAGCTGAGCGGCGAGCGAGTGGCCGATGCGCAGCACCGTTTCGGGGGCCACATTGCCGGTAAGCGACACCGCATAGGCGATGCGCCGCGCCTTGTCACCCGGCAGTTTGCCCAGCAATTCCGCAGCCTTGGCAACCGACAGTTTGGAAAGCATGACCGCGCCAACCTCGGTGCTTTCCGCGTCAAGCACGGGCAGGAGCTGTTCGACCGACAGCCCCGAAATCCGGCCCCAAGGGTCGAGGCGCGAATTTGCACCGGCGATCCGGCGCAGCCTGTTGGCGGCCCCCGCCGACAGATGGGCGCCAAGGACCGAAAGCGCGCCGTCCAGCCCGCCGTGAAAGGCAAGACCGACGTGTTCCAGTTTTTGGCAGAATTCATCGACCACCTCGGAAAGCGTGTCGCGGTCGATGGTTTTCATCGAGGCCATTTGCTCGGTCAGTGCGGTCTGCACGTCTTCCGAAAGCTGCGCGAGCGGCAGCGACGCGCCCTCGGCCAACAACAGCCTGACGATCACTGCGGCCTTTTGCTGACGGGTCAGAATCACGCGGCCGGGGGGCAGGACCGATTGCCCCGCGGCCGCATTCATCGGCGCTATTGCGTTCACCACGGCCTCCGGTGTCCAAACTCACCGACACGGACCATCGCAGGCGGCAGTTAAGGCCGAGTTACTTCGTGCTTGCGTAACGCAACAAACAAGGGCGGCGGCGAGGGTGCTGCCCGCCGCCGCCCCGGTTAAGATCAGCCGTTGTTGACGATGCAGCCGTAGGTCATCGGGGCGCCCGGCGCGCACAGCTGCGCATGGGTTTCTTCGCCGCATTCCGCAAAAGCGGCGATCGGGGTGAGCGCGAGCGTAAGAACGGCGAGAAGGCGGAAAGTGCTTTTCATGAGTGTCTCCTGATGTGATCCGGTCGTAAGGTGTGTTTTGCCGTCGTGCCGTGCGGCTTAGCCGGCGTGCACGCAGCCACCCGCGGGGCCGCTGGTCAGCGTGCTCGGGCAGATCAGGCTGCTGGCGACGTGGTCGCCATTACATTCTTCGGCAAACGCCGCAGCCGGGAAAAGACCGAGAGTCAGCGTCGCAATAATCTTCAGCGTCTTCATGGTGGCCTCCTGTGGGTTGATCTTGTGAAATCAGTCCATCACGGGTGCGACCGATTGTCGCATCAAACCCGCGTGATCAGCCGCCGAACACCCGTGCGAAAATCGCATCAACATGTTTGGTGTGGTAGCCGGTGTCGAATTTCTCTTCGATCTCGGCGGGGCTGAGCGCGGCGGTCACTTCCGGGTCGGCCAGAAGCTCGGTCTTGAAATCGGCCCCCTTCTCCCAGACCTTCATCGCGTTTCGCTGCACCAGCCGGTAGCTGTCTTCGCGTGAAACTCCGGCCTGTGTCAGCGCCAGCAAGACCCGCTGGCTCATCACCAGACCCTTGAACTTGTTCATGTTCGCCAGCATGTTCTCGGGGTAGATCACCAGTTTTTCCACCAGCCCCGCCAGCCGGTGCAGCGCGAAATCAAGCGTGACTGTGGTGTCGGGCGCAATGGCGCGCTCAACCGAGCTGTGCGAGATGTCGCGCTCGTGCCAGAGTGCGACGTTTTCGAGCGCGGGCACCACCGCCATGCGCACCAGCCGTGCAAGCCCGGTCAGGTTTTCACTCAGCACCGGGTTGCGCTTGTGCGGCATTGCGCTTGATCCTTTTTGGCCGGGGCTGAAAAACTCTTCCGCCTCCAGCACTTCGGTGCGCTGCATGTGCCTGATTTCAATGGCGATGTTTTCGATGCCAGAGGCAATCACGGCAAGGGTTGCAAAATACATGGCGTGCCGGTCGCGCGGTATCACCTGGGTGCTGATCGGTTCAGGCGTCAGCCCCAGCATCTTGCACACATGCTCTTCAACCGCCGGGTCGATGTTGGCGAAGGTGCCGACTGCGCCTGAAATCGCCCCGGTTGCGACCTCGGCCCGCGCCGCCAGAAGGCGCGCCCGGTTGCGTGCCATTTCGGCGTAAAAGCGTGCAAACGTCAGCCCCATCGTGGTCGGCTCGGCATGAATGCCGTGGCTGCGCCCGATGCGCAGCGTCATCTTGTGTTCAAAGGCCCGCGCCTTCAGCGCTGCCAGCACCCGGTCAAGCCCCGCCAGCAGCAGGTCGGCCGCGCGCACAAGTTGCACGTTCAGCGTGGTGTCGAGCACGTCCGAGCTGGTCATGCCCTGATGCACGAAGCGCGCGGCATCGGCCCCCACGATCTCGGCCAGATGGGTCAGAAACGCGATCACGTCATGCTTGGTGACGGCCTCGATCTCATCAATCCGCGCTACGTTGAAGGGCGTGTCCTTTGCCTTCCAGACAGCCTCGGCATTGGCCTTGGGAATGACCCCAAGTGCTGCCTGCGCGTCGCAAGCGTGCGCCTCGATTTCAAACCAGATGCGAAAGCGTGTCTCGGGCGACCAGAGGGCAACCATTTCGGGGCGGGAATAGCGCGGGATCATGGTGCGGGCCTTTCGCAAGCTGGGGTCGCGCGCGGTTTAGCCCGCACGCACCCGGCAGGCAAGCCGCCTTGCCACAGTTGCGCAACCTGCGCCGGTTCAGATCATCGCCAGCAGCGCCTGCCCGAACTCGGTCGTATGGGTGATGGCAAAGCCGAACCCGGCCAAGGCCATGCTGCGCGCGGTCACGGTCATGCTTTCACGCCCGAGCACGTTATAGGTCAGCACCGCAACGCCCAAAGGCATTGCCACCAGAATAAGCCCTGTGTTGAGCGTGTAGATCGTGAGCCGCTGGGGCAATGGCGTCGGCGGGTCAATCACCTGCTCGGCCTCGGGGTAAAGCGCGCGCCGAATCCGTGCTGCCTCGGTCAGCATCGGAAACGGAATATCGGGCACAGTATTCGCCACGGTCGACTTGTGGCCGGTATTGGCGCTGGCGGCGCGTTGGGTCGGGTGGTTCGGCACCACCGGCGCGTCGCCAATGTTGCACACCACCTCATCGACCGGCTCAAACCTGTTGGGCGGCCGCCTTGTGCGGGCGGCGCCGTCGGTTGCGTGCGTCTGCTGCGGTGGGTGCGCGGGCGCATCCATTGCAGCCGGCTGCGTCGGTGCCGACGCTTCAAGGGGTGTGGGCTCCGCCACCGGGGGTGGTTCGGCCACGGCCTGCGGATCTGGCGGTGCCGCCGCCGTGGCTTGCTCCCCGGCGTCAATCGGGCCTGCATCTGCTGCCGCAACCTCGGCAATCAGATTATCAAAACAGTCCGGGTCGAATTCGCCCTCTTGGGTTGACCAGAGCACCGCCTCGGCGGGGTAGGGCTTCTGGATGCGCCCGATGATCGAGCGCAGCAAGCGTTGAAACCGAGCTGCGATCATCGGCTCGTCTCCAATCACCGCTCCGATTGTCAGCGCGATTACCGCACGGTCGTGCGGGCCGCGCGGGGCGCCAGCGTCGGCGGTATCGCCGTGCGCAATCACGATGTGGGCGCCCTCGATGTCGAACACCGCAAAATCATTGTAGGGGCGGCCAAACGAATACGGCAGTTGCGGCCGGTTTCGGAAGGCTTCGTTGAACTCGGCCACGATCTGCAAGAACTCGTGACCCATTGTTTCCCGGTACAGCAGTGTAGCTACATAGGTGGTGATGGGCTCGCCTGACATGAGACTCTCCGTATTCGTCTTATTGGAGATATGCCCGGCGATTATGCCCGCAGTTGGATGCGATTGTGGTTAATTCAAGAACACTGTCGCGCCCAAGTTGCAAAAACGAAAAGGGCGCCCGAGGGCGCCCTTCACTGATATTGTTGCTGCAATCAGCAGGAATAATACATCTGGTATTCCACCGGGTGCGGCGTGTGTTCGTAGGCGTAGACCTCTTCCCACTTCAGCGCCACATAGCCGTCAAGCTGGTCTTTCGTGAACACGTCGCCTGCAAGCAGGAAGTCGTGGTCCTTTTCCAGCTCGTAGAGCGCTTCGCGCAAGGAGCCGCACACCGTCGGGATCGAGGCGAGCTCTTCGGCGGGCAGATCGTAAAGATCCTTGTCCGATGCTGGGCCGGGGTCGATCTTGTGCTTGATACCGTCAAGCCCGGCCATCAGCAGCGCCGCAAAGCACAGGTAGGGGTTTGCCGCCGGGTCAGGAAAGCGGGCCTCGACGCGCTTGGCCTTGGGGCTTTCGGTCCACGGAATCCGCACGCAGCCAGACCGGTTGCGGGCCGAATAGGCGCGCAGCACAGGCGCTTCGAAACCGGGGATCAGCCGCTTGTAGCTGTTGGTCGAGGGGTTGGTCAGCGCGTTGAGCGCTTTGGCGTGCTTGAGGATGCCGCCGATGAACCACAGCGCCTCCTGGCTCAGGTCGGCATATTTGTCGCCCGCGAAGATCGGCTTGCCGTCTTTCCAGATCGACATGTTCACATGCATGCCGCTGCCGTTGTCGCCCTTCATCGGCTTGGGCATGAAGGTCGCGGACTTGCCATAGGCGTGGGCCACGTTGTGGATGACATACTTGTATTTTTGCATGTTGTCGGCCTGCTCGGTCAGCCCGCCAAAGATCATGCCCAGCTCGTGCTGGCAGGTCGCCACTTCATGGTGGTGCTTGTCCACCTTGATGCCCATGCGTTTCATGGTGCTGAGCATCTCGCCGCGAATGTCTTGCGCCTCGTCGACCGGGTTGACCGGAAAGTAGCCGCCCTTGTGGCCTGCCCGGTGTGCCTGGTTGCCGCTTTCATATTCCGCGTCGGTGTTCCACGCGGCGGCATCGGCGTCGATCTGGTAGCCGACCTTGGCGGGCGTTACCGAATAGCGCACGTCGTCGAACAGGAAGAATTCGGCTTCCGGGCCAAAGTACGACACGTCGCCGATGCCGGTCGATTTCAGATACGCCTCGGCCTTCAGCGCGGTGCCGCGCGGATCGCGGCTGTAGGCCTCGCCGGTGTCGGGTTCGACCACGTTGCAATGCACGCAAAGCGTGCGCTCGGCATAGAACGGGTCAAGATAGACCGAGGCCGCGTCGGGCATCAGTTTCATGTCGGACTGGTCGATCGACTTCCAGCCCGCAATTGACGAGCCGTCGAACATGAAGCCTTCCTCAAAGAAGTCTTCATCAACCAGGTCGGCGACCAGCGTCACATGCTGCAACTTGCCGCGCGGGTCGGTGAAGCGGATATCGACATATTCCACCTCTTCGTCCCGGATCAGTTCCAGAGCCTTGGTAACAGCGCTCATTTCAGTTCACCCTTTCGTTAGAGCATTGCAGGGGGCGGTGGACCGCCCGAAACCTCAAAGTGCATCGTCGCCGGTTTCGCCGGTGCGGATGCGGATTGCCTGTTCGATCGGCGAGACGAAGATCTTGCCGTCACCGATCTTTTCGGTGCGCGCGGCGCCGACGATCGCCTCGATCGCCGCCTCGACCAACTCGTCGGGCAGCACCATCTCGATCTTCACCTTGGGCAGGAAATCGACGACGTATTCGGCGCCGCGATACAGCTCGGTATGGCCCTTTTGCCGCCCGAAACCCTTCACCTCGATCACGCTCAACCCCTGAATGCCCGCTTCCTGCAAAGCTTCCTTGACCTCGTCGAGCTTGAACGGCTTGATGATCGCCTCGATCTTCTTCATGTCGCGATTCCCCGCCTCAAATGGTTCCGCCTCGTCTGACCACTTTCGCGGGGGCCGGGCAATCGGCTAGGCTGGGGCAACGGCGGGCGGGCGCCGGTTTCCGAACGTACCGCCTATTTTTTGTGCAAAGCGCCCGCGTCGCGGGCAATTTGCAAACTTCGCAGGCAAAAACATGACCGAACTTGTCACATCTGCCCAAATGCGCGCCATCGAAGCCGCCGCCATCGCCTCGGGTGCCGTCACCGGGCTTGGTCTGATGGAGCGCGCGGGCGCTGCCGTGGTCGCCGCCATCACTGCCGAATGGCCTGGCCTTGCCCCGGCGCGCGCGGTGGTGCTCTGCGGGCCCGGCAACAATGGCGGCGACGGGTTCGTGGTGGCGCGGCTGCTGCACGGGCTGGGCTGGGCGGTGCGGCTGTTCCACTATGCCGCCCCCGTGCATATGCCCCCGGATGCCGAAACCATGCGCAATCGCTGGCGCGCGCTCGGCCCTGTCGCCGACTATGCGGCTTTCGCGCCCGAACAGCACGATTACGACCTTGTCGTTGACGCGATTTTTGGCATCGGCATGACCCGGCCCATGGCAACCAGCGAGCACCACGCGAGCCTCCTCGCTGCCTGTGCCGCGCCGGACGGCCCGCGCATGGTCGCCATCGACCTGCCCACCGGGCTTGATGCAGATACCGGCCTGACCATGGCGCCGCATTTTGCTGCCGCCCTCACCGTCACCTTCCATGCCGCCAAGCCCGGTCATTATCTCGGCCAGGGTCCGGCGCTCTGCGGCAAGCTGGTGGTGGCCGACATCGGCCTGCCTGAAATGCCGCAGGATCTGCCGCCAGAGGCACCCGCCGCCGCCCCGCGCACCCGCCTGCTTGATGCGCCGAGCGTGCTGCTTGGCAAGGGCGCGCAGGCGCACAAATACCACTACGGCCATGCGCTGATCCTTTCCGGGGGGGCGGGCAAGGGGGGGGCGGCCCGTCTTGGCGCCCGCGCGGCGCTGCGGGTGGGGGCGGGGCTGGTGACACTCGCCTGCCCGCAGGCGGCGCTTGCCGAGAATGCCGCGCGGCTCGACGCAGTCATGCTGGTGGCGCTGGCCGATGGCTACAGCCTGCGCGGCATCCTCGCCGACGCCCGCATGAACGCGCTGTTGCTTGGCCCCGGCCTTGGGCTGGCACGCGCGCGCGAAATGGTGCCGGTGGCGCTGTCCTCCCGCCGCGCTACCGTGCTTGACGCCGATGCGCTCAGCACATTTGCCGAAGACCCTGAGGCGCTCTTTGCGCTGCTGCACCCGGCCTGCGTGCTGACCCCGCACCTGGGCGAGTTTGCCCGGCTCTTCCCTGACCTTGCCGCAAGAACGGGGCAACCGGGGTTTTCCAAGCTTGACGCCGCCCGCGCGGCGGCATCGCGCGCGGGCTGTGTGGTGCTGCTCAAAGGCCCCGATACGGTCATCGCTGCGCCAGACGGGCGCTGCACGCTCAGTGCCGCCGCCTACGACCGCGCGGCACCTTGGCTGGCAACTGCCGGGGCAGGGGATGTGCTTGCGGGGCTGATTGTCGGGCTTCTGGCGCGCGGCGCGGCGCCGTTTGCCTCCGCCGAAACCGCCGCTTGGCTGCATCTTGAGGCGGCGCTGGCCTTTGGCCCCGGCCTGATCGCCGAAGACCTGCCCGAGGCGCTGCCGGGGGTCTTGCGCAAACTTTGCAGCTAAACGCCGGGGGCGATGCCAGCCCTTGCGCGGGCGCGCGGCACCAAGGCCGGGCAAGGCATCAGGCCGCCGCCGCCGCCATTTCTGCTGTAGCCGCCGCACACCCTACCTCGACCCCGTCGACATAGATCACCTGTGCGGTGTCGAATTCGAGTGAAAAACTGCGCAGGCCCTCGCCGGAAACACGGGTCACAAGATCGCCATCGACCAACCGAGAAACCGCGACCATGGTCTGTTGCGCACCGAACATGACCTTGGCGCGCCAGTCGCGCACCAGAACCGGCGTGTCAGGGGACAGGAGCAGCGCATGGCCGGGCCGGTCATGGCCAAGGCTTGATGGCGCCACCCGGATCATCGGTCCATGCACCATTTGCATATGCACCGCCCTGAGCCGCACCGCGCCTGACCGGGTCACGATCCGGTCACCGGGGTTGAGGTATTCAACCGGCAACGCCCCATCGAGCGTCAGGATGCTTGCGCCCTGCGCGATGGCCGCAAAGCCCGCGTGGTGCTGCACGTCATGGCGTACGCCGGGCTCCAGCCCCGCGTCACGCCCCGTTGTCATTTGCGACATGGGGTAATCCTGCTTAACCTGCCTTATATTTTTTCTGAACAATAGGCCAAGACGCGGTTAACAGCGAGGCTTTTTTGCGGCACCCCCCTCGCATCGTGTTCAATAGGCTGGTAGAGGGGCGACTGTTGCGGGTGTGGCGAAACTGGTAGACGCACCAGATTTAGGTTCTGGCGCCGCAAGGCGTGGGGGTTCGAGTCCCTTCATCCGCACCATTCGGCCCTGCATTTGCTTGCATGCGTGCCGCCGGGGTGCTTTTACCGCACTCACCATCCGCCCCGGAGGCCCCATGAAACTGCCCGAAACTGGCGCCGAGCTTGCCGTCTATCTGATCAATCTCGACCGCGCGCCCGACCGGCGTGACCGCATGACCGCGCGGCTTCAGGCCGCAGGCATCACGTTTGAACGCGTAGCGGCGGTCGATGGCCGCGACTTGCGGTTTCCGATCCCGGAGTTCAGCGCACTTTCCTACAAGGTTCTGCACGGGCGGCGCACCGTTCCCGCAGAGGTTGGCTGCTACCTCAGCCATATCGCCTGCGCGCGCAGGTTGCTGGAAAGTCAGGCCAGCCATGCGCTGATCCTGGAAGATGACGCCGAACTGCCCGACGATCTGATCGCGCTGATCGACGCTGCGATTCGGGCGGGCGATGCCTGGGATCTGCTGCGCCTTTCAACGGTCAACGGCGGCCCGATGCTGCCGTTTCGCCGCCTGACGGCGCGCCGCCAGCTGGCAGTTGCGCTTTTCCGCGAAAAAGGCGCCGGGGCCTATGTCATCAACCGCCGCGCCGCCGCATGGTTCGTGCGGCGTTTGCTGCCGATGCGGCTTGCGTGGGATATTGCATTTGATCTGGAATACCTCGCGGGCCTGCGCGCGGCTTTCGTGGTGCCGGTTCCGGTCAGCCAGCACAGCGAGCCGGTTTCGCAAATTCAGGGCGATGTCGCCGCCTCAAAGCTGCCACGCTGGCGATACCTCACTGTGCTGCCGTATCGGCTCTGGCTTGAGCTGACGCGGTTGCTGCTGCGGGGCGGGCGCTATGCGCTGCTGCGCGTGCGCGCGTCTGGTCGCTGAATCTGGGCGCTGAAAACGCTCTGCGCCGCCACAACGCGGGTTTGCCTTTTCGCCTTGCCAGCAAGGCACGCGCCCAATAGAAGGGCGGCTGATTTAGCACATGCCGCGCGAGGCGGCCACCAAGCACGAAGGAACCCCCCATGCAGGTCACCCAGACCCTCAACGAAGGCCTCAAGCGCGGCTACACGCTCACCGTGACCGCAGCGGAGCTGGAAGCGAAAGTCACCGAAAAGCTTCTTGAGGCCGCCCCCGAGGTCGAGATGAAGGGCTTCCGCAAGGGCAAGGTGCCGATGGCATTGCTGCGCAAGCAGTTTGGCACCCGCACGCTGAGCGATGCGATGCAGGAAAGCATCGACACTGCCATGCAGGACCATTTTGCCAGCACCGGTGACCGCCCGGCGATGCAGCCGAAAATGGTCATGGTTGACGGCGAAACCTGGAAAGAAGGCCAGGACGTCGTGGTCAGCGTTTCCTATGAGGCGCTGCCCGCCATTCCTGGCGTCGATCTGGCCGACATCACGCTGGAGCGGGTCACGGTCAAGGCCGACGAAGCTGCCGTGGCCGAGGCGCTCGAAAACCTCGCCAAGAACGCGCAGAATTTTGACGACCGCAAGAAAGGCTCCAAGGCCAAGGACGGCGATCAGGTGGTGATCGATTTCAAGGGCTCGGTCGATGGCGAAGCCTTTGAAGGGGGTGCGGCCGAAGATTACCCGCTGGTGCTCGGCTCAAACTCGTTCATTCCGGGCTTCGAGGCGCAGCTGGTCGGGGTGAAGGCGGGGGATGAGGTTTCGGTCAACGTCACCTTCCCGGCTGAATACGGCGCCGCCCACCTTGCTGGCAAGGAAGCCGTGTTCGCCTGCACCGTGAAGGCGGTCAAGGCGCCCAAACCTGCCGAAATTGACGACGCGCTGGCCAAACGCTACGGCGCCGAAGACCTTGCCGCGCTCAAGACCCAGATCGCCGAGCGTCTGGAGGCCGAATACAAGGGCGCCGCGCGCGCGCTCTTGAAGCGGGCCTTACTTGACCAGCTTGACACCAAGGTGAAGTTTGATCTGCCTGAAAGCCTCGTTGAAGCCGAGGCCGCGCAGATCGCGCATTCGCTCTGGCATGAAGAGCACCCCGACGACCACGGCCACAACCACGATTCCGTCGAGCCGACCGACGAGCACAAGAGGCTGGCTGAACGCCGGGTGCGCCTTGGCCTGCTGCTGGCCGAGCTTGGTCGCAACGAAAAGATCGAAGTGACCGACGCCGAAATGACCCAGGCGGTGCTTGCGCAGGCGCGCCAGTATCCGGGGCAGGAACGCGCTTTCTTTGAATATGTGCAGAAAACGCCCGAGATGCAGCAGCAACTCCGCGCGCCGATCTTTGAAGACAAGGTGGTTGATTTCATCGTTGCCGGTGCCAAGGTGACCGACAAGGAAATCACCAAGGCCGAGCTTGAAAAGGCGGTCGAAGCGCTCGACGAACTCTGAGCCGTCACACCGCTGGCAGAAAAGGCCGCGCCAACGGGCGCGGCCTTTTCATTTGCCGCCCGCAGATCACGCGCAGGCCTGCCGCCTCGGGTCAGCGGTCCAAAGCCTCTGCCAGCGCCGCGCCTAGATCAATGAAGGCTTCAATCTCGGCGGGGGTCTTTAACTGGTGGCGCAGCCGCAGCCGCATGCCGTCGGCGCCGAGGATCAGTATTGGCCGCCCTGCCTCGCCCGACTTTCGGCTTTGCCATGTTGCCAGCATGGCTGCGATCTGCGCCGGGTCGGCCCGGTCTGCGGGGTCGCGGCTGGCAAACGCGGTGGCACCCGCCACCTCGGGCAGCAGGCGCAGATGGCTGGCCTGATGCGCCAGCCCAGGACCGACCAGCTTGGCCAGCAGCGCCTCGCCCATCGGCCCCTGCATCATCGCCAGCAGCGGCCCGGCCATGGCGGAAGTTTCGGCGGGCAGCGGTGGGCCGAGCACCAGCAGCCCTTCGCGCCAGCGCGGATCGGGGCGCAGGTATTCGGTTGAGGCAACCTCGGAAACGCCACCCCCGTCGTTGTGCTGGCGTCGGCAGGTCAGCTCCCAATGGCCCTGGGTTTCGCCTTCGGGCCGCAGCACGGTTCTTTCGGGCGCGCCAAAGCGCGACAGCGTAATTGCAATCTGCCAGCCGCGCCGGGCCGCCATGTCGCGCAGGGCGGCTTGCCGCCGCGTCTGGTCGCGCCAAAGCCAGATCAGCAGAGCCGCACCGGACAGCCCGGCAAGCGCAAGGACAATCAGGGGGGTGGGGTCAATCGGCATCGGTTGTGCCTCCGGGGTGGCTCGCCGCAGTTTGTTCCGGGGCCGGGGCCCGCGTCAACCCTACAGCGCCGCTGCGCCACCCATTCGGCGGCGGGTGGACATCGCCACCCCTCCGCGCCACTCTGGCGGCATGAACCGGCAGGGGGCACGCGATGCAACTGGATGATCTGAAACCTGAAAACCTGACGCTTGCGGTTGATGGCGCGGGGGTGGCCACAGTGACGCTCAACCGCGCGGCCAAGCGCAACGCGCTTGATGCCGCCACCATCGAGGAACTGATCGAGGTTTTCAGCCTCGTTCCACGCGCGGGTGTGCGCGCGGTGGTGCTTGCCGCTGTGGGTGACCATTTCTGCGCCGGGCTTGATCTGGTCGAACATCACCGCGAAGACCGTTCTGCCGAAGCCTTTATGCATCTCTGCCTGCGCTGGCACGAGGCCTTCAACAAGATGGAATACGGCGGCGTGCCGATCATTGCGGCGCTCAAAGGTGCGGTGGTGGGCGGCGGGCTGGAGCTGGCCTCGGCGGCGCATATCAGGGTTGCCGACGCCTCGACCTATTTTGCCTTGCCCGAGGGCAGCAGGGGCCTTTTTACCGGCGGTGGTGCCACCATCCGGGTGGCGCGTCTGGTGGGGCAGGCGCGCTTGGTTGACATGATGCTGACCGGGCGCATTTACAAAGGCCCCGAGGCGGTGGCGGTTGGCCTCTGCCAATACCTTGTCGAGGGGTCGAGCATGGACAAGGCGCAGGCACTTGCGCAAGGCATCGCCGCCAACACGCCGCTTTCCAATTTTGCGATCTGTTCGGGCATCAGCCACATGCAGAACATGTCGGGGCTTGATGCTGCCTATGCCGAGGCGGTGCTGGCGGGCGTGGTCAACACCCAGCCCGCCGCGAGGGGCCGGCTTGCGGCTTTTGCCGATGGCACGGCGGCGCGGGTGCGCCCCGACTAGGCGCGCTATTCCAGTGTGGCGCCGTCCGCCAAGAGGCCAAGCAGATGTCGGCCATAGTCGTTCTTGGCATAGGTTGCCGCGATCGCCTGCAGATCGCTGGCGCCGATCCAGCCGTTCTGAAAGGCAATCGCGTCGGGGCTGCCGGTCTGCAAGCCTTGCCGCTTTTGCAGGGTGCGCACGAAATTCGCGGCGTCCAGCAAGCTGTCATGGGTGCCGGTATCAAGCCAGGCAAAGCCGCGCCCCATGCGCTTTACCTCCAGCGTGCCTTCGTTCAGATACATTTCCAGCAGCGAGACGATCTCCATCTCGCCGCGCTGTGACGGTTGCACCCGGCGCGCCCGCTCGCTGGCCTGACCATCCAGAAAGTAGAGGCCCGTCACTGCATAATCGGAAGGTGGCACCTCGGGTTTTTCGACGATGCCGGTCACCTTTCCGGTCGCATCCATCGCCACCACGCCATAGCGTTCGGGGTCTGCGACGTGATAGCCGAAGATCGTGCCGCCCGTGCTGCGGGCATCGGCCTCGGACAGCATTTCCGCAAGGCCATGGCCAAAAAAGATATTGTCGCCCAGCACCATGCATGACGGCGCCCCGGCCAGAAAATCTTCGGTCAGGGTATAGGCCTGCGCCAACCCGCCGGGGTGCGGCTGCGCCACATAGCTTAGCGCAAGCCCCCATTGGCTGCCGTCGCCCAGCGCGCGGCGAAACTGCTCTTGATCGCGCGGCGTGGTGATAATGGCGATCTCGCGGATGCCCGCCAGCATCAGCACCGACAGCGGGTAGTAGATCATCGGTTTGTCATAGATCGGCATCAACTGTTTCGACACGCCGGTGGTGATCGGATAAAGCCGGGTGCCCGACCCACCGGCAAGGATGATGCCTTTGCGTGCGGTCATGGGGTGGTTCCTTTCAGGTCATCCAGAACCCGGCCAAGACTTGCGCGCCAGTCGGGGCGGGCAATGCTGAAGGCGCGCTCAAGCGTGCTGCAATCAAGCCGGGAATTGCCGGGGCGGCGTGCCTTTTGCGGGTAATCGGCGCCGTCGATATCTTGCACCGCGCAGGGCAGGCCCGCCTGCGCAAAGATTTCGCGCGCAAAATCGGCCCAGCTGACATCGGGGGCGCCGCTGAAATGGTAAACCCCGGCCAGCCCGCGCCGGGTTAGCAGCGCATGCGCCATTTGCAGACATGCGGCGGCGATATCCTTTGCCGCGGTCGGTCCGCCGATCTGGTCGGCAACCACGCGCACCGCCCCGCGCTCGGCGCCAAGCCGCAGCATCGTTTTCACGAAATTCCTTCCTTCAGCCGAGAACACCCATGAGGTGCGCAGAATGGCGCTGGTGCCGCCCGCCGCGCGCACCGCGCGTTCTCCTGCGAGCTTTGATCGTCCATAGGCCCCTAATGGTGCCACCGGGCCGTCAGGGCGCCAGGGGGCGGCGCCCGAACCGTCAAAGACGTAATCGGTCGAGATCTGAATGAACGGAATTTCGCGCTCTGCACAAGCCCGCGCCATCGCGCCGGGGGCGTCGCCGTTGACGACCGTGGCGGCGGCTTCGGCGTCTTCGGCACCGTCAACATCGGTCCATGCGGCGGCGTTGATGACGGCGCGCGGCGCAAAATCGCCGATCATGCGGGCGCAAGCCTCGGGGTCGGCAAGGTCAGCTTCGTCGCGACCCAGCGCGCGCACGCGGGCGCCGCGTCGCAGCGCGCTGGCCACTTGCCCGGTCTTGCCGAAAACCAGAATCACCCCTGCACCCCCAACCGTGCGCCGACCCCGTCGCGCCTTTGCAACGCCTGCCACCACGGCGCGTTGTCGAGATACCACTGCACGGTGCGTTCCAGCCCCTGCTCCAATGTCACCTTGGGCCGCCAGCCCAGTTCGGTGCGAATGCGGGCAGGATTGATCGCGTAGCGCAGATCGTGGCCGGGCCGGTCGGCGACATGGCAGATCTGGTCGCCGTAGCGGCTGGCCTTTGGCCTTATGGAGTCGAGGATGGCACAGATACGGGTGACAATATCAATGTTGCGGGCTTCGCTCTGGCCGCCGATGGCGTAGCTGCGGTGGTTCTCGCCCCGTTGCAGCACACACATCAGCGCGTCAGCATGGTCTTCGACATAAAGCCAGTCGCGCACGTTTTGGCCCTGCCCGTAAACCGGGATCGGCGCGCCCGCCAGCGCGCGCAAGATCACCAGCGGAATCAGCTTCTCGGGAAACTGAAACGGCCCGTAGTTGTTTGAGCAATTGGACAGCACATAGGGCAGCCCGTAGGTCTCGCCCCAGGCGCGCACCAGATGGTCCGAGGCCGCTTTGGATGCCGCATAGGGCGAGTTTGGCGCATAGGGCGAGGTTTCGCTAAACTGCCCGGTCGCGCCCAGCGAGCCGAAAACCTCATCGGTCGAGATATGATGAAAGCGAAATTGCGAAGGCTTGCCCTGCGCCGCCCAATAGGCCCGCGCCGCTTCCAGCAGCACGAAGGTGCCGCGCACGTTGGTATCAATGAAGGCGCCGGGCCCGTCGATCGACCGATCAACGTGCGTTTCAGCGGCCAGATGCATCACCGCATCGGGGCGATGTATGGCGAACACGCCCGCCATTGCCTCGGCATCACGAATGTCGGCCTGCACAAACGCATAGCGCGGATGCCCGGCAACACTGGCCACGTTATCCAGGCAGGCGGCGTAGGTCAGGCAATCGACATTGACGACCGCGTACCCGTCGGCAATCGCGCGGCGCACCACCGCTGACCCGATAAAACCCGCACCGCCCGTGACCAGCACCTTCATGGCTCAGCCCTCATAGTCAAAGGGGCTTGACCAGTCGGTCAGCCGCGTTGCGCTGGCGTCCTTGGCCGAGAGAACGACCTGATCGGGTGCAATGCCCCAGTCGATGCCCAGATCGGGGTCAGCGAAATGCACGGCGCCGTCACAGTCGGGCGCATAGATATCGGTCGTCTTGTAAAGCACCAGCGTGCCCGGCACGCGCGTCACGAAGCCATGCAAGAAGCCCTTGGGGACGAGCAGCTGGCGGCCATTTTCAGCCGAAAGCTCGACCCCCACCGATTTGCCATACATCGGTGACCCGACGCGCACATCGACCGCCACATCCCAGATGGCGCCAAGGCCGACCCGCACCAGTTTGTCTTGTGCATGCGGCGGCGCCTGATAGTGCAGCCCGCGCAGCGTGCCGGCGGCGAGGCTGACGGATTGGTTGTCCTGCACGAAATCCAGCTCGAGCCCGAGCCGGGCAAGCGCGGCACGGCTCCAGGTTTCGCAGAACTGCCCCCGCGCATCGCCGAAAACCCTCGGCGTCAGGAGCATGACGCCCGCAAGCGATGTGGGTTCCATTTCCAAGAAAAGCGCCTCGCAGCCATCGGTTCAATGCAGCACCCGAATAACAAGCCCTGCGTGCGAAGTCACGCGCCGCGCGGCACGGGCACCGCCGCAGCCGATGTGAACACACGTTGCAAGGCCATTTTGCGCAGTGGCTCCTGAAGAGCCACTCGGTCACGAAAAGCCTGAATACGGCCAGGGACCGCCTTTTTACCTCCCCCCGCCTTGACACATCCGAGTGGAAATCAGCCCGGACGACCAACGCCAAAGAGCTGCGAAGCGAGGAGTTCCGCCGCCGGATCTGGCCCAGATCAATCAGCCCGGTGCGCTTGGCCGGCGAATTTCCACACCTTTTGAGACACGCCCTGAAGTTGACCGAGCAGAAAAAACTTGTTAACAAAATGTTAATAATTGCTCCGGCTGAAATTTGCGCCGCTGGTCGTTAACACGACGTGCGCTGAGTGAGTTCCATCATGTTGATGATACTGACGACTTTTTGTTCGTTTGCATTCGCGATTGTTGCGCTTCGATTCGAAGAAAGCGTTGCCCGTGCGGTGCAGTCGCGCGGCGACGCAGGAGCAAGGCAATCGTCGCATGTAGGTGAGCCATTGCGGATTGGAGGGGTCGCGGCGATCACCGGCCTTGTGGTTGGTATTGCCCTGACCGAATGGACCGGACCAGATCACTTTGCGCCGCTCTGGCTGCTTTCAGCCGCACCCGTTTTGGTGGCAGGACTGACCGAAGACCTGGGTCGGGGCGTCTCGCCGCGTGGGCGCTTTGTCGCCGCGATCTTCTCCGCCGTTGCGGCCGTGTGGTTGCTAGGTGCTTGGGTGCCCCGAGGTAATTTCCCGGGGCTGGACTGGGCGATGTCCGCACCACTGGTGGCGATGGCGATGACGGTTGTCTTTTCGGCTGTGTTTTGTCACGCAGTCAACCTGATCGATGGCATGAATGGCCTTTCCTCCATCGTCGTCGTGTCTGCGGCTCTCGGCCTTGCCGCAATCGCCGCGCGCGCGTCGGAAGCAGACATCATGGCAGTGGCACTGCTGTTGGCCGCGGCGGCGACCGGTTTTTTCCTGGTCAACTGGCCTGTGGCGAGGATGTTCCTTGGCGACGCGGGCGCCTATGGAATGGGGCATCTGCTGGTCTGCCTCATGGTGCTGCTTGCGTGGCGGTCAACCGAGGTGGCGGTTCCGGCGCTGCTTCTGGTGCTGTTCTGGCCGATTGCCGATGTCATGCACACCGTCTTGCGCCGGGTGGCGGCCCACGTTTCGGTGCTGCAGCCTGACCGCATGCACCTGCACCAATTGATCCGCCGCGCTCTCGACATCATCTGGTTCGGCTACCGAGGGCGCAGCCGCTCAAACCCCCTGACGACGCTTTTGATGGTGCCCTTGATTTTGCCGCCGATTGCGGCTGGGGTGGCGCTGTGGAACAGACCTGTCGCGGCGTGGATCATGCTTGGTTCCTTCCTTGCAATGTTCGCGGCGACACATCCGCTGGTGGCCTGGATTGCGAGAACGCGCCGGTGAAAGCAGGGATACTCACACGCGATCGAGCCCATGGCGCAGCGACATGGCGCCACAGGCGGGCCGTGGTTTTTCTGCGGAAGTATAGCTTTTTGCGCCTGCTAACCGGGTGTTTACCTCAATGATTGATGGAACCGGCCTTCTGGCGAACAAAGACCGGGTCACCGTCAGGCGGCCAGAATCTTCTGGCCCCGCGGCAAATCTGCCTCTAGGCAGTGGTGCTATACCGCGCCGGTTGTGCCTCGTAGGGGCCACGCACCGCGCAGGGCGAGCAAGGTTGGGGGGCTGACACATGGCAAATGTCGAACCGGTTCAGGGCCGGATGGCGCAGGTGCGCCGTGCGCCGAGCAGCACTGCCGCCATTTCCGCTTTCGGCCGGTTTTTCGCGTTGCTCGCCTTTGCGGCGTTGCTGGTGGGATGTTCAGACGGCTATGTGCGCTTTCCGACTACCCCGGAAGGGCAGCAGGCGCTGGGCGACGATGTCGAAGTGATCATCCTTGATGCGTCGAACATCGAAAGTTTTTCGCGACCGGCGCGCGGGCATCGGGCCTCGTCGCTGCCGACCGGTAACCAATGGAGCTATCTGGTCGGCCCAGGCGACGTTTTGTCGGTGATCGTGTTCAACCACCCCGAACTTACGTTACCTGCGGGGCCGCAACGCAGCGCCGAAGAAAGCGGCTTTCAGGTCAGCAGCAGCGGAAGCTTCAGCTATCCCTTTATCGGCAGCGTTCAGGCAGCAGGCGCCCAAATCGAGCAAATCCGGGGCGACATATTGCAACGTCTGGCGACCTACATACCAGATCCACAGGTAGAGGTTCGGATTGCGGCATATAACTCGCAGGCGGTCGTTGTCTCGGGCGAGGTCCGGGCGCCAAACCGGCAGCCGCTTACGGCCATTCCGCTTTCCTTGATTGAGGCGATCAATGCCGCAGGCGGTTTCACCGCTCTAGCCGACCCGCGCACGGTGGCTGTGCAGCGTGACGGCCGTGTCTACCATGTCGATGTGCAAGGGTTTCTTTCGGGCGGATTGCGCCAGAATAACCCTGTGCTGCGCAATGGCGATGTGGTCAGCGTGCCACGTTTGCGTTCCGAAGAAGCCTATCTCTTGGGCGAAATCGCCCGCCCCGACGTAATCGACCTGTCGCGCGAACCGATTACGCTGGTGCAGGCTGTAACCCGGCTTGGCGGCATGCAACAGATTCGCGCCGATACCCGCGGCGTGCTGGTGTTCCGCGCCAACGGGGCCAGAACGCGGGTGTTTCAGCTCGACACGTCAAACCCGGCGGGGTTGTTGCTGGGCACGCGGTTCGTGCTCGAACCCGGTGATGTGGTCTATGTGCTGCGCTCGCCGCTGCAGCGCTGGAACGACACTATTGTTCGTTTGCTTCCCACTGTTCAGGCCGTTGGAGCGGTTGATTCAATCGGAAATTGACGCGGAGATTGGTTGTTTGTTTCATTCGGTTCTTGTCACTTGTGTCGGAAATATTTGCCGCTCGCCACTTGGCGAAAGGCTGCTTGCTGCGCGGCTCGCGGATCGGGGCTCTGCAATCACCGTTGCGTCGGCGGGCATAGCCGCGCTTGGCGGGCATGACGCCGACGAGACCGCCAGCGCGGTCGCCGCGGAGCATGGCGTTTCGTTGGCGGGGCACATCGCCCGCCAGTTCACGCATGAGATCGGTCTGGCGCATGATCTGATTTTGGTCATGGAACCGGGGCACCGACGCGAGATCATCCGCACCGCCCCGGACTTGTCCGGCCGCGTGATGCTGTTCGATCACTGGCGCGGCGGCACCGGGATTGCCGATCCCTATCAACGCTCGCGCGCCTTTCATGAAGAGGTGTTTACCCAGATCGATGCCGCCGCATCAGACTGGGCCGCCAGGCTTGCGCCGCAAGGAAGGGGCTGACGCCATGGACGGAAAACTGATGCCGAGCGCCAGAGTTCAGGCCAGCGGCGGGGGCGAGCAAAACCGCATGACCATGCCGCCCCCCGAAAATGACGACGAAATCGACATCGGCCAACTGATCGGCACGCTCTGGGCCGGCAAGACGCTGATTGTGCTTTGCATGGTCCTCGGGACTGCGGCCGCGGCGTTTTTTGTTGCAAATACCAGGCCGACGTTCCAGGCCGACGCGCTGCTGCAACTCGAAGAGCGTAGCGGCGCGCTCGCTTTGCCCTCGAGCCTTTCGGATATGGTCGCCTCTGATCCGCGCAGCGTTACCGAAATCGAGATCCTGAATTCGCGGATGGTTCTGGGCCAGGCGGTTGCCGATCTCAACCTCGATTGGCGCGTTTCGCCCACGCTTGTGCCGCTGATCGGCACGATGATCGCCCGCTACGATCTGCCATTTGTCGATACGCTGCTGGCAGACAGATTTGCCCGTAAAGGCGACCGCGTGCTGCTCGACCAACTCGTGGTGCCGCCGGGCTGGCTGAATCAAGATCTGTCGCTTGATGTTATCGACAGCCAGCATTTCAGACTGACCCTGCCAGACGGTCAGATGCTGGCAGGAACGGTCGGGCAGGCAAGCAGCCTGCCCGAGACCGGCTTTTCGCTGGCGGTATCGGAAATCGCGGCGCCAGCAGGGCGCAGCTTTGCTCTCACGCAGCTCGACGAAATTCGCGCGATTGCTGATCTGCGTGAACGCCTTTCGGTCAGTGAACGAGGCCGCGCCTCTGGGATATTGGAGGTCCGCCTGACCGGTGCAGACCGTCAGGGCAACGCGCGCGCCCTGAACGCGATCATCCAGGCCTATCTGCGCCAAAACGTCGCCCGCAGCGCCGCCGAGGCCGAAAGCAGCCTTGCATTCATCCGCCAGCAACTGCCGCAGGCCGAGCGCGACCTGCGCGCGGCAGAGGCCGCCCTGAACGCCTTTCGCCAGCAGCAGGTCACCGTCGACCTGACGCTGGAGACCCAAGCCATTTTGGGCCAGATCACACGCATCGAGGGCGAGCTTGTCCAATTGCAGCGCCAGGAGGACGAGGTTGCCCAGCGCTATACCCCGGCGCACCCGGCCTATCGCCAGTTGCTCGACGAGCGCGCGCGGCTCGAGGTGCGTCTGGCGGACCTGCGCCTTCAGGTCGGCGCGCTGCCTGAAACGCAGCGCCAGATTCTGAACCTGAGCAGCGCTGTCGAACTGGCGCAGGGCATCTACACCGAGCTTCTGACCCGCGCCCAGGAGGTGGAAGTGCTGCGCGCCAGCACCATCGGCAACGTGCGCATCATCGACAGCGCTGCCTCCGCCACGCTGGCGGTGGCGCCGCGCAAGGCGCTGATCCTTGCGCTCGGGCTGGTTCTTGGGGCGATGGCGGGGGTTGCGCTGGTGCTGATCCGGGGCTGGATGCGCAGGGGTGTGCGCGATGCGTCGGAGCTTGAAAACCTCGGGCTGCCGGTTCTGGCAACGATCAATTACAACAAGGCCGCGGATTCGGGTGGAAAGCGGCAGGGCAAGCTGCCGATCTTCGCGCTTGAACAAAGCGCCGATCTCACGGTCGAGGCGCTGCGTTCTCTGCGCACCAGCCTGCACTTTGGCATGCTTGATGCGCGCACGCCGACGCTGACCGTCGCCTCGTCGCACCCCGGTGCCGGCAAGAGCTTTCTTTCCGTAAACCTTGCGATCGTTGCGGCACAGGCGGGGCAGCGCGTCTGCCTGATTGATGCCGACCTGCGCCGCGGCCAGCTCAGGCGCCATTTTGACCTGGCCCGCAACCAGCCAGGCCTGAGCGAGGTTCTGGCGGGCGATCTGCGCATCGAAGAGGCCATCGTGCAGGGGCCGTTGGAGGGTCTGTTCTTTCTGCCCACCGGGCGCTACCCGCCTAACCCGTCGGAATTGCTGATGCGCAGCGAGCTTTCAAGGCTGATCGACTGGTGCGCACAGAATTACGATCTGACGATTTTCGACAGCCCGCCTGCGCTGGCGGTCACCGATCCGGTGATATTGGGGCGCAACACAGGCTCGACAATTCTGGTGGTGAAGCACGACATCACCCCGCTTTCCGAGGTTGAGGCGGCGATAAAGACCTTCGCATCGGCGGGTGTGCGTATGTCGGGCGCTGTGCTCAACAGCTTCGACCCCAGAAAGGCGCACGGGGCATATGGGTATGGGTATGGGTATCGTTATGAATATAAGCAACGCAAGCAGTAGATCTGCAGCCAATGTACTGTCAGCGACCAAGGTAGACGCCCGTGGCACGCGGCCCCCGTTTCGGGCCTCGGTTGGAGGTTTGCCGCGGCCTGAAGCGCTACCACCGCTGTCCGAAGCGCTGGCAATGATTGACCGCATATTCGGCGTGAATCGGGTCTTGGCCGGCACAGACGCGGTATCAGTAGAGCAGTACTATGTGGATTCCGAACGTGGCTATCGCTGGGTTCATTCGGCAGATGGCTGCATGCATCTCGCGCTCAGTTCGGGCACTGATCTGCATACCGAAGATTTTCTTGCGCAGGCCGCATTCATCAAGGACTTGATCCATGAGACCGGCGCCACCCGCGTGTTGGAGCTAGGGTCTGGCCAAGGTTTCAATCTGATCCACCTCGCGCGCGCGTGTCCGAAGGTTTCGTTTGTCGGCCTGGACCTGCTCGACCGCCACGTTGCCAGCTCGCGCAAGAAGGCAGCGAAACTCAGCAACATCGCCTTTGTTCAGGGCAGCTTCGAGCCGATCCCGGCGGAGCTGGGGCGGTTCGATCTCGTGTTCGGCATTGAAACATTGTGCTACGCCCGCGACAGGGGCGTTGTCGCGCGGAGCATCGCTCAGGCGCTTTCACCGGGTGGCACGCATGTGGTGTTCGATGCCCAGCGGGCGGTGCCGCTCGTTGACATGCACGAAGAAATCGCAACCGCCGTGCGCCTTTACGAGGTCACAACGGCCGTTACACAGGGATTTGCGCACCAGCAGGACTGGGACGAGGCATATTGCAAAGTCGGGCTTGTTACGCAGCGGGTCGAGGATTTGACGCGCTCGGTCATGCCCGGTGTCAGGCGCTTGCACCGATATGGCAACCGCTATTTCTCGGACCCTTTGATCCGCACGGCGACGCAGGTGTTTCCCGCTGCCCTAAGACGCAACGCCATCGGCGCACTGCTCGGGCCCTATCTTGTTGAGGAAACGCGCCAGAGCGATGCCGACATCAGCTCACCGGCGCTGCGCTACATTCTTCGCGTTGCGAGCAAGCCCACGACCAACACTGAGACATCCCCTCGATAGCGGCGAGAACTTCGTCACATGTCAGTTTCGACCCGGCTCTGTTGCACAAATCCTGCGAGGGATTCATCTTTTGAATCCAGCGTGGTATCTGGGCTGCATGAGCAGACCCACACCCACGACCTACAAGACCAGGAACTGGCCAGCCTACAATGAAGCGCTGAAGCGCCGGGGCTCGCTGACGATCTGGTTCGACCCCGAGATGAACTGGGAGGCCGCACCGACAGGCAGGCGCGGCCGCCAGCGGACCTACGGTGATGCCGCCATTCAGACGTGCCTTTCGATGAAGGTGCTGTTCGGCATGGCACTCCGGCAGACGACCGGGATCGACGAGGAAACGCTGGAAATCCGAGCCGTCGAGATCACCGGAAGCCATGTGTGGATGCCTCCCATTGTGCAAGGAAAATTTTGACCTTCTTGGCATGTGATCGAGTGCGGTCATGTGTCAGGCCTCACTGTGCGGCTTTTCACATGCCGCGGGCCGGTATGGAGATACGCGGATCAGGTCCAAATCACCTA